>DATCPG010000040.1:0-8027 GCA_036570225.1 Gemmatimonadaceae bacterium | reverse complement strand
GGGAGCCGGCGGTCCGTCCGCCGAGGCGGTGACGAGCGTCGACCCGACATCAGTGACCGTAATCGCGGCAACTCCCGCCGTGCGGCTTACGTACGCCGAGGGAGCAAGCGCAAGAACACCGGAGTAGGTCGCTGTCCCTGGCAACGGATCGCTCGATGTGTTGACAAGGTATCCGTTAATTAAGCTGGAGGCCGTGTTCACCAATCTGACGCTCACCTGCCCGGCCGCAGGAGCAGCCACTCCGTCATCGATCACCCACAGGCCAACGGTGCCGGCACGTGCGCTACCAGTAACGAGAAGTGTGATCTTGGTGTTTGCGGGCAGAGTGACCAACACGTCGGCGAGGACCCCGGACGTGACATTGATGTTTGTGCTGGTCGGGAAAACCCTGAAGTGGCGAACCCCGACCGCGGCGTTTTGATACACCGTTGCGGCACGGTACGCGAGGTTGTTGGCAACGGGCGAGTATGCCACCTGATCCACGGCGCGCACGTCAACGGCCCCGGTGTCCGACAAGGCATTGATGAAGCGCACCGAAGAGAGCGGCGGGACGTTGGGCGTTGTGACATCGGATCCCCCGCAGGCGGCCGCTGTCACTGTGCCAAGAGTCAGCAAAACGAAACGAGATAAGCGCATTAGCAGTACTCCGGATTTATTGTAAAAACGTAAAATGCGATCGGGCTCAGATACGACTGGGTCCTGCTACTGCGTGTTGGGTGGTCCTCCACCCGATCCTTTGCTACCCGAACCGAATCCCAGAAGGTTCCGCGAGGAAATGAATGCCACTGCGGCGAGTACCACGCCGCCCACGACAAGCCATGTCCGGCTTTGCGAGAACGTCCGCTCCTTCGCGGTTCCAACGAATTCCTTTGGCACGATCAAATTCTCTCCGTTCCAGGCATTCCACTGTCCATTCATGTACTCGACTCGCTTCACCTGCAGCGAATACGCGGAATCGGAGTTCGACTGGACTATTCCTTCGACAACATCACCTGTCGGCCCAATGTTGTTTCCCAGGCCAACCCTTCCCCGATCGTTCAGCTCCAGCTGCACTCGCGTACCCGGCGCGGCATTTATCGGCGCTGGACCGTAGACATAGCATCCAGAGGCCACGCCGGACAAAAACGCGAGCAGACATCCACTCCAGAATCGCCGCGGCCCACCGCCGGTCCTGAGATCGCCGGTGAGCCTAGCACGAGACACCGCGACTCCCACTAGAAACCGTACGTTCCTTTGGCCGCCTTCGAGTTACTGGTCGTATATATGGTCAGGTTCTGGCGGGCATAGAGCTCTTCCCACGGCACGGGCCACTCGAGAACTGTCCCCTCCACGAGGTCACCCCAACCGCGGGCATCCAGGAACCACTGGGCGTAGCCGGTAAAGCTCGTCTCCAGCCGCTTCTCCCACTTCATTGCCTCGAAAACACTGCCGCACGCGGTGGAGGTGTAATTCGGCGGCTGCGGCACGCGCGGTACGCACGCACTTCCTCCTGGAACGGGGTCCGTCGAAGCGGCCCCCGCCGGAATAGGCGGAAGACCCGCCTGGACTCTCGTTCGATTGATGATCGGTATTGCGAGCGCTGTGCGAGAGGTGCGCAGATATCCTTCTGCAGCAAGCAAATCGTTTTCCGCACGAGAGAAGGCCATGATCGGTCCGTTCCCACCTGCCTGCTGGATCCCCCAGAATCTCCAGTTGTCGTAATACCACGTTCCCCACGGAGCCGCTGGCTTGTCGTCGCCCGCCGGTCGATTCCTGAAGTAGAGAACGCTTCCCGGCGCTGTGCCTGCGTGGCTGATCCCCGTTACCGATTGCTGCGCAGGGCGGGTCTCCCCCGAAGGGAACCGCTTGTCCGGGGTTCGGAGCAGGAACGGCGCTCTCGAGTTGAGCGGCGTGGCGAGCCACGCATCGTAAGCCCCCGTCGTATCGGCCATTCCAAGCACGAACGGAGTCATCTGACTCCACGTCGCATCGACAGCCAACTGCGTAATCCACGCCGAGCCCCAACCACCCGAGGCCGACGCGATCACGTTGAGATCACTGGTGATTCCTGCCGTGGCGTCGGTAACGACAGCGTTCCAATCCACCGCCGCCCGCTCAGCCGGAGTCCGGGGATTGTTAGCGCGGAAGCGTGCCTTGTACGAGTGGATGATCTGCTGCCACTGAGCAAGTGGAATATCAGCGGATTGGGACATCCACGCTTTGGGAATCGGCCAGCCGTTCGCTCCGTTGCTCGCCGCGGCGCTCTGCGATATGACGAGAGCCGAATCGAAGAAGCCGAGTGCGACGTCCATGACCGCCTTTGCCGTAGAAAGAGGCGGTATCACATCGGACGGAACGAGCGGCGTGATGATGGCCGCCGAATCGTACAGCAGGGCAGTGTTGCCCAAGCCGTACGCAAGATTGAAGTACGCGAAAGATTTCGCGCGTGCATCCTCGGCTGGCGAGCCGGTGCCCGATCCCGCGGCGATGAAGCGATCCAGTGCGGCAATTGCATTGGCCGCGCTGCGGGAATTTCGCGTCAGCTTGTCGAAATCGTTGAAGATGATCGCCTGGTCCGAGTTGCCAAGATCGTTGCTGACCGGCGATCTCGGAATTGAGGCCCTGGCGCCCATGCCGAAGTTGGCGAGACCCGAGTGGCTCTCAAACGACATCACCATGGTCTGAACGCCCAGGCCGACATTCCCTTGCTGCGCATTCCACAGCTGCTGGAAGTTCGTGGATATGATTGTCTCCACATCCTTCGGCGTGCCGTAAACCTGCGCCACGTTGGGATTGTTTCCGTTCGACACGTCCAGAGGATTGTCGCGGCACCCTCCGAGGGCTAACCCTCCCGCTACGACAATGCCTGCGGACCAGAGTCTGACAGTTGCTAAGTTATGCATCAATTCCTCACTAATCGTTTGGAAGGTGGAGTGTGGCGAGCCGGCAACATCGCCGGCCCGCCCGCACCAATATTTTGTTGTCAGAACGAGGTCGAGAGTTGGAACGTGTAGGTTCTCAGCTTCGGGTAGCTGTACGACGTAATGCCGGTCAGCGCCGCGGAGTTGAATGGCCCACCCGTGTCGCCAGCCTCGGGGTCGAAGCCGCGGAACTTGGTCCACGTCTTCAGGTTTCTACCGACGAACCCAACCTTCCAGTCTCCGTTGCCGAAAATGGATCCGACGCGGAAGTTCGCCGAGACCTCGCGCAGTTTTACGTAGCTCGCGTCTTCGGTATTGTAGGTGTTGGGTCCGAGGACGTCGTAAAACCCGCCGACGCCTGCAGTGCTGCCGTCCGTTGGCGATTTTGAGGGTCCCTGGCGCCAGTAGTAACCGACCGGCTTGGCATTCTGCACCGAGACGCTGGTCTGGTCGACCGCGCCGCTGGTGAGATCGCCGAGCGACCACGCATACTGAACGTTCCAGATTTTCTGACCCCTCGCCGCGTCCAGCAGACCATAGAGGTTGATGCGCTTCCAATCGATGGTCTGCGAAAGTCCCCAGTGATACTTGGGTAGAGCGTTGCCGACGGCGACGTTCATCTTGTTACCCAAGGAATCGCGAAGCGTTATCGGCATGCCCCAGTTCGTGCGGTTGCCCCATGGTCCGCTGCAGCCCACTCCGCAACTCGAGGAGCCGATTGGCAGCTGAGCGCGCCACAGATTCTTGGTGATTCCCTCTGTAGTCTGGTTTCCCGCTCCGACCCAGACGATGTAACCCTGATCGTTCGGCCTGAACGCCGCGCTCACGTCGGACGAGTTCATCGAGCATTGACTCGAATACCCGGTGGGGAGCTGGCTGCAGTTCTTGACGAAATCTCTTCCGTAAAGGGTGCCGACCGTTTCACCCGTGCGGAACTTGAACACGGAAAACGGATTGCCGCCCTCGAATACAGTACCCGTGAAATCAGGCACATCGAGGCGCGTGATCTTCGACGTCGTCTTGTCATAGATCACTCGTGAGGTCCAGCTGAGGGCACCACGGGTGACAATGGGGAGGGTCAGTGTTGCCTCCCACGTCCTGTTGGTCAGCTCTCCGGCGTTCAGCCAGACACTCGAGAATCCGGACGCCGATGAAGCGGTAACCGGCAGGATCTGGTGGTCGATGACCGCCTTCGAGTGGGTCAGGTCCAAACCGAATTTGCCAAAGAGCTCGATATTGGTACCCAGCTCCGTTTCCTTATTGACCTCCGGTCTCAGGAACTTGTTACCGAGCTGATCCGGGCTGAGCGTACCGCCTGCGCCGATGGTAAAGGTTTCATACTGGGCATCGAAGCGCGGCCGCTGCCCCGTTGTTCCCTGCGATGCGCGGAGCTTGAAGAGGCTGATTGCATTTGCCGCCGGCCACCATGGCTCGCGCGACACGATCCAGGCGCCCGCGACGCGACCGAACGTGGCCCAGCGGTTACCCGCTCCAAACAGGGAGCTTCCGTCACGGCGAAGCAGTCCGCTGAGAACGTATCTGTCCTTGAAGTCGAAATCGGCTCCGAAGAAGAAGCCCATGTCGCGGATCTGCTGAACCGAGCTGCTGATGGTGTAATCCTGCGTAGCGGCCAGCGCGGTCTCGAGCCCCTGCTCAACAAGGTGTGTACCCGAAAGATCCTGACCACGCAGCGACTGGTCACCGTAGGTATAGCGCGTCGTGAACGTCGAAATAAGATCGCCGAGGGTCTTGCTCGCCGCTGCGCTCAGACCCGTCGTGTATTGCTCGTTATCGCTATTTCCGTTTCCAATGTAGCCGGAGGAGGAAGTCGCGTTTGGCGAGGTCGTGCGCCAACCCTTGTCGCGGAGATACAGGTACTCATTGGTGGAACGGTCGTACCCGAAGTTTCCGTCGAGGTTGAGCCAGTCGAGAGGCGTATAGTGAAGGCTGGCGCCGCCGACGAATCTCGTTCCCCGATCGGTTTGATGAATGTACTGAGCGTCGTACAGGGGATTGTAATTCTGCGAAGAGTTGCTCAGTGGATTGTGGTTGACGACAATCCGGCCAAGTGCATCGCGGGCCTGGAGGTCCGCCATCCACGGCGCACGCGTGATCGAGAAGAAGGCACCGTTGTCCGGATGATCGATCGTCTGGCTGTAGTAGCTGTTCAGGTTTGCAGAGACACGATCGCCGAACCGCTGGTCCATGTTGACACGAGCCGAGTTCCGGAGGAAGCCTCCCATGTACTGGACCGCTCCCTGCTGCGAGAGATTCGCAATGCTCGCGTAAACGCCGGTGTTGTTGACCTTCGCCCTCACGTCCACGCTGCTGTTAGCGTAGGGGGCAGAAGTGATGAGCTGTCTCACGGGATCGCGCAGAACGGGCCAGGGCGTAACGTCGAATGTGCCGGTCATCTGCTCGTAGGTCGGCGCGCTGGCGAATCCGAGGTCTCCAAGGAACTGCTGCGGCGGGAGCGAATAGTCGAGCCCATCGTTGTTGATCCTCTGGACTTCCTGATCCCAATCGATATACCGTCCGCAGTTCGACCCACCAACCACGACGGTGGCGCAGAACTGCTTCCCTGTCGGGTCGAGCACGAGGTCGGTGGCTTTGGAAAGCGGGAAGGCCCGCTCCAGATCGCTGGCTCCAATCTCCGTGCGGGCGCCGATTTTCACGCCCTCGGGACCGGTCTTGCCGCTCTTGGTCGTAATGTTGATTACGCCTGCGCCTGCTCGGGCGCCGTACAGAGCCGCGGCGGCCGCACCTTTCACGACTTCGATGTTTTCGATGTCTGATGGACTGATGTCCGGCAACGATCCCTGGAGCGGAACGCCGTCAAGAAGGTACAGCGGCTCCTCGCTGCGTCCTGTTGCGTCCAGAGAAACCGGACCGCGAAGAACGATCGAGGGCGCGGTGCCTGGGCGTCCACTGGCGGCGACGATCTGCGCGCCCGGAATCTTGCCCTGGATCTGGCTGATCGGATTCGACCCGGTTACCGGCATCTGCGCGCTATCCAGGTGGGCGACGGTGAACGGCAGCTTGACCTGCTGGGTAGCCGCCGTGACGCCGGTCACGACAACCGCGGCGAGCTGGGTCAGGTCCTGCTTCAGATTGAAGTCAACCGTCTGTGAACCAGCATTGAGCGTGATCGGATTGGCAATAGGCTGGTATCCGATTGCTCTGGCGCGGACGACCACGCTTTGTCCCCGCACGCGCGCGGCCGGGACTATGATGGTGTAGGCACCCGCCGGATTCGTGGTGACCGAGATGTTGAGCTCGGGGACGAGAACGCTGGCTCCAGAAAGCGGTTGACCCTGCTCCGAGACCACTCGCCCGGTCAGAACCGCCGATTGGCCCTGCGCGAGGGCGGGAGTCACCAAAGCCAACGCCGTCAGGGCGCCGGCAACCAGCTGCATAGAACGTAATAGTTTCTTCATGCGTACCTCAGTATGGTGTCGAAGATTTGCAAACGACTGCTGTCTTACAGCGATGCGTTGGCACAGAGCTCACTGCAGAACGGGACAATCCCTCCTTTTGTTAGGATGTGCGCTTGCGTGGAATCCCCGCGGCGGGGAATAGCGATGACTTATGCGAACGAGCAATCACGTTCAAACAAAAACGGAAAACTTATCGGGACGGAGAAGTTCTCTCCGAGCCGATAGATCCGAAGTTTCCACGGGTTAGCGCCTGAGGTACGGCGGGCAACGCTATCGGCCGGAAATGGGTACGGGTGTCATGCCGATTTGTCGCGCCCAAAAAGTACAATCCGTGAAATGAACCGCGCAAGGGTTATTTGTGTCTAATTCTTGATCCGCCCGGCAATCTCGAGTTTTTCCGGCTGTCCGGCGGCCTTTTGCGAGCCGGCCACATCGAACTCGAACGGCTGTTGAACCAGTTGTCTGACCGGATGTCCGCCCTTGGTCGCGGGTATATAGCTCGCGCTGTGCAGCGCCAGGCGGACCGCATCCGAAAACAGTGGCGCGGTGGACGAGATGATTCCCACCGTTCGATTCTCGACCCGCCCAAGAGTATCGACGACGAACTCGGCTATCACCATTCCCGGTACGTGAGCCGCAAAGAGCGACGCCGGAAAGTCGAGCTGGAGGGATTGGGTGGTATCGAGGCGCGCTGGTCGGTCAACCCTGTCCGCGCTGTATACCGCTTGCCTATCGATCAGATCCTCCAGATCGACCGACGATTCGGAGCTGCCGATCGGATCTGTGTCGGGCCCGCGCGACCAGATGAGAACGGTTCCGCAGCTGGACACGTCTCCATTCTGGATGTACCGCATCGGCGCCGTCGTCGATCCCAGATAGAGCTCGATCCCCTGAATGGTGCTCGGGATGAAGGCATCCAGATCAGCCTCCCCAGCTGGCATGGGTGTACCGTCAATCCACACCAGGGGCCAGCAGGAGCGCCCCCGCATCCGCATTCCGGTGATCCCCGCCGCGCCACGCCCAATGCGAATTCCCGGAACGTGCTGGAGCAATGCACCCAATGTCGTTGAGTTCTCGTGATCGATTTGATCGCGGGTGATGAAAACCCCGGAGGACCTTTTCTCGAGTCTCTTGTAGTACTCGGCGAGCCGGCCGCTGTACTCCAATCGGGCGGGATGGATAACGACGGGCGGCAACGTGCTCGGGACGGGGCTCAACCTGATCGCAACCTCAGCGCCTGTCGCCTGTGAGACCTGAATCGCGACGCGCGCAGGGGCGAAACCAAGGCGGCGAGCAGTGAGAACGCGCTGCCCGAGAGGCAGGCCCTCGAGATTGAAAGTCCCGTGCTCATCGGTGTAAGCGCGAAGACCCGATCCTTCTACGGCCAGCTCCGCGCGAAAGATCGGACCACCCACCGTATCGGAGACTGTGCCCGATACATTTCCTACGTCCTGGGCGGCAATCGGACCGGCGAGGATGACGGCCAGCAGCAGCGCAATCGGCGTCTGATAGCCGGATATGATCAATGATTTGTGCATCCGCGACTCCCGAACGACGGGGAGAGTTGCCCGTCACTTTAAGGTATTAGCGGGTTTCGCCGACAACAATAGTTTTCGGTCCGTTGCGCCCGGCTATGCACACCAGTATGCTAAGGTCAACCCTGTCCATTCCCGCTCGGCCGCCCGAGCAC
>DATCPG010000039.1:0-1656 GCA_036570225.1 Gemmatimonadaceae bacterium | reverse complement strand
CATCTAGGTTCATGGGTTATACCCTTGAACCTAGATGCCTTCGTGAGTGCTCGATGATTAGAAACGGCCTGTGGTTCATTTCAGTCACAGCGCTGCTCCTCGGCTGCTCGCGGAGTGATTCCTCGGCTCCCACGCGATCTCCGAGTCTTCCGGTGCAGGAGATCGAGCTGCCTGGGGCGCCGGAGCTGATCGCGGCCGGTGACATCGCGGTATGCGGAACGAACGGCGACGAGACGACGGCACACATCGTCGACAGCGTGTTGACTGCCGCCGCGACGGATAATGAACAAGCCGCGGTCGCAACCCTCGGCGACAACGCCTACCCATCGGGGTCGTCGGGCGTCGATAGCGATTTTCCGCGCTGCTTTTCTCCATCGTGGGGATCGCCACACATTATGAGCGTCCTGCACCCTGCGCCGGGAAATCACGACTACGACAGCGGAAGCGCCGACCCCTATTTCGCTTATTTCGGCGGTCGCGCCGGCCCGTCGGGAAAAGGCTACTATAGCTACGACTTCGGTGGATGGCACCTGATCTCGCTCAACAGCGAGCTGTACTTCGGACCTGGCGCCGATTCCGCCGCGGCGACCGCGCAGGAGAATTGGCTGCGTCGGGATCTGGCCAGCCACCCCGTACTCTGCACGCTCGCCTATTTTCACCGGCCGCTTTTCAGTTCGGGTATTTACGGAGCGACGCCGCAGGTGCGTGCCCTGTGGCAGATACTTTTCGATGGCGGCGCCGACCTGGTCCTCAACGGACACGAGCACCATTACGAGCGCTTTCTTCCGCAGACGCCGTCGGGCGCAGTCGACGCGGCGAAGGGAATCGAAGAAATCATCAGCGGCACGGGCGGGGGCGCGCTGCGCGCAGTGCGCGAGCCGTTCGCCGCGAACTCCGTGACTCGGATTCACGGCCGCTTTGGCGTGCTGAAATTGATGCTTGGCTCTGGCAAGTACAGCAGCGCCTTCATCGATACCGACGGAAGAGTCTGGGATCCCGCCGAAGGCAAATGCCACTGAGGCGGGAGTTTCGTTTGGAGCGACCACCCGTCAGTTTTAAAGTATGGCCGGCACCGCAAACCCTCGACTCACGCTGAGCACTCCCAGCGTTCCCACGCAGGGGAGCGATGCGGACATCCGCATCTCCGCGATCGATATCGGCTCCAACTCCATTCGCCAGACGATTGCCGATGTCTCTCCGACGGGAACGATCCGCGTCGTGGACGAGCTGAAGGCGGCTCCGAGATTGGGCGCGGGACTGTCCGAGACGGGAAAGCTGAGTGAAGTCGCGATCCAGAACGCGCTGAGCACGCTGACGAGAATGGCGACGCTCGCCGACCAGCTCGGAGTGACGCGCACTGAAGTCGTCGCGACGAGCGCGGTACGCGACGCCGCCAACGGCGACGAGTTCCTCAAGCAGGTGAAGGCGGAGACCGGCCTCAAGGTGAGAGTGCTTCACGGAGAGGACGAAGCCCGCCTCAGCTTTCGCAGTGCGCTCGCGCATTTTGATTTGGGAGTTGGTCGCTCAGTCGTGATGGATATCGGCGGGGGCTCGCTCGAGCTCGCGCTGAGCGCCGACGGCCTGGTGGACCGCCTCATATCGCTTCCACTGGGAGCCATCCGTTCGACCGAGCGTTATCTCAGCCGCGACAAGAAG
>DATCPG010000038.1:0-1534 GCA_036570225.1 Gemmatimonadaceae bacterium | reverse complement strand
TACATCTCCTTCGTGCTTTTCGCTTGCTTCGAGCTCGTCACCGGTTATCTCATTCTCCAGTCAACGTTTCTGCCCAGGTGGCTTGGTTGGTGGTGGATCGCTGGTGGCATAGGAGGGCTGACCTTCTTGTGGTCACCACTGGCGACGTCGATATGGCCTCTGCTTCTCGCGGCCGGCGCGGGGGAATTCGTCTTGCCGGTCTGGCTGCTGATAAAAGGCGTGGACGATTCGAAGTCGCGAGCTTTCACTATTTCATCGACTAAGTGAGCGACGGCTGGTCGATTGCCCTCATGGCGATGACGCGAGCTTCCCATTTCTGAACGTCGACTCCCTTGACGAGGAGCCACAGCGTCAATACCAGCACAGTTATCGGTGCTGGCAGCAGCAGGAAATCCGACGAATACGTTGGCGCCAACACCAGGGTGAAGTTCTTGAGTATGAACCCCACGCCGGCGATCCCGAGCAGCACGCCGAGGAAGCGTGGCAGGTATCCCGAGCGGTAGATGAGGTAGCCGCGAATCAGCGAGGCAGATCCGTAGAAGACCATGAATAGTCCGGCGCCGTACGCATAGACACGGATGAACAAGTAGATGAGCGCATTGAGCTGGTCTCGCGAAAAGGTCTGCAGAAAGACGGGGTTCTTGAGCAGCATTGGCCCGCTGAAGAAAAACATCTCGCAGACCGCGAAATGCGCGGTCGAGATCAACCCAAAGAACGCGGCGAGCAGGGCGAGGTTCCGGTGTACGGGCTTCAGCAGGACGTAGAGCACGAGTGCGAGCGCGGCATCGCACAGTCCCTCTAGCAGGTACCCGGCGAAGCCGAGCCGGAACAGCCACTCCTTAGCAGCGATGTTGTTGAAGGTGGCAGTTGGATCGCCGGAAACGATCAATGTGGTGGGCACGTAGAACTCGCCGAAGGAGCCTGCCACGAACGTGGTCAGAAAAAGAATTCCTGCGACGCGCGCATATGTCTGTACCGGGGTCATTGCCAATCTCCAAGCGCCCGAGAAGGCGAATCCGCACAGTCAGCTCGGCGTCGCCATAAACTATGTTTTCAGTTATTACGGCCAGGGGTGGCCTGCAGTTTCAGGAGAGGTATGCTAACTGGATGGTGGGAAGGTGCCTACTTCGGACTGGCCGGCTGCTGGTGAAACGTGTGGACAACTCGAAGTGGCGAGCGCGTGGGTGATCACGCCTGTTTCGGCGATCGCTTGATCGGCTGTGCAAAACGCAATGTATTCCCATCGGGATCGTCGACGTAGAATTCGCGCGTTCCCCACGTCTGATCGATCGGTCCTTCGTGGACCTGCCTGGGATTGTCCGGATTGCCGGGTGTGCGAAGCCCGCGACTCCGATATTTCCTGAAGAGGCTGTCGACGTCGTCCAGCAGAACCGCGATCGCCTGGCCGAATTCCCCATCGCCGCGGTGGCTCGAAAGAAAGAGTGGATCTCCATCACGCTCGAGAACAGCGAAGCACGGGTCGGTCAGATTGTCGTCGCCATCAACGTGCTCGAAGTCCAACACGCCCGTGTAG
>DATCPG010000037.1:0-1594 GCA_036570225.1 Gemmatimonadaceae bacterium | reverse complement strand
CAGCAAGGCCCGCGCAATCGCGAGTCGCTGGCGCTGACCTCCGGAAAGCCGCGTCCCGCGCTCGCCGAGCAGCGTGTTGTAACCCTCGGGAAGCTCGACGATGAATTCGTGCGCGTTGGCGGCTCTTGCCGCCGCTTCGATCTGCGCCTGGGTGTATTTGTCAGTTGCACCGTAGGCGATGTTGTTGCGCACGGTGTCGTGAAAGAGCACGGTCTCCTGACTCACGATTCCGGTCAGTGAGCGCAGCGCGGGCAGCTTGATCTCTCGCGTGTCGATTCCGTCGAGAAGGATGCGTCCCTCGCTGGGCTCGTAGAAACGCGGAATCAGGTCGACCAGCGTACTCTTTCCGGACCCACTCGGTCCCACCAGTGCGGTGACTTGCCCCTTCCGCGCGACGAGGTCGAGTCCCAAGAGTACCGGCGCGTCTCCATACGAGAAGGTGACGTTGTCGAACCTGATCTCGCGCTCGAACATCGCCGTCTCGCGGGTGCCGCGATCACGCTGGAATTCGGCGGGTGCGTCGAGGATCTCGAACAGTCTCTCGGCGGAAGCGAGCGACGATTGCGCAGTGGTGCGCATCTGTGAGAGCTGCTTCAAGGGCTGCAGCAGGCGCAAAACGAGTGTGAGAAACGCGAGCAGCGTGGCGCCGGTCATCGTCCCGCTCCTCAACACCTGCCACGCACCGATCCAAAGCACGAGCACAGCGATCACAGTGCCAATTATCTCCGTAACCGGGGGCGCGAGAAGAGCGAGGCGCGTGAGCTTGAGACTGCTGCGTGCGTACTTGTTGCTGCCGTCCGCGAACCGGCCCTCTTCGTAGTCCTCGGTGCACGACGCTTTGACGAGACGAATTCCGCTAATTGTCTCCTGCAGCACGCTCGTCATCTCACCGTGCACGTTCCCACGACGAAGATTTCCCTTGCGCAGCTTCCTGAGCATCGGCTGCAGAGAAAATCCCAGCAGCGGCAGAATTATCAGCGCCACGAGCGACAGCTTCCACGAGATACTGAACAGGATCGCGATGTAGACTATCACCAGTGATGCGCTCTGGAGCGACTGCGTGACGATCTGCGTCAGGATGAGACGCGTCTCGAAGGTGTCGTTGATCACCCGCGACAGAATCTGCCCCGCCTTCATCTGCGTGAAGTAGCCCAGCGGGAGATGCGCGAGGTGACGGTAGACAGAATTCCGGAGATCGCGCGTGACGTACTCCTGGAGCGTCGCGCCGAATTGCCCCGCTACCCACACGAGCAGATTCTTGAGAATCACCGCGATCAGAACGACGATGATGACGTTCCGGAGCGAGCGCATCTCGTCGCCGGGAATGATGCGGCCGCCAATTGTGGCGTCTATGAGCCGGGAGACGAGTCCCTTCGGAACCGCCGTCGCAGGCTGGTGGAACAGGATGTTGAGAAACGGAATCAGCAGCGCGATAGAGAAGCCATCGAGAAGCGCCGCGAGCAAATTCGAGACGATGGTGATCGACATGCGCCAGCCATGCGGGCGCAGGTACGGAAGCAGCCGCTTATAGACCGGCATTGATCGCGATATCGGAGCCGGTTCTCGCGCCGGCATTTACCGGCGCGGGGTAAGC
>DATCPG010000036.1:0-36788 GCA_036570225.1 Gemmatimonadaceae bacterium | reverse complement strand
GTCGAAAGACGCCCCGTTTTTCTTTTCACCCCCTATTTCTCCGGGATGTTGTTCTCCCGCAGGAGCCTCGCAAAGAACGCGAGGTTGCGAGCCATTGTCTCCGCCGCGTCGCCAGTCAGTTTGTCCCCGCGAAGTCGTTTGCGCAGGGACTCCTTCGTCGCCCGCGCGTAGTCGCCCAGGTACGAGACGGCGCATCGTGGCGGCAGCGTCACACCAATCGACAGCAGGAAGTTCGCGAGGTTGCCCGTGACGTGCTGCTCGCCATCCTCCTCGCCAGTGATGATGATTCCACCGACTTTGTTCGTGAGGCGAGACTTCCCCGTCTCGCGCAGCTCGGTGTGCAGCTCGTCCAGACGCTCGATCACGCGCTGCATCAGCGACGACTGGTTGCCCCACCAGATCGGCGTCGCGAACACGATGATGTCCGCGGCGAGGATCTTCTTCAGAATCCCGGGCCACTCGTCGCCTGGCCCCATGTTGCTTTTGGTCCCCGGCCTGACGTCGTACTCCACGATCCGGACGAACTCACTCGCAACATTGTGCTCGCGCAGCTCGTCGATCACCATCTCGCAAAGCGTCTCGGTGTGCGAGAACTCGCCTCCACCACGCTTTCGTTTTAGCGTCGCCAGCAGGAAGACCGCCTTCAGTCTCTGTTTGGCAGGGTTGCTGATCTTCTTTGTGGTCCCCAAGTGCGCTCCATTTATCCGTTGTGGGTTGCTGACAACAGCACGTAGCACATCGCCGCCTCCCGGCCGGTAGTGCTCATTTGCAGTTTCGATTCCTGCCCGTGCTTCGATGACGGATCCCAGTGTTTGCCCGGACTTTGTACGGAATCAGTCAATTCAAAACTGAATTGACGGTGGGGCGAGCCCCTGAACATTTGACTAGCCTCATGCGTAGTTCAACGGCAGATTGCAGCCGAGGGAAATGGCATCGTCGTCGACTAGTCAAGTCGATCGATAAACCATCCCTACCCGCTGCGTTCATTTCGACCCGAAAGAAAATGAATAGATGAATATTCCAACCGAGCCGATAGGCAGCATCCCGCGACCGCCGAAGCTCATCGAACTCGTCGACGCGGAAAATTTCTCCGATCCAAAGCTCGATCCGCTCTACGATGCGGCGGTCAAGGACACAATCGAACGATTCGAGGCGACCGGCTCCCCGATCATCACCGACGGCGAGCAGCGCAAGTACCACAACTTCTGGACGTACTCCGTGCAGGGGTTGCCCAACACGGCGCCGGACGGATTCAAGATTCCCTTCGCGGCAGGGCACGTGCGCCGCATGCCGAGGCTCACGAGCGGACCGTTCCACTACAAGCGATACGCGTACAGCTACCTCGATGTAGCTCTCGGCTATGCACACCGGCCTCTGAAGCAAGCCGTGATCTCTCCCTCAGCGCTCAGCCTGATGTACCCGGTCGATGAGATTCCCGGCTACTCGCGCGATGAGTTCATCGAGGATCTGCTGAGCGAGCACGAGAAGGAGATCCGCGGCTGCCTTTCTCGCGGAGCCGCCAAGGTGCAGATCGACTTCACCGAAGCGCGCTTCGCGATGAAGATCGATCCGTCCGGAGAGCTCCTTGGCACGTTCATCGACTTGAACAACCTCGGGCTCGAGCGATTCTCCGATGCCGAGCGGAAAGTGATCGGGGTTCACACGTGTCCGGGCGGCGACCTTGACTCGACCCACAGCTTCGACATCGATTACGCGGACTTCCTGCCGTTGCTGTTCGAGCTCAATGTTGGCTATTTCTGTGTAGCCCTTGCCGGTGAAAAAGATCGCGCGCGGGTGCTGAAGATCATCCAGGAGAACATGAGGCCGGATCAACAGGTTTTTGTCGGAGTGGTCGCGCCGATCAATCCGCGCATCGACACCCCCGAAGAGGTCCGCGATCGCGTCATCGAAGCGGCGAAATACATTCCGATCGAGCGGCTGGGAACGACCGACGATTGCGGCTACGCGCCGTTCAGCGATGACACGTCGACGAGCCGTGATACGGCTTTCGCCAAGATTCGCGCGCGCGTCGAAGGCACCGCGATGGCCTCGGATCTGATAGCCGGCGGGTAGAGTGGATACCGACGAGGAGAAATCTCTCCAGCTCACGGCGCTCCAGAATGCCGCGAGCGTGGTCGCAGCCCGCAGGCGCGCGGAGCAGGAGCGCGATCGCGCGCGCGCCGACGCCGAAGCCGCCCGCGCCGAGCTCGAGGCCCTCAACCAAGTCGGCACTGCGCTCGCGCAGGAGCTGGATATCGAGCGGATCGTCCAGACTGTGACCGATGCCGCAACCAAGCTCACGGGCGCGCAATTCGGAGCGTTTTTCTACAACGTCGTCGACCACCAGGGCGAGAAGCTTACGCTCTTCACTTTGTCCGGAGCTCCACGCGAGGCCTTCGAGGATTTCGGGCATCCTCGCCCGACGCCGGTCTTTGCTCCAACGTTCTACGGCACTGCCATCGTGCGAAGCGACGACATCACCAAGGATCCACGGTACGGCCAGATGGGACCGTACTACGGGCAGCCGCCGGGTCACCTTCCGGTGCACAGCTATCTCGCGGTGCCGGTCTCTTCGCGCGGTGGAGACGTGATTGGCGGTCTCTTCTTCGGGCACTCCGATGTTGGAGTTTTCGACGAGCGGGCCGAGCGGGTCGTCTCGGGAATCGCTGGCTGGGCGGCGATCGCGATGGACAACGCGCGTCTTTACGACGCCGAGCGAAAGGCACGTGGCGAGGCGGAGGAGGCGAACAGGGCAAAATCGGAGTTCCTCGCCGCCATGTCGCACGAGCTGAGGACGCCGCTGAACGCGATCGGGGGCTATGCGGACTTGCTCGTGGCGGAGATCCGCGGTCCGATCAACGATGTACAGCGTGGAGATCTCGAGCGCATCAAGCGCAGCCAGCACCACCTGCTGTCTCTGATCAACGACATCCTGAACTTCGCCAAGCTCGAGGCGGGCCGAGTGCAGTTCGACCCCATCGACGTTTCAATGAACGAGACCCTCGGCCAACTCGAGGCTCTGATCGCCCCCCAGCTCCAGCAAAAGCAATTGAACTACGAGTACAATTGCTGCGATCCGACTTACACCGCGCACACCGACCCGGATCGACTGCAGCAGATTCTTCTGAATCTTCTGTCGAACGCCATCAAGTTCACTCCGCCGGGCGGCAAGATCACGGTTACGTGTGGCCCGACGAAGGACCGAATGCGGGTCAGAGTCACGGATACGGGAATCGGAATTCCGCCGGACAAGCTGGAGCAGATCTTCGAGCCATTCATTCAGCTCGCTCGCGGGCAGACGGCCGGCGCAGTGGGCACGGGGCTGGGCCTCTCCATCAGCCGCGATCTGGCGCGTGCGATGGGCGCCGAGCTGAGCGTCGAGAGCAAGGTGGACGAGGGCTCGACGTTCATTCTCTCACTCCCTCGCGGCAAGAACGAACCGAAGCCAGACTGAGCTCGTAGCCCACCGCCGACCCGCCGAAAGCCCCCGGCCGGTAGTGTTCAGTTGATTCTTTTCTGCTCCGCAACCCAAGCCCGAATGCGTGTATCCAGGACGTCGAGCGGCAGCGCCCCCTGACTGAGTATCTGATCGTGGAACGCGCGAATGTCGAACCGCGCCCCCAGCTCCTGCTCGGCGTACTTCCGGAGCTCCTTGATCTCCAGCTCCCCACTCTTGTAGGCGAGCGCCTGACCCGGCCAGACGATGTACCGATCTACTTCAACCGTGATGTCCTGTGCCGTCTTGGCGCTGTTCGCCGTGAAGTAGTCGATCGCCTGCTGCCGCGACCATCCCAGTGAATGGATCCCCGTGTCGATCACCAGACGGATCGCCCGCCACATCTCGTAGGTGAGCTGCCCGAACTTGGAGTACGGATCCTTCTCCAATCCCAGCTCGGGCCCGAGACTCTCGGAGTAGAGAGCCCACCCTTCCACGAAGGCCGTATATCCGCCGTAGCGGCGGAATTCAGGAATCCCTTCCAGCTCCTGTGAGATCGCGATCTGTAGATGATGCCCCGGCACTGCTTCGTGCGACGTAAGGACCTCCATCTCCCACTTCGGACGCGTGTCGAGCTTGTAGGTGTTCACGAAGTACTGGCCGGCGCGATGCGCTTCTGGCGCGCCCGGCCAATAGTAAGCTGTCGTCTGAGACGGCGCCGAGTAGGAGGGAATGGTCGAGACACCGTAGGGAAGTCGCGGCAGTCTCCCGAAGAGTTTGGGGAGCTCCGGATCGATGCGCTTGGTGATGTCGCGATACGCGCGGACGAGAGAAGCAGAGTCTGTGAAAAAAAACTTCGGGTCCGTGCGAAGCATGTGAGTAAAGGCGGCGAAATCTCCGGTAAATCCCGTCGAGCGAATCAGGCTGTCCATCTGCGTGCGGATGCGCTTCACCTCGGACAGGCCCAACGCATGGATTTCGTCCGGTGTGCGGGTGGTCGTCGTCTGGACCTTCACATTGTATGCGTACCAGGCCGCCCCGTTGGGGAGCGCATTCATGCCGATCGTCTCCCGCGAGCGCGGAATGTAGGTGTTCGTCAGGTAGGCCTGTAGGCGCTGGAATGCCGGGCGGTCCTGCTCGTTGTATGCGCGCACCGCGCCGGCCCGAAGGCGCGTTCTGTCGGTCTCGGCGATCCCAACCGGGAAGCTGGTGAACGGAGCGAGCAGCGCGCTCTTCATCGGATCTTCCGGAATCAGATCGGCCACCTGCCTGGGAACGTCGCGTAGCGTGATTCGCGGGGGCGTGACGCCGAGTTTCACACCGCTGTCGAGCAGGGCAATCGTCTGATCGACGACGGTTGGCAGGGCGCGCAGCCGGGCAACGATATCCGCGTAATCCTTGACCGTTTGCGCGGGCTGCGAGGCGATAGTCGACGCCGCCGTTTGCGGACCGCCAAGCTGAGAGACCTGGAGAAGATCGCCGGGGAATCTTTGCCCTTCGACGAATTCCTGCGCCCCCCTCTTGAAGATGTCGTAGCTCAATTGGTCGGGCGGATTCAGCCGCGCGCGATCGATCGCACCAATGACCTTGAGCTCGCTCGTAAAGTCGGCTCGGCGTCTCTGGATCGCGGGGACGGAGAGATCCGTCCAGCGGTCGTTCTGCCCGGGGTAGCCGTTGTACGTTGCGTTCTCGGGTGAAGCGACGTTGCCGTACTCCCAATCGAGATCGAACAGCCGATGCAGCCTCGCGCTGTCGCTGAGCCCCGACGCTGTCGCCAGCGCGGTCATGCGCTGCGAGAAATCTTGTCGAATATCGCGTTGGGCTGGGAGCATCGCGGGACTCAAGATGAGAACCGCACCGAGCCGTGCCGGGAAGAATCGCATCAGATCTCCTTGAGTGGGCTCTAAAGTACGACTGCGGCGTTTGCATCGGGATGTTCAAGGCGATCTCGGTCCCCTTCTCCGGACGCCAGTTGGAGGCTCTGAGCTTCAGCTTACAGGCCCAGAGCTCCCTGCTTCGGTACCGTGGATGCCAGAATACCGTGGAATTTTTCTTGCGTCGCTCAGCCAACGAGTCTATTTTGCGATGCAGGCTCAACACATTCGAGAACCGACACGTGAAGCAATCGCCCGCGAATTACCGAATTCTCATTCATCCCGCCCCGCTTCGACTTGGGGTGATGGAGAGATTCTGCGCGGGCACTAACACGGATTCATAGCAGCTTGCTAAACTAGTGCGCAGAAGGCCTCTCCAAATCGGACGAGGCCTTTTTTTTGTGTCAACGCGGCCCCCACAGGAGCGAACGCTCCGGGACAGAGGATGACGGAAAAGCAGGGACTGTACGACCCGGCTTACGAGCACGACGCGTGTGGAATTGGGTTCGTCGCCCATATCCACGGCGTTCGTTCCCGCGACGTCGTCGACAAATCCCTCGAGGTCCTCAGGAACCTCTCGCACCGCAGCGCCGTCGCCGCCGACGCGTGTACCGGCGACGGCGCGGGCATCCTGCTCCAGGTGCCGCACTCGTTCCTCCGGAAAGTGTGTGGGCCGGCCGGGATCTCTCTGCCCAACGCGGGGAGTTACGGAGTCGGGATGATGTTCCTCCCGTCCCGCAAAGCGGACCGGCTCGTCTGCGAGCGCATGGTCGAGGTGTCCGTCCGCGAAGAGGGGTGCTCCGTGCTCGGCTGGCGCGACATCCCCGTCGACGACTCCGTACTATCCGGTCCAACTCGGCGGGCGCGGCCCGTGATGCGGCAAATCTTTGTCGCGCGGATGGGTGTCGCGCGCGAAGTCGATACCAACACCGACTTCGAGGTCACGCTGTACCTGATTCGCCGGAAAATAGAAGCTGCGCTCCGGCAGATGACGGCCGGCGAAGATTGCTATGTGGCGAGCTTCTCCTCACGCACGATGGTCTACAAGGGAATGCTGACCCCCGAGCAGCTGTCGTCGTTCTACAGCGACCTTCGGGACCCGGAGCTGGCGAGCGCGATCGCGATGGTACACTCGCGCTTTTCCACCAACACCTTCCCGTCGTGGCGGCTGGCGCACCCGTACCGGTTCCTCTGCCACAACGGGGAAATCAACACGCTGCGCGGCAATCTCAACTGGATGCGCGTGAGAGAAGCGCTGATGTCGTCGTCACGCCTCGGCGGACGCATCTCTGCCCTGCTGCCGGTGTGCGGCGAGAAGCAGAGCGACTCTGCATCGCTCGACAACGTGCTCGAGCTGCTGACCCTCGCCGGACGGCCCCTCGCGCACTCGATGGCGATGCTGATTCCCGAGGCGTGGGAAGGTCACGGGACGATGTCTCCCGAGCGTCGCGCGTTCTACGAGTACCACGCTTCGCTGATGGAGCCGTGGGACGGACCGGCAGCCGTTGCGTTCACCGACGGACGCCAGGTCGCGGCCATGCTCGATCGCAACGGGCTCCGGCCCGCACGGTACGTCGTCACGGCAGACGATTTCGTCGTGATGGCGTCTGAAGCGGGAGCGCTGACGATTCCGGTCGCGAACATCCGCGCCAAGGGGAGACTCGAGCCCGGGAAGATGTTCGTCGTCAACACCACTCAGGGACGCATCCTCGATGACGAAGCGATCAAGATGGAGCTGGCGTCGGTTCGCCCGTACAGACGCTGGGTTGCGGAGCAGCGCATCGATCTGGACGCGGGAGGCGGGAAGGGGGAAGCCGGAGGCGGGAACCACGAAGTGGGAATTGCCGCACTGCATCCGGTCGCCCCGGCCCCGCGTCCAGCCTCCCGCTTCCCCCTTCCCGTCCTCCAGCACGCGTTCGGATATACGGCCGACGAGCTCAAGATGGTGCTCGGGCCTATGGCTGACGCGGGGGAGGAACCCGCTGGCTCAATGGGGAACGATACGCCACTCGCTGTTTTGTCGCGGCGTCCGCAGCTCCTTTCCGCGTATTTCCGGCAGATGTTCGCGCAGGTGACCAACCCCGCGATCGATCCGATTCGCGAGCAGCTCGTCATGTCGCTGGCGATGAACCTCGGGCCGCAGTGCAACCTGTTGGAAGAGACAGCCGAGCACGCGAAGCAGCTGCGCATTGCGCAGCCTGTTCTCACCGAGCAGTCGATGTCCGCTTTGCTGGGGGTGACTGATCCTGCGCTGCGCGCGGTTACGCTTCCAGCCCTCTTCCGCGTTGCCGACGGCGCTCGCGGGCTGCAATCGGCCGTCGACGAGATCTGCCGCCTCGCCGTTCAGGTCATCGGTGCCGGCTGCGGAGTTCTCGTTCTCAGCGATCGCGGAATGAATGAGGACTACGCTCCAATTCCCTCGCCGCTCGCCGTTGCTGCTGTCCACCATCACCTGATTCGTGAAGGACTCCGCTGGCGCGTGAGTCTGGTCGCCGAGACGGGCGAAGCGAGAGAAGTGTCGCACCTGGCGCTGTTGATCGCATACGGCGCGAGCGCGGTGCATCCGTACGTCGCCCTCGAGACTGTCGCCGCGATGGCGCGCCCCGAAGCGTCGAAGGACAAGCCGCACGGTGCCGCCGCCCAGGGGCGCTACGTCAAAGCGCTCGGCAAGGGCCTTCTCAAGATCATGTCGAAGATGGGGATCTCCACGCTGCAGAGTTATTGCGGCGCGCAGCTTTGGGAGGCAGTTGGTCTCAGCACCACAATGGTCGACAAACATTTCGCCGGTACGCCATCGCGCCTTGGCGGAATCGGGATGTCGCTGATCGCCGAGGAAACGCTTCGCCGTCACAGCCATGCGTTTGACGACAGCACGCGTCTGGACCCCGGCGGCGAGTACCAGTACCGCGTGCAGGGCGAGCACCACAACTGGAATCCGCTGACGATCGCCAAGCTCCAGCACGCGACGCGCGGCGACAACTACACGACGTTCAAGGAATTCAGCCAGCTCGCAAACGACGAGACGCGCCGTCAGTCGACTCTGCGCGGGCTCCTGGATTTTGTCGAGCGTGAACCGATTCCGCTGGACGACGTCGAGCCCGCCAGCGCCATCACTCGTCGGTTCTGCACCGGCGCCATGTCGTTCGGATCGCTGAGCGCCGAAGCGCACGAGACGCTCGCGATCGCCATGAACCGGCTCGGCGGACGCAGCAACAGTGGAGAGGGTGGCGAAGATCCCACTCGCTTCGGGACCGAGCGCAACAGCGCGATCAAGCAGGTCGCGTCGGCGCGGTTTGGCGTCACGGCAGAGTACCTGGTCAACGCGACGGAGCTGCAGATCAAGATCTCGCAGGGCGCGAAGCCCGGCGAGGGAGGCCAGCTCCCCGGGCACAAAGTGGATGCGATCATCGCGAAGACACGCCACTCGACACCGGGCGTCACGCTCATCTCGCCGCCGCCGCACCACGACATCTACTCGATCGAAGATCTGGCTCAGCTCATCTACGATCTGAAAGCGATCTGCCCGAACGCCGCTGTGTCAGTGAAGCTGGTGGCCGAGGCGGGTGTGGGAACTGTCGCAGCGGGCGTGGCAAAGGCGCGCGCCGATCTGATCCTCATCTCTGGCGATTCGGGCGGCACTGGTGCTTCACCGCTCTCGAGCATCATGCGCGCGGGAAGTCCCTGGGAGCTTGGTCTGGCCGAGACGCAGCAGACGCTGGTGATCAATGGGCTGCGCGGCCGGGTGAGACTTCAGACGGACGGACAGCTCAAGACCGGGCGCGATGTGATCGTCGCCGCGCTGCTCGGCGCCGACGAGTTCGGCTTCGCGACCGCGCCCCTCATTGTCGAGGGCTGCGTGATGATGCGGAAGTGTCATCTCAATACCTGTCCGGTCGGCATCGCGACGCAGGATCCGGAGCTGAGGGCGAGATTCGCGGGCCAGCCCGAGCACGTCGTCAATTATTTCTTCTTCATCGCGGAAGAAGTGCGTGAGCTGCTCGCTCAGCTCGGATTCCGCACGCTCGACGAAGTGATCGGGCGCACTGACCTGTTTCGCACGCAACCGGCGTCGGACAACGCGAAGGCGAACACGCTCGATCTTTCCTCACTGCTGCACTTGGCGATGCCGGCGGCTGCGCCGGGCACGCGCGAGGATCGTGTCGTGCGCAGGCACGTTCACTCCCGGCCGCGACATGTCGATGCGGAAGGAGTGTTGAACAGAACGCTGCTGGAAATGGCAGCTCCTGCACTCGATGCCGGCGAGCGCGTGAACGCGACGCTCGCGATCACCAACTCAGACCGCGCTGTCGGCGCCACGCTCTCTGGCGAGGTCGCGCGTCGCCATGGCAACACGGGCCTGCCCGACGAGACGATCACGCTCAAGTTCAACGGATCTGCGGGCCAAAGCTTCGGGGCGTTCCTGGCGCACGGAATCTCGATGGAGCTGGAAGGAGAGGCGAACGATTACGTTGGCAAGGGCCTTTCCGGCGGGCGCCTCATCGTGCGCCATCCGCGCTCGTCGCAGTTCATTCCCGATCAGACGGTTCTCATCGGCAACACCGTGTTGTATGGCGCGACGGGCGGCGAAGCGTATTTCGCCGGCGTTGCGGGCGAGCGCTTCGCGGTGCGCAACAGCGGAGTGATTGCGGTTGTGGAGGGAGTTGGCGATCACGGCTGCGAATACATGACGGGCGGCACCGTCGTAGTCCTCGGACGCACGGGCAGAAACTTCGCCGCTGGAATGAGCGGCGGGATGGCGTTCGTGCTCGACGAATTCGGCGAGCTGGAGAAGCAGTGCAACACGTCGATGGTTCAGCTCGGCCCGGTTAACGATTCGGGCGATCGTGAGATGCTGCGTCACCTCGTCGAAAAGCACGCGCGCTTCACCGGCAGCGCGCGCGCGAAGCGCGAGCTGAATCGGTGGGACGTAGCGCTGCGGCACTTCGTCGCCGTCGTACCGAACGAGTACCGCCGGCCCGCGATCGTCCTCCCCGAGCACAGGGACAATGTGAGCGCGCGTCATGGCTGATCCCAAAGCATTCCTGACGCTTCGCCGCACGACGCCCGAGCGCCAAGCGGTGGAAGAGCGCGTCCACCACTGGGGCGAGTTCTATCGTCCTGCTCCCGAGTCCGCTGTGCAGACTCAGGCCGCACGCTGTATGGATTGTGGAGTGCCGTTCTGTCAGGGCGACACCGGCTGTCCCGTGCGGAACGTCATCCCCGAGTGGAACGGGCTCGTTCAACGCGGCGACTGGCACGAGGCGCTCGAGTCCCTGCACGCCACGAACAACTTCCCGGAGTTGACGGGGCGTCTATGTCCGGCGCCGTGCGAATCGGCGTGCGTGCTTGGAATTGTGAATGAACCGGTTGCGGTCCGGCACATCGAGCAGACCATCGCGGATCGCGGCTTTTCGGAAGGATGGGTGGTGCCGCGCCCACCGCGCAGAAGCACCGGATTCAGCGTCGCAGTGATCGGGTCGGGGCCGGCCGGTCTCGCCGCCGCGCAACAGCTTCGTCGCATGGGACATTCTGTTGTCGTCTTCGAGAAAGACGACCGGGTGGGCGGGCTCCTTCGCTACGGGATCCCCGAGTTCAAGCTGGAGAAATCGGTGCTTGATCTCCGTCTCTCGCAGCTCGAGGCGGAAGGGGTGCAATTCCTGACTGGCGTGGACGTCGGTGAAGAGATCACGGTCGATGAGCTGCGGGCGAGGTTCGATGCAGTTTGCGTAGCGACCGGGGCGGGCGCGGCGAGAGACCTGTACGTCCCTGGCCGCGAGCTCGAGGGCATCCACCTGGCGATGGATTTTCTGACGTCGCAGAATCGCCGGAACGCGGGCGACTCATTCTTCGAGACAGAAATCCAACGTCCCACGTCCGCGTTCCCGCCTCTCGATGCGCGCGGTCGTCGCGTGGTGATAATCGGCGGCGGCGACACCGGGTCCGATTGCGCCGGGACTTGCGTCCGCCAAGGCGCGCGCAGTGTGAAGCAGTTCGAGTTGCTGCCGCAGCCACCGCGCGACCGCGCGTCGTCGACGCCGTGGCCGCTGTGGCCGATGCAGCTCCGTACGAGTCACGCGCACGAAGAGGGCGCCGAGAGAGATTGGAGCGTCGCGACTACGGCGTTCACCGGCGAAAATGGGCGAGTGTCGCGGATCCACGGTGTGCGTCTGGAGCGACAGTTTTTCGCCGACGGTCGCTCGGACTACGTGCAGGTTGCCGGCAGCGAGTTCGAGCTCGAGGCGGATCTGGTGCTGCTGGCCATGGGGTTCACCGGGCCAGTAAAGAGCAGACTGCTCGTGGATCTCGGGGTGGCGCTCGATTCGCGTGGCGCGATCGCGACCGACATGTCGCACCGCACCAGCGTGCCGGGCGTTTTTGCCGCGGGCGATGCGCACCGGGGTGCGTCGCTAATTGTCTGGGCCATCCGGGAAGGACGCGATGCCGCAGACGGCATCGATAGGTGGCTGCGGCAAAAGGATCAGGCCGCGATTTAGAACGCATGTATGAAAGCTCTGAGCTTCAGCTTGGAGGCTAAGCGCTCCCTGCTTCAGTTTCGAAGATGCATAATCGCGCCGCGATCCCCACCCCGAGGCCGTCTATTTGAGGTACCGCTCCATCCATTTCAGCGTCCGCTCCTGCACATCTCTTATGTGCGCGGGCTGCACAAACGAGTGGCCCTCGTCGGGATAAACGATGAGCTGCGTCGCGACGCCGGCGTGCTGCAATCCCCTCCAGAACTCGAACGATTGCGGCGACGGACACTCGGCGTCGCGCTCTCCGACGACAACCAGCGTCGGCGTCTTTGCGTTGTTGATGTAGTTGATGGGTGAGGCCTTCGCGTAGACTGCCTTGTCCTCGTAGGCGGTCGCGCCGAAGAATGGAACCATCCACTCGCTGATACCGTTCTCACCGGTGTAGCTCAGCCAGTTGGCGATCCCCGCGCCGGCGACAGCGGCTTTGAACCGGTTGGTCTGCGTCACCGCCCACATCGTCATGAAGCCGCCGTAGCTCCAGCCGCGTATGCCCATCCGGTTTCCATCGACAGGATATTTTTTCAACACCTCGTCGACGCCAGTCATGATGTCCTTGAGGTCGCCGTTGCCGAAGTCCTTCACGTTCGCGCGCGTGAACGCCTCTCCCTGTCCGTAACTGCCGCGTGGATTGGGAAGGAACACGAAATAGCCCGCTTGCGACTCGAGCGCTTCGTACGAACCGGGCGCGTAGAACAAAGGCTTGTACGAGGACGACGGCCCGCCATGCACCTGGACGATCATCGGATACTTCTTCGACGCGTCGAAGTTGGTTGGATAGACGAGGAAGCCCTGCACGTTGAAGCTTTCGCTCTTCCACTTCACGCTGACGCCTCGCCCGAGCGTCGGCGCGACACCGTTGTTGGCGTGGGTGAGCTGACGATTGGATCCGGCACTCGTGATCCAGATCTCCGGCGGCGACGAAAAAGATTCCCGGACCGAGGCCATGACATCGCCGTTGCTGGACGCCGACACCCCTGCAATACCGTATACCGTGCCGGCTGACACGTGTTGGTCGCCGGTGAACCGCACCGTCTCGACGCCCGTACGCATATCGATCCCAGAGATCTGGGTGCTGCCCTGCGCGTACCCAGCGGCGACGGCCGTCGCCGGACCCGCCCAGCCGAACGAAGCGATCGAGCTCTTCATGCGCGGTGTGAGATTTCGCGGCGTTCCACCAGCGGCGGGAACGACGTAGAGATCGCCTCCGGTCACGCCCTGATCGCTCATCAATCCGCCGATGTAGGCGATCGTCGAGCCGTCGGGCGACCACCGCGGATTCGCGATCTGGTGGGTGGGCGCAGCGATCTGACGCATCGCGCCGGTTGCCGCGTCGACACTCGACAGCTTTGCGACCCACCAGTTGTTGTTGCCCGACCCGCGCGCCTGACTTACCACGAGCTGCCGGCCATTCGGCGCCCAGTCGTACTCGTAGATGTAAATATCGTTGGGCGTGATCGACTTCAGATCGCCTGAACGGGCGTCGATGAGCGCCAGATGCTGCCGGTCGATATGAGAGTCGATGGCTCCGGTATCGCGCGGGGTCGCAGCAACGGGGCTGTTCGCCTGTTCATCAGCCGACGAATACAATGCGGAGATGCGCGTGCCATCAGGTGACCATCGGATGTCGTGCAGCGCGCCCTGAAGGACTTCGAGACGCACCGGTGCAGCGCGGTCGGTCATGATGTACATCGCCGGAGAGCCACCGTTGGACTTCGCGAGAATCGCGAGGCGCTTGCTGTCGGCGGACCAGGCCAGCTCCGCCGCACTCTCAGGGTCGGCTTCCGTGAGCGGAGTGATCCTCTGCGGCACGCCCGTCGACAGATCCGCGACGAACAAAGCGTTGTTTGCGTTGTCGGGCGACGTCGACGGTCCGATCCACGCGACGCGTTTTCCGTCCGGCGAAATCGCGACCTGGGTGTAGCGGCGGACGGTCCCCTGAGCTGACGCCGCTGCCGCGACGGCGAGTTGGATGCAGAAAGCGAGGACCACAAAACGTGCGGGTGCTTGGATTCGCGTCACTCGGAGCTCGGGAGAGTTGTCAGGGCAAAGCTACCCCTCTCTCGCGTAGACGCTAGCGACCAGTTGTGAGCTGTGAGCTAAAGGCGCGGATGCTATGCGTGGCGCTTGGAGTCTGAATGCGACACTTAGAGCTCTCTCACCACTTCTGACCACGAGAATACTGAAGCAGGGAGCTGCAAGCTTATCAGCGTTCGTAGCTGGGAGCTTTCATACTGGCGTACCGGGGCTGCGCTCTTTCGGACTGCTGCTGTTTTCCGTATCAGGCCGTGGATCATCCTTCGCACTTCAATCACTTCGCGCAGGAGCGACGCCGATTCGGATTCCGAAATTGCCCCTATGTCGCGGGCGACTATCAGATGGTACTCCAGTTCGGAGCCGGAGTTAAGTGCGATTCGTAGAATCTCGCGAATTCCTTCTCGCTCTCCTGTCGCCTGCCTTCGACGATATTCGCCGGAATTGACATGGCTGCCCGAGTTATCTGGCTGCGGAGCGCTAGGTCCTGCGATCGTCTAATCCCCGTGACAACGCGATGAGCATGCAACCCCAGAGCGTGTGCCTTCTGCCAAACCAGCAATTTCTTAAAGTCGCTCACACCAGAGCTTAACGCGCAACGGATAGCGGAGCCCCACCATTTCCCGGCCACACTGACCTTCCTCTCGCCACCCGGATCCCGCTTCGCCCGTCCGATTACGCCCCAAGAAAAGCTCCCAGCTTCGACCGCAAACAAGCTTGGAGCTCTATGCTTCAGTATTCTCGTGATCAGAGGCGCCAAGCGAACCCTAAGTGTCGCTCTCAGACCCTGATCGCCACAGCATAACGTCCCCGCCTCTAGCCCACCGCCAGGAGCTAACAGCTAGCAGTTACAACAACCACCTGTAGCTTCCACGGAATGACGCAGGTGATCTTCCTCTTCGGCCGCCCTGGCGTCGGCAAGCTGACCGTCGGCGAGCTGCTGGCCGCTGAGACGGGCTACCGCCTCCTGCACAACCACGCCGTGGTGGATCTCGTGTCGTCACTGTTCTCGTTCGGCTCGCCAGCGTTCGTCGCGCTGCGCGAGAGAATCTGGATACAGGCCATCGACGCCGCTCTCTGGGCGAAATCATCCGGCGTGATCATGACGTTCGCGCCCGAAGCGACGGTCACCGATGACTTCATTCCGAAGCTGAAATCGCGCGTCACCGAAAAAGCGGGCTCGATCCACTTCATCGAGCTGCGCTGTTCCGACGAGGCGCTCGAGACCCGCATCACCGCTGACTCGCGCGAGCGGTACGGCAAGCTCCGCGACGTCTACAAGTACCGGAAGCTCGACGCCGCGGGCAACTTCGAAAGGCCGAAAATGCCCGAGCCGGAGTTGGTAGTGGACACGACGCAGCAGAAGCCGGTCGAAGCCGCGCGCACCATCGTCAAGCACCTGCGATCCCGAGCGCCAGCCCGGTGAGAAGGGTCACACTGCGCGAGCCAGTCAACGGACTGACTCACCTCCTCGGCGCCGTCCTGTCGGTCGTCGGAGTGATAATCCTCGTCACGATCGCGATCCGGAACAGGAGCGCGCGACAGATCGTGGGGTTCTCCATCTTCGGAGCAAGCCTCGTCTCGATGTACTGCGCCAGCGCGTTCTATCACTCGCTCAAGGTGTCCGAGAAAGCAGTCGCACACTGGAGGCGCGTGGATCACATGATGATCTACATCCTCATCGCCGGCTCGTACACGCCGATCTGTCTGGTGCTGCTTCGCGGAGCACTCGGCATGTGGCTGCTCATCGCGGTGTGGGCCCTCGCCGCTCTGGGAACGTTTCAGACCGTAGTTTGGATGCACGCGCCACAGTGGCTCTCGACGGTGCTCTACATCGGCATGGGCTGGATCGCGGTGTTCATCGTTCGCCCGCTCCTGAACGCAGCGCCTCCCGGATTTTTCTTCTGGCTCCTCGCCGGTGGCGTGATCTACACGTTGGGCGCGATCGGTCACGCCACCAAATGGCCGCGAGCAAGACCAGGCGGCGTCCCGCGCCTCTTTGGCTCGCACGAGATCTGGCACGTGTGCGTCATGGGCGGGAGCTTCGCGCATTACTGGGCGATGCTCGTCTATGTATCGCGGGCGGGGTAGGTCAACTGCAACTGCAACTGAACACTACCGGCCGGGGGCTCTGGGCGGGTCGGCTAAGGGCTACGGGCTAATCTTGAATACTCCGAGGGACGGCGCGCAGCCCAGGGCCGACCCGCCGACCGCCCCCGGCTGGGAATGTTCAGTTTGCAGTTGAAGTTGATCTATCTCGATCCAGCGAGTGCCCTGACCCGCGGGTCCCGCATGTTCCGAGCAAACTCGGGATCCCGCAAATAAGCAACAGGGTACCCGTTCGCCGATGTGAAGCACCTCCTGGCAAAAGGCATCATCGCATCGACATCACCGAGAAACCCGTACACCGCCGCCGAAGTGCAGACAAACTGGACTGCTTCGGCGCTGTTGGGGTACATCGTGATGTTCGGTCCCACTCCAGCGAGCTTGAGCATCGACAATGCCGTGGGACGATCGCCTCGCAGCGCGGCGAGCCACGCCAGCACCTCGTACTGCAAGCGCCGTATGTAGGTCGATTGGCTCGGGTCGTCAGCCATGCGCTTTTCCAGTACCCACGCGGAGTCCGCGACGGCCTGCGCGCGCGCGTGATCTCCGCGAGACATGAAGAGCTCGGCCCTCTCGCTGTAAAACGAGACGCTGTCGATCGCCGAGCCCGGCGCGAACGAGGCCAGAGAGGCGGTTGCAAGCTCGTTCTGGAGCGTCGCGCCACCATTGCGCAGGAATTCCCCGTCCTGCGCGCCGAGTCTTCCGCCGCGGGCTCGCAGCTCTCTTACTGAGCGGGCAACGCCCGCAGTGTCACCGAGCCTTTCGGCGAGCGTCAATGCGTCGTAGATGGGAGCGACGGCCGCGGGATCGAGCGCTCGCTCGCGCGTCAGAAGCTCCGCGGCGTCCCGGTACCTCCGAAGGGCCAGCGCGGTCTTGAAGCTGATCGCCAACGCCGACTTGGATGCGGGCGCGAGGGGAACCACGCGGTCCACGGCTTTCCACGCGCCGGCGGAATCACCCACGAACACGAGCATGCGCTGCTGGTACGCGAGGAGGTCCACGCTGGATGGATTGTCTCGCACAGCGCGGTTCACAATCGCCAGAGCCTCGGATGGGCGATCGAATCCGTGAAAAGCCAGAGTGGAGATGGCGCTCACTTGTGTCGGATCCACCGTCAGCGCCCGCCGCGCGAGAACGGAGGCCGAGTCCAGAAGCCGTGTTCCCCCGGCGTACTGTGACATCCTCGCCAGAGTATTCGACGCCGCTCCAAGCGCGTCCGCGTAGGCCGGATCCCGCCGATACGCGTACTCGAACTGGCGCAGCGCCTTCGCGTACTCGGAGTACGACGCCGCAGTGTTGTCCTCCAGGATGCGCCTGCCGCGCACGACGGCTGCGAAAGCGCCGGTATCACTCGTCTCGCGCATCGCCAGCTTCGTTCGGTCGCGCGTGCCCAGGACGACATCCAGTGCTTCCGCCACCTTCGTCGCAACGTTCGCCTGGATCGTGAACGGGTCCGTCGGCGAGACGATCTCCGGCTCGCCCGCCCAGGTCGTTGTGCCGTCGGACACTCTGACCAGTGCCGGACTCACTCTGACGAGCGGTTGGCCGTCCGCTCCCTTCGCCCAGCGGACAGATGCCCGCAACACGAATTCAGCGCCCAGCGTTTTTCCCGCCTGCTGCGGCGTCGCCTGCGAAGTTGCGGTGAGCGAGATGACGCTTTTCCGATCGATGACGCGCAGACCCGTGAGTCGCGCAAGCTTGCCGGTGACCGCGTCGCCCAACCCATCGGCGAAGCTCGGATCGGCGGCCGGACCTTCCGTCTCGAATGGGAGCACGGCGATCAGTGGCGGTCCCGTGCCGGATCCAGTGCGCGCATGCCAGACAGATCCCGCCGCCACGAGGAGAAGAGCAATGACGACCGTCGCCGCAATTGCCCCCCAACCGCGATTGGTGGGCAGAGGGAGGGCTGGGAACCGCGACCCGGTGGCCGATTCGTTCAGCGCAACGAGCAGCTCCGTCCCCGTAGCGGGACGCATCAGGCGGTTCTTGGAAAGACAACGACTAACGAGAGTGGCGACGGCCCGAGAAAGTCCCCGGTTGCCTGCCAAGGGCCGCGGAGTGTCCGACATTTGCGCCGCCAGCAGCTCCTGCGGCGAAGTTTTATCCGCGAAGGGGTGCTGGCCGGAAATCACCTCGTAGGCCACAGCACCCCACGCGTAGATATCCGCGCGCTGATCTGTCGATGGATCGGCGGCTGCCTGTTCCGGAGCCATGTACATCGGCGTGCCCATCGAAGCGCCAGTAACAGTGAGCATTCCCTGACGCGGAGCCGCTCTCGCGGCCTGAAGCGCCTTGGCGATTCCGAAATCAGTGACGACAGCGGTGCCCTCGCTGAGCAGAATATTTTCGGGCTTGATGTCACGGTGCACGATTCCCTGCCGATGCGCGTAGGCGAGGGCAAACGCGACGTCGCGCAGAATGCTCAGTCCTTCCTCGATCGGAATCCGGCCCTTGAGTAGCCGCGCGCGGAGCGACTCACCTCGCACGAACGGCATTGTGTAGTATGGAAGGCCGTCCTCCGTCTGTCCCGCGCTGAGCACGGGCACGATGTGTGGCTCCTGGAGCGCGGCAGCGAGTTTTATCTCACGAGCGAATCGCTCCGCGGAAACCCAGTACGTCAGCTCGGGCGAGAACACCTTCACCACCACGTCTCGGCCGAGCGATTCGTCGCGCGCGAGTACCACGCGAGACATCCCGCCTGCCTCCAGCTCCCGCTCAACCGTGTAATTGCTGCCGAGCGAACGTCGCAGCTGATCGAGGAGGTCGGTCAAAGTTTCCTGGGCGGGGGCTCTTCTGGAGCGGCTCTAGTGCAGGTCTGCCTAGAAGCTTTGTCATTTGTAATGCCGACGCAATGTTGGGGGGGCCGAAATGCCCGAAAAGTCGCCTTTCCGGCACCGTCATTGCCTTACTAGGGACCGGACTTTATTCGGGAGCAGGAGATGCGGAGCATTCAAAGGGCACTGGGAATTTTCGCCGTGAGCGGGACGCTCCTCACAGGCGCTTGCAATGGCACCCTCGGCAACGTACTCGGCAGCGTGCTGGGCAACGGTGGCCAGCAGCAGGGCCAGGTGGCGCAGATCAATGGCACCGTTCGCGGGGTGGACGCGCGCAATCAGCAGATCAACATCCAGGACAGCTCCAACGGTCAGACCTACTGGGTGCAGTACGACAACCGGACCCAGGTCGTCTACCGCAACCAGGCCTATCCGGCCACTTCGATCCGTCAGGGCGACAACGTGACAGCCCGGATCCAGGCGGTTGCCAGCAACAGTTACTACACGGACTACGTGCAGATCAACTAGCTCGGCCGCAGGGATCGCGAACGGATCTGACATCCGAAACTGAAGCAGGGAGCTCTGGGCTTTGCAGCTAAAGCCCAGAGCTTTTCTTTGGGGTATCCAGATCTGCCCGCAGCTCCAGGGGGCCGAGACACTACTATGGACTTTTCCGCCCCACAATCCTATTCTTGTCGCGTGAGCTCTCTCTTTACCGCCGCCTACTATTACGGCTTCTTCGGCTACAACCGACGGGGGCCCCGGTCACGCGCGCAGTAAAGTAGAGAAGCAGCGCAAGAAGACACGGGCCTCCGCCAACCGCGGGGGCTTTCTATTTTCGGAGCCTCGGTGCGGCGACAGGCCACTTCGCCAACACTCAGTCGGGAAAGTCATGGTGAAATCCGGGACGTCAAAAAAGAATGGTACGCGACCACGCACCACTCGAGGCTCGCCAGCGCGAGACCTGACGATGCGCGTGACATTTCAGGGCGATCGGGGCGCATACGCTGAAAGCGCGATCGCGCAGATATGGCGGCATCGGGTGGTGCAGATCCCCGTCCCCACGTTCACCGGCGCGGTGCGCGCCGTCGAGGAAGGTGACGCAGACGCGTGTGTCATCCCGATCGAGAACTCCATAGTCGGAAGAGTCGATGCGGGGTGGCACGCCCTCGCGGGCTATCCCAACATGCGCGCCATCGGCGAGGCGCTGGTTCCGGTGCGTCACTGCCTGCTCGCTCCCAAAGGCGCGACACTCGATGGCTTGACGTCTGCGATCAGCCACCCTGTCGCACTCGCGCAGTGTAGCCGCTTCTTCGAGACGCACCCGTGGATCAAGCAGAGCAAGTACTTCGACACGGGTGGCGCCGCGCGGGAGGTCGCGGAGCGCGGTGAGCTTTCGCGGGGAGCAATCGCCAGCCGCGCCGCCGCGGAGCGCTACGGGCTCGCCGTCCTCGAGGAAGGCATCCAGGATCAGCGCGACAACTACACGAAATTCGTCGCCGTCGTCGCCGAGCAGTCCGGGCTTTGGCGACGCACGCATGCGATCCGCGGAGCGACTTCTGTCGAAGAAGACAATCCGGAGCAAATCGCCGCCGCGACGCGCGAGCTGCTCCAGAACATCGTGGAGCGCAACTGCCTCGAGATCGACGAGATCGTGAGCGTGATCTTTACGGTAACGCCGGATCTTCGCTCGGTATTTCCAGCGCTCGCCGCGCGCGAGATGGGCTGGGTCGGAGTGCCGCTCCTCTGTGCGAGCGAGATTCCCGTCGAAGGATCGATGCCCCGTTGTCTTCGCACCCTTCTTCAAGTGGAGCTGCGCGCGCCGCGCCGGCTCGAGACGCACGTCTACTTGAGAGAGGCTGTCGCGCTGAGACCCGACTTACATGATTCGGCGTCGGAATCGCGTCGCTAGTTGGCATCTACAAGCCTCGGCGTCTGGATCGCGTCGCTAATTGGTATCTACAACTGAAGCAGGGAGCTCTGGGCGTTGCAGCCAAAGCTCGGAGCTAAGCTTTGAGCTTTGGCTTACAGGCCGATAGCTCCCTGCTCTAGTTCTGTGGATGCCTAAGCCCCGTCGCGATCCAGACGCCGAGACTTAGATAGTTCTGAGCGCCTCGAGAGATTTCTGCTGTGTGATCCTCTGCGCAACGAGGACAGCCAGAACTGTGGAAGCGCACCCAGCCACAACGAGCACGCCCAGATACACCCACGGAATCGCGAGTGCCTGAGGCGCCGGATCGAACACGCCGGTTAGCACCTTGACGAGCATCTTCGCGATCACGAGCCCTGTCGCGAAGCCGAGTGCCATGCCAGCGAGGAGAACGATCAGTGCCTCGGTCCAGAGAAACGCTCCTAGCTGGCGCGCTTTCGCTCCCATCGCAGCGAGCAGCGCGAAATCGCGGCGACGCTCGATTAATCCCAGTCCGAGCACCAGTCCGCTCGCGCCGGCGATCAGCAGGATCGCGAACGACAGCTCGATCCACGTGAGTCCGTGGAGATCGACCGCCGTTAGACTCGAGCTGATCGATTTGAGCACGGAGCCGATATCGGTGACGCGCGCGCCAGGTACCGTGGCGACGATTGGCTCGATGGATTTCGCCAGCTGCGCCGGCGGGACGTCCCCCTTGATCAACACAACTTCGCGCGCGGGCTCTCCGGTCTGCGACGCGACGTAGCCCTCGTTGGCGAGGATGAACGAGTCCTTTGGAGCCGTCGAGAACTCGCGCACCACTCCGATAAAGTGGAACGGCACGGGATGATACTGATGGTCCTTGGAATTCTGGAGACGAATGTTGACCAGGTCGCCGATCTTGAGCTGGAAATCGTTGACGGTCTCCTGCGACAGCAGCACCCCGTCGGGGCGCGCGGCCAGCTTCTGCATCGTCAGCGCCGCATCGTTGTTGGCGAAGAACGCGTCAGCCAGATCGGCCGCATCACCAATGTTCAGCGCGTTGACGCCGTAGATGTCCTGGAGATCGTTTCCGACGTACGCGTATCGGTGTATCATTGCTCGGGCGGCCTGAACCCCCGGGACTTTGCTGATGCTATCCACGAGCTGTCCGGCTGGATACGCGGTCGTCCCCGTTACCGTGACGTCGGAGCCATTCGTGAGCGCGGCGTCGACGCGCGACTGAACGTTGTACGTTGTATTGAACACGGCCGTCGACACCGCGAACGAAAAGGCGAGCGTCACCAGCACGACACCGCGCGTGATCAGTCGACCCTGGCGCGATACTGATGCGGCGACAATTGGTGACAACGTGCCGGCGAGTGGCTTGAACGCGCGCGCTACAAACCCGCGCCCATTTGCCAGAGCATGGCGGAAGATTCTCGTCACCAGCAACCCGACGCCGATCCACAACGCGAGCGGCGCCAGAAAGGATCCGTACGACACCGACGTCGCCGCCACTCCCTCAGGCGCGAGAACGATCTGATAACCCGCCGCGGCGGTTCGCCAGTACACTATGCCCGCGATCGCCAGCAGAATGAGATCGATCCAGGTCCTCTCCCAGAAGGGAGCTTCTCCACGCCCGACTCTCGCGCGACCCGTCTGCACAGAAGAGTTGCGCGACTCGCGCCACGCCGGAATGATCACGGCCGCCAGCGCGGCGACGATGCCAATCACGATCGCGACGATGACCACTCTTGCCGTTTGTCGCGTGGCGAGCGGTATCGTCACCATCTGGCTGGCGACAATCAAAGTGATAATCAGCGCCAGAATCGCAGCCAGAACCGAAACGACGATCGCCTCGAGCGACTCCAGTCGCAGAATCATGGCCGTGCTCGCGCCGCGCACTCGCAGGAGTGCCTGCTCCCTGCGCCGGCGATCGCCACCGGTTGCGCTCACCGCGAATGTGAGGATGATCGCCAGAATGGCGCCCGGCAGACCGAGGAAGAGAAAGAGAACTCTTGCATACAGAGCGTCTTCTCTCACGGCGTCGAGTCGAGCGGCGAGGTTGTTTGCGACGATCGCGCTTCCGACGACGCGCGCCTCGAAGTTGTGCGCGAGCTGCTCCGCGTACACATAGGCATCGCGCGGATCGTCTGGCAAAGTGTGCGCAAGCCGCACGTGCAGCTGCGTGCGAACGCTGCCGGGCCGAGCGGCCGCCTGCGGATCGAACCACTTGTGCCAGACCTCCATCGGAACGACGAGCACGTTGTCGGGAGGGGCCTGCGGCGCCGCTCCGGGAGGAACACCGATCGCCTGGAACTGCGCGTCGGCCTGGGGGAGATCGACTATCCCGTCGATGCGGGCCGTCAGAGGCGGCAACCCCATCCGCGGCGGCAGCTTGACTCCTGTGTCGACGCGAGAGATGGTGATGGTATCGCCCACTGACACGTGCAGATTCGCAGCCGTCTGCTGCGCGATCAGAATTCCGTCGGCCGCGCCCAACATCGGCCTCAGCAGCCCGGGGAAATCGTTCCAGTATGTTGGGGTGACACCGAGGATTTTTCCCGCGCCCGTCGTTTGAGTGGTGCCGCCAAGCGTGTTGCCGCCACTCCTCGCGATGAATCCGCTGACATCGGCGTACCCAACCGAATCCATCGCGCGCATCGTCACGGTTTCATTGAGCTGCTGCGCGACTGAATCCATATTGGCGCCGCGCGTGAGCTCGATCTGCCAGTCGATGGGGACATCACCGACAGCGCGACGAGTCATCGTGGCGGCGCTGGCGTTGATGAAGATGCCAAGAATGGACAAGAGAGTAATCGTGAGAGCTACTCCCAGCACTGCCGGCAACATTCGCCCGTAACGATGGCGCACGAGGCCGGAGAGCCAGATGCCCATCACCTTCATCGCAGCACCCCGTGATCCATCGTCCACTGCGTCTCCATGCGGCTGGCGATGAGTGGATCGTGCGTGGCGATGACCAGCGCGGTGTCTGTCCCCTTGATTCGGCGCAGAAGCAGACTGAGTAGATGCTTTGCTGTGTGATGATCGAGCTGTCCCGTCGGCTCGTCGGCTAGAATCAGCTCCGCCTGAGTGATAAGACTGCGCGCTACCGCCGCGCGCTGCGCCTGGCCTCCGGAAATCTCCTCCGGCAGCTTGTCGGCGAGATCGGTGAGATCCATTGCCCTCAGTATCAGGGCCGCATCGTTCCGTGCCTCGACCGGATTCGAGCCAGCGAGAAGCTGCGGAACCTCGATGTTCTCGAGGACCGTGAGGGGCGCAAGGAGACTCTCGGCCTGGAACACGAAGGAGATTTTCGCCGGATGAAGTGTGTCACGCTCTCCCAGAGCTGGCCAGCGAACTACGCCGCTGGTGGGCTCGTCGAGTCCGGCGAGAAGGTGAAGCAGCGTCGACTTGCCGCTGCCCGAGGGACCGACGAGCGCGATGCGGTCACCGCGCTCTATTCTGCACGTCGCGTGTTTCAGCGCCACCACTTTGCTGCCGTTCGTACCGAAAACTCGGCCAGCCCCGACAGCTTCTGCGAGGACGTCGGTCACCGGGAACCCTTCAGGATCCTTCCGTCGTCAATCCGTATGACGCGATCAGCACGCTCGGCGATCGCGTCACTGTGCGTGACGATGAGAGTCGCTCCCCCGTTCTCTCGATGCACGTCGAAAAGGTGAAGGATCCGCTGCTCAGTCTCGGCGTCGACCTCGCCGGTCGGTTCGTCAGCGATGAGAATGGGCGGCTTTGTGGCGAGCGCTACGGCAAGACCAGCGCGCGATGCTTCGCCACCAGAGAGCTGCGTCGGGTAGGCGTCGACACGCGAGGCAATTCCTACGAGCTCGAGAACTTCCGCGACCCGCGCGTCGTCGTCCTGCCCGGCAAGGTGCATCTTCAGCTCAACGTTCTGTCGCACTGTGAGATGATCGAACAGATTGCCGCTCTGGAGCAGAATTCCAATAAGCCGCGCGCGCAGACTGGTGCGGGTTTTCTCGTCACGACGGCTGAGACGCTCGCCGTTGATGTAGACGAAGCCGCCATCCGGCTCGTCGAGCCCGGCAATGCACGCCATGAGAGTGGACTTCCCGCTGCCGGAGGGACCAACGACCGCGACGATCTCGCCGGCATTCACCTCCATGCTCACCCCGCGCAGCGCCTGCGTTTCATCGTCGCCGACGTGGTAGAAGCGGTACAGATCGCGCGCCTCGATCGCCGGAGGAATGGGAGAGGCGAGTGGAGAGCTACCCGATGGAGATGTCACAGCCAGCGGAAACTTTCTGCCATCAGATTCCACTGATCCGCGTTATCCGCGCCAAGCGGCGCCCACATCGTGAACATCGCCTCCTTTCCAGCCTTGTAGAAGATGTACGTCACGTTCTCCAGACGAACCTGCTTGTTCGTGACCGCGGTCGGATCGGAGTTCGATGTGTACCGGACGAGCACTGCTTTTCCGCCAGGCAGATTGACCTCCGAGACTCCGGTCACGGTGACAGCACGAACGTTGGCCTCGATCCGTTTCACTTCTTTGGCCTGCACGCTCGCCGCGGTTGGCGGCGCGGAACCTGGCGCAACGTGGACACTCACGCCGTCATAATTGTGGGTGAAGGTTACATCGGAGCTGTACTCCGGTGGCGCCGCCCGTTGCGACCATCCTTCGGGCACCTGCAGCGCATAACCACCCGTGGTGTTCGCGAATTTGACGAACGCCTGGCTGTCAGGAATATCCCCGGGAGGATTGACCTCGGGGGCGACCGCCGTTTCGCTGGACTTGATGGCGGTCTCCGTGCTCGACGAAGCAGTGGTCGACATCGTATCTGTCGTGCCGGAATCCTTTGCCGTGCACGCGACGCCAATAACTACGAATATGAGAACGAGTGATCGCATATGCGCCTTGTGGGGGTTAAACGGCCAGATTGTCGCACTTTTTGTGCGACGGGCGCGACTGGCGCGAAGAAACTCACGTTCACATTACAGAAAACCTATTGAACCGGCGACGCCGTCATCGGATGGGCTCGAAGATCCGCAGCACAGGACGCCCGTTCACATTCTCGAGCGGAAGATACACCAGGTGGGTTCGAGGATCTACCGACACAGTGTGCGCGTGTGGTACCCGCACTTCACCTATCGGAATTAGTACCTTGCCATTGAGCCAGAATACCGACAATGCACCTGATTCCGACCCGACATAGAGCCTCCGCAACGATGGATCCCACGCCAGCACGTCGGGGTCGTCGGGAACATTCAGGCTCTGAAGAACCTTCATAGTGCGAAGATCTACCACCTCCAGCTTGCCGTTGCCTTCACTGCTGACGAATGCCAGACGCCCCGGCTGATCGAGCGTAAAACCATGTGGACCATCCGCCCCGGGAAGATCGTAGCGCCGCACGAGCCGTTCGCTTACCGGATCGATGGATGCGAGTTGGTTTTTCGTCTGCACGGCGACAAGAATGCAGTGCGACACAGAATCATAGTGGGTGTTCCCGGCCTCGCCTCCCAAATCAATCGTCGTTCGCTTCTTCATCGTGTTGGGATCGATCACCACGTCGGTGCCCCCCGCCTCGTCGGAGACGAAAATCTTGTCCGCGTCGGCGGCGTAAGCTACCCCGTCGGGGAATCGAACGCCCCCGACGCGTGAGATGACCTTAAGCGTCCGGTCATCGATGATCGCGACTTCGTGTGCGCCGGCCGCAGAGACGTAAACTTGGTGGTGCGAAGGGACCGCCCAGACTCCTGTAGCGCGGGGAAGATCGGTGATTTCGGTGATCACTTTCCCGTTATTCGCATCGAAGACGATCGTGCGTCCGGCATTCATGTGGTTCATGTAGATCCGGCCGCTGCCCCGATCGACGCTTTGATAGTCGAATCGATTCGCCGGCCCCGGAAGCGGGATCTCGCGGACGAGCTTCAGGGCACCCTTCGGCGCAGCTTGTAGTGTACTCGAGGCCGCTCGCCACGACGCCGGGGTCATCGATGTGGGCGTGGCAAAGCAGACGGGCGCCGGAGACTGCCCTCGGGCAGCGAGTGCAACCACGAAAGATCCTGCGGCGTAGAAGATAAGAATCCGGTTCATAATGACGCCTTCAGCTGTGCGCGTGACGGTGATGGATGTCCGGATAGTGGGGATGAGAGTGAAGCATTGGCTCGTGTCGATGCCGATGAGTGTGTGGTGTGGGATCGGTGACGGGCGGGTCGCTCGACGCATGGACGTGCTGGTGATGCTCGTCGTGAACGTGCGCGTGGTCGTGTTCCATCGTGTCGTGCCGGTGCTCATGCTCATGCCGCTCGGTAAAGTGGAGCCACACTCCAACGCCCATCAGCACCGCGGCAACGATGATGAATGTTGTGGGCCGTTCTCGGAAGATGGCCAGAGAGAGCAAAGCGCCCACGAACGGTGCCGTCGAGAAATACGCGCCGGTGCGAGCGGTACCGAGGCTCCGCAAGGCAAGAACGAACAACACGAGACTTACGCCGTAGCTGAGAAAACCGAGAACCAGAGCAGCGAAGAGGCGGGACCCGGCAGGCCAGTTCGCGCCGAGAAAGAGCGCGACCGCGGTGTTGACGCCGCCCGCAATCAGCCCCTTGAGCATTGTGATTTGTACCGGATCGCCGGCCGATACTTTCTGAGTCAGGTTGTTGTCGACTCCCCAGCAAGAACACGCGCCCACGACCGCCATCGGCCCCATCATCCCGCCCCAGGAAAGGCGACCCTCCCATGAGAGAACGGCGCCTCCCGCGACAATAGCGACCATGCCGAGCGCGATTCGTCGATCGAACGGTTCGCGGAACACGAACCACGCCAGAAGCGCGGTAAACACACCTTCGAGATTCAGCAGCAGAGAAGCGCCCGATGCTGGCGTACGCGTGAGCCCGATCATCAACAACAACGGACCCAATACTCCGCCGAATCCAATCGCGGCTGTCAGCCATGGCAGATCTCGCCGGGTGAGTTGGGTCTCTCGCTCACCCTTTAGCAGACCACGTCGGCGAAGCCATAGCAGACCGAGGCCAACGCCAGAGCCGAGATAAAGAAGGCCTGCCAGTAGCTGCGGTGACGCGCCAGCGAGGAGCAGTTTCGCCAGCGGAGCACTCGCTCCGAAGAGGAGTGCCGCCGACAGTGCCAAGCCGATACTTCGTCTTGATTCCCGCATTTTGTGAAAACTCGGCGCGGTTTACCGGACTCGCGACGGCAGTGACGATCAGGCGTGCCTGGCCCACGCCTTTTGGCCAGGCGTATACGGCAAGCACGGATCGTATCGGCCCGGAGCCTCTTCGTAGACCTGCGCCTGGGTGCACCCGATCTCAGACGTGAAATACCCGAGCAGCGACAGCTCCTTCATCATTCTGAAATAGCGATTGGGCGGCTCGTCAGTCATCGCGGTTGCCTGCTGCGACGACGTGTTGGGCGCGTTCTCCTGCACCGCTTTCGCGAGAAACTCCTTCGATTTCTTCAGCTGGTCGAGGCGGTGCTTCTCCGAGTAGTCGAACTGCTCCTTGTCGAGCGTCTTCAGCAGCGCCAGACGCTGCGGGGGCGTCGCCTGCATGAACGTCTTGCCGTCGTTCTTGTCCTTGCTGGCGTTGTCCAGCTTCACCATCCCCGCGCGGAAAATCCTCTGATCCTCGAGGCTGTAGCTGTCGGTCACGAGCCTCGCCATCAATTCGCCCGTCTTCGCGGCCTTCGCGCCCGGCGTGCTCGTCGTCGGCAGAATCGTGTCGGCGATCTCGTCGAGATACGCGATGTCGTTCGGCGTGAACGGCGTGAATGGTATTTCATTCTGCTCGGTGCGGCATCCCGAGATTAGCGCTGTCCCGCCGATCAGAGCCGCTCCGCCCAGGAGCGCAGCCACTCGCGCCACGGCCTCGCGACGGGTGATCATCTCCGGAGTGTATTCGATCAGGGTGTCGTTTGCGTCGATCATCGATTCGCTCCGATCAGAGATTCTGGCGCTTCAGTTCCTGCACCGCGAAGTCAGCCGCGCGGGCAGTGAGCGCCATATAGGTGAGTGAAGGATTCTGGCACGCGGTCGAAGCCATGCAGGATCCGTCGGTAACGAACACGTTCTGCGCGTCCCAGACCTGGTTGTGGGAATTGAGCACCGACGTTTTGGGATCGCGTCCCATTCTCGCCGTCCCCATCTCGTGGATTCCCATCCCGGGAAACGATCCGGCGTCGTACACGGTGACGTCCTTCACGCCGGACTGGTCCAGCAATTCCGCCATGTCGACCTGCATATCGCGTCGCATCAGGTGCTCGTTCTCACCCGTCGCGCAATCGATTTTGAGAACTGGCAATCCCCATTTGTCCTTCTTGACCGGATCGAGCGAGGCCATGTTGGCGTGGTTCGGAAGCATCTCGCCGAACGCTGTCGCGCCGATCGTCCATTCTCCGGGCAGTGAAATCGCGTCCTTGAAGTCGCCACCCACTCCGAGCTCGGCGATGCCGCGTCCCCAGCCTTCGCGTCCGGCACTGCCCTGATACCCGAAGCCGCGCAGATACTGCCGCTTGTCGCCGAACAGATTCTGGTAGCGCGGGATGTAGAAGCCATTCGGACGACGGCCGTGATAGTACTTGTCCTCCAGTCCCACCAGCTTGCCGTTCGCGCCGGCGCGGAAGTGGTGATCCATCAGGTTGTGCCCCAGCTCGCCGGAGCTGCTTCCCAAGCCACCCGGCCACACGTCGGTGGCCGAGCGCATGAGCAGCCACGCGCTGTTGAGAGTGGAGGCGCAGAGAAAAACGACCTTCGAGGTGTAATCGGTCATCTGGTTCGTGAGCGCATCCATGACCCTCACTCCGGTCGCGCGCTTCTTGTCCTTGTCGTAGACGACCTCGGTCACGATCGACCACGGCTTCAGCGTGAGTCGCCCCGTTGCCATCGCCGGCGGCAGCGTCGATGACTGTGTGCTGAAGTACGCGCCGTAGGGACAGCCTAGCCAGCACGCATCACGGAACTGGCACTGGGTTCTTCCCTTGTGCGCCTGTGTGAGATTGGCGCTGCGCCCCGGAATTATGCGCCGATTCGGCCCGAATTTCTTGTTCGCAATATCGGCGACGGCCTGCTCGCCGCAATTGAGCGGCATGGGCGGCAGGAATTGTCCGTCGGGTAACTGCGGCATGTTCTCGTGGGTGCCATTGATACCGGCGTGCTGCTCGACGTGGTCGTACCACGGCGCGAGGTCGTTGTAGCGGATCGGCCAGTCGATGGCGATTCCATCCTTGGCGTTCGCCTCGAAGTCGAAATCGCTCCAGCGATAGCTCTGACGTCCCCACATCAGCGAGCGTCCGCCCACGTGATAGCCGCGATACCAGTCGAAGCGCTTTACCTCGGTGTACGGGTTATCCTTGTCGGATGCCCAGTAGTCGAGATTCGTCTCGTTGAGCGGGTAGTCGCGCTTGAGGACGGGGAACAGCTCCTCCATCGCGCGCGTTCGGCCGCCGCGATGAGCATACTCCCACGGACCCTTTGTCGCGTTGACGTAGTCCTTGATGTGCTCGATGTTCTTGCCGCGCTCGAGCATGAGTACTCGGAGACCTTTTTCGGTGAGCTCCTTGGCGGCCCACCCGCCCGAGATCCCCGATCCTACGACAATCGCATCGTAACTCGTATCCGGCATCACGTCCTCGTTGAGGGGCTTTGAGGATGGGAATATGTCGCGCGGACGGCGGATGGGCTACCGGTTGCGAGACGGGTTCCGGGCTCGTCATCCGAGGCCTCTCCTCGCCCCAGATTTCTCCCTTTATTCCGAACCGCTCGAATGGCTACAACCCCGGAGTCGACATTCTCGAGAATCCGGACTCTGGGAATCTGGATCGCTGTCTTTGCTGTGCTCGGGCTCGTCATCGTTCTGAAAGGACACCGCACGACGAAGCATCCGCGACTCCTGATCGGCAATTTGGCCATAAACCCGGCGAGTCCCGGGAGCGCTTTACCCCTGACAGCTGGCGTCGATACCCCTCCCGAAGGCCCAAACGGCAAGCTCGCGTGGTTTCTCAGAAACTATGCGGAGCGATTCGCCGCCGCTCAGCACCAGATGGCGCTGCAACAAGGCGCCGACGTTGAAACCCTGCCACACGAGTGGCCGGGCCCGAGGTACATCTCGGACGCGGCCGCGTATCCATCGGTCGAGAGCTATTTCCTCGGGTACCTCCGGTATCTCGACACCGCGAAAGAACGCTATCCGGTTTTGATCGACAGCATCGCGAGAATCACCGTTGTCGAGTCGAAGATGGAATCGGCGGACTCCGCTGACGTTCTGAAAGGGATACGCGGTGGATTCGCCGCCAAGCGCGCGACGAATCTTCAGATGTTCGACTACGGCCAGGCTTACGGGCAGGCCGCCCTGCGCCTCCACTACTACCTCGCCTCACTCGGCTCACGTGTCTCGTACAACTACACGGAAAACACCGCGAAATTCGCGGTGGACGCCGAGCGGCAGAAAGCGGAAGCGCTTCTGGCGGAGGTGCAGCAGTACAGAGCAAGGCTCGCCGAAGGGTCGAAGCCCTAGACCATCAATTCACCGACCAGCGGTTTGATCTCCTTTGTCTCGGTGGGCTTCGGTTGAGGTGCAGTAATGGTCGTCGGCGAGCTATGAACTGGTTTCATCGTTCGTGCATGCGCCTTGGCTGCGTGTGCGCCCACGCAGCCGCCCAGGGCGACGAAGATGAGAGTCCAGCAGGTGTAGAGCAAGCGCTTGGGGATCGTGAGACATGTCATGTGATTGAGGTGTGAGTGCACCATTGATACGTCTGGTGCGTCAGAACATCGTCACACAAATCCGATCCAGACCGTAATCAAAAAGAAAACGGGCTGATCCTTTCACGCCCCCGCCGCCCTACCGGTGCTTGCCTTTCTGACGATTGCGCGCGGTTTCTCGCGGCTGAGGGCGCGAATGCTGCAGCGAATCCGTCTACGATGAGGATCGCTCAGATGACATTCAGACCCCTTTTGATAGTCGGAGCTCTACCACTCGCCTTCATTGGCTGCGACAGGTCCAGCCGCTCGGCGCCAGCCGACACGCTCGCGCTCGTCAAAGACAGTGCACAGGAGCTCCATCACACCAGCTCAGGTCTCCGTACGATGCCGTTCACAATCTCTTCACCCGCATTCGCCCCCAACGACCCGATTCCAGCGAAGTACACCTGCGAAGGTGCTGACACTTCTCCGCCGCTCGAGTGGTCCGGCGCACCAGATGGAACGCGGAGTTTCGCTCTGATCGTCGACGATCCCGACGCGCCTGATCCCGCCAAGCCGCAGCGAGTGTACGTGCATTGGGTCGTTTACTACATTCCGGTGAGCACGACGCGGCTTTCGGAGAACGTGGCGAAGGGCGGCCTACCCCCAGGCGCGATGCAGGGCACCAACGATTTCGGAAAGCAGACGTACGGTGGCCCGTGCCCGCCGATCGGCCGGCACCGCTATTTCTTCAAGCTCTACGCGCTCGATACCGATCTCAAAGGATTGAAGAACCCTACCAAAGCGCAGTTGGAGAAAGCGGTGCAGGGGCACGTCCTCGACAATACCCAGTTGATCGGGAGCTACGAGAAGCAGAAGAAGTAGAGTCCGAGCGCCATTTCACCACACAGACTATCCGATACGCTCACCGCTCACGGCGTCAAAGAAATGCGCCTTCTCGAGATCGAACGCCAGACAGATCTTGGACCCGATCGGCGGAAGCGACTGCGGAGACACGCGCGCTGTGACGTCGTGCTTTCCAGCGCTGGCGTAAATAAAAGTCTCGTTGCCGAGGGACTCGACAAGATCCAATCGCGCGGATGCGGTGGCTGCGGCAACGCGTGGACCGGCCACGATTGACACATCCTCCGGCCTGATTCCCATCGTGATCGCCTTCCCCCTCGCCCCAGCCAATCGTGACGTGACGCGCTGCGGAAGATTGATCTCCCACTCTCCGCCCTCAGCGACAAATCGCGACGGCCCTCCACCTTCCACAGTGCCGTTCGCGAAGTTCATCGCCGGATTGCCGATGAAGCCGGCGACGAACCTGTTCTTCGGCTTCTCGTAGAGGTTGAGCGGCGTGTCGATCTGCATCACGTGACCCTTGTTCATCACGACGATCCTGTCGCCGAGCGTCATCGCCTCCACCTGGTCGTGCGTGACGTAGATCATCGTCACCTTCAGCTCCTGATGGAGCCGCGCGATCTCCCGGCGCATAGAGACACGCATCTGCGCATCGAGGTTGGACAGCGGCTCGTCGAACAGGAAAACCTGCGGCTGCCTGACGATCGCGCGGCCGAGCGCGACGCGTTGGCGCTGGCCGCCTGATAGCATGCGCGGCTTGCGATCGAGATAATCCTGGAGGCCCAGCGTAGTAGCGGCAGCCTGGACCCGATCGTTGATGTCAGCGGCTGACATGTTCCTGAGCTTGAGCGCGAAGCCCAGGTTTTCTCTGACCGTCATATGCGGATAGAGGGCGTAGTTCTGGAACACCATCGCGATGTCGCGCGCCTTGGGCGGAACATCGTTGACGATGCGGTCGCCGATCCTGATCGTCCCGGCGCTGATCGATTCCAGTCCGGCGATCATTCGCAGAGTTGTGCTCTTGCCACAGCCCGATGGGCCGACGAGCACGACGAATTCGCCATCCTTCACGTCGAGATCGACGCGATCGACAGCTACCTGCTCAGTCCCTTCAGTATATATCTTGCGAACACCCTCGAGTCTCACTCGCGCCATACCACCCCTTCCCCAAGAATTGCCTTGTCATTCCGCGTCGTCATGAAAGCTGAAAAGCTCCCAGCATTGGTTGCCTCGAAACTCATTACTTCAGTTTTGTGGTTGCCTGATCGCGTCCCGCTCTCGACGCCAAGATGAGTGACAGCTACAGGTTCCCCGATGGCTTCCTGTGGGGCGCCGCAACTTCCGCCTATCAAATCGAAGGATCTCCCACCGCTGACGGCGCCGGACGCAGCATCTGGCACCGCTTCTCGCATACTCCGCATAACACCTGGCTGAACGAGACGGGCGACGTGGCCTGCGACCACTACCGGCGCTACAAGGACGATGTCGGCATCTTGTCCGAGCTCGGCCTGAACGCATACCGCTTCAGCATCGCGTGGGGCCGCATCCATCCCGAGGGAACCGGGCGAGTCAACAAGAAGGGCGTCGATTTCTACTCGAGGCTCGTCGACGAGCTGCTCAAGAAGGGCATCAAGCCCAGCGCGACGCTCTATCACTGGGATCTTCCCGAAGCGCTCGACGATCGCGGCGGCTGGCTCAATCGCGACATCTCCGACTGGTTCTGCGATTATGCGACGACGATGTTCGACGCCCTTGGCGACCGTGTCGACATGTGGGCGACTATCAACGAGCCGTGGGTCGTCAGCGACGGCGGATATCTCGCCGGCGTTCTTGCACCCGGCCATGCGAATCTTTTCGAGGCGCCGATCGTGGCGCACAATATCCTGCGCTCTCACGGGATGGCGGTCGAGAGATTCCGCGCCAGCCGCGCGGCGAAGAAGGGAAAGATCGGCATCGTCGTCAACCTGGAGCCCAAGTATCCGGCGTCTCAGTCGCCGGAGGACCTGGCCTCGGTGCGACGCAGCGACGCTTACATGAACCGGCAGTACCTCGATCCGATCTTTAGGGGGAAGTATCCTGCCGAGCTGTGGGAGATTTTTGGCGAAGCGTGGCCGGAGTGGCCGGACGAAGACATGCGGGGCATCAGGCAGCCGATCAATTTTCTGGGCATCAACTACTACACGCGCAAAGTCGAGCGGTACGACCCGGAGAGACTCCCGTTCAAGATGAAGGCGGTCCCACAACCCGACAGCATCACGACGGAGACGCATTGGGAAGTATATCCCGAGGCGCTGACGAAGATTCTGCTGTGGGTAAAGGAGCGGTATGGGAAGATGCCGCTCTACATCACGGAGAACGGAGCGGCGTTTTACGACCCGCCGCGCCCGATCGACGGACGCATTGAGGATCCGCTTCGCGTCGAGTACTACCGGCAACATCTCCGCGCCGCGCACGATGCGATGGCGAAGGGCGTCGATCTGCGGGGATACTTCGCGTGGTCCCTGCTCGACAACTACGAGTGGTCGCACGGATACTCGAAGCGTTTCGGCCTCGTGCACGTCGACTACTCGACCCAGCAGCGTACGATCAAGTCGTCGGGGCGATACTACGCTTCGGTGATCTCGTCGAAGGGCGGGATTCTCTCGAAGTAGGGAAGAGCCGCTCGGGCTGCCATCGAGGTTCGATGTTTTGATCAGATTTGGCGGATTGAACTGATTAAGCGGATCGCTCTGAGTTGCGTGATGGCCCCTCTTGGCGGGCCGTGATTTTTTTGTTTGTCTTGGCGTAGAACTCAGATCCGCAACTGTGGCATCCCGAGCGACAGTTCCCAAGAACTCCCGGCCCGGTGAGCGGATCCGAAACGCCACTGGGAGCGATCCGAGTAATCCGGTAAATCCGCCAAATCCGCATGAACCTTTGAACCTGGATGCCAGCCCGAGCGGCTTCTCGAACGTCGGGCTCACCGTGGATACCGGATAGTCACGACCGCCGGCAGCTTCCGCACTCTGATCTCAGCCCCTTTCACGGCGGCCGGAACGCCATCGACCGCCGCGGACAGAATCGGCTGCGACAACGGAGACCACACCACGATCCCGCCCGGCGGAAGCTTGATTCCCGCGCGCAGATTCAGAATTACGGTGTTGCCGGAAGCGCGCATGTCGTAGGTCAGCGGCCCGTACGCAGTGCTCAGATTCGCCACGCGCACGCCCGGATCCTGCTTAACCCAGTCGTCCTTCACACCCGCGCCGATCACCAGCGAGCTGTCGCTCTCCCGCTCGAAGGCCAGCATGTCGAGGAAGCTCCGGATGTAATCGCTGCCCACCCAGGTGTGCGGCATGTCTCCGATGAACTTCGGCGTTTTGGGATCGTGATAAACGACTTCCGCCCACTGGTGCCATTCGGTCGGCCGCTGCCCCGTAAAAAAGAAGTCCAGCAGCTCGTGCGCCTTGTCGCGCTGACCGAGCTGCACCATCGTGCCGACGGTGCGCAGCTCGTAGGGCGTGTACGCGTCCCACGCCTTGACGCCATTCGCCCGCAGTCGCGCTTCCTGGAAATACCTGTCGAAGGTGCGCATCAGCAGCGGACCCGGTAGCCGTCCCGCTTCGCCACCCGGGGACACCGCGATCGTGGTCGATGTGGCGTCGAAATCGGCCAGCTCCACCGAGCCTGGGATGTAGTCGATTTTTCGCGTAATCACGACCTGCCGGATCGACTCGAACAGATTCGACCGGAAGCTGCTCCTCATCTGCGCGAAAGCCGCCGCGTCGGGTTTGCCGAGCTCGGCGGCGATGAAGGCAGCATCCTTGAATCCACGCAGCGCAAAGAAATCATCCCAGTAGGAATGCATCGGTTTCGCGCTATAGCCTTCGTGAGATATGGATTGCGGCAACAATCCGTAGAACGGCTTGTTAGCACCTATCGTGTACTGCTCCGTCATCCTTTCGTGGCGCAGTGAATCCATGTACGCCACCGATTTGGCGACGTGCGGCCACATCTTTTCCAGCTCCGCCTTGTCGCCGGTGTGTCGATAGTACTCGGCCACCAGATAAATGAATTCGCCGTTGCTGTCATTCTCCGGCACCGCCGTCGCACCGTGCTCGTCGACGCAGCACGGAACCTTGCCGTTGTCGTACTGGTACGGGGCGTACCAGTCGAGGAACTCCTTGACCTCCTTGTCGTGCCCGAGGCTTAGCAGTGCGGTCGACGTGAGCGAGCCATCACGGATCCACGACCGCGAATAACTGCGCGAGCCAGGCTGTATCGCGGGACCGTCCCGATTGATCAGGATGTCCGCGAGCTGCGCGCGCATTGTCTCCGTGTACCGCGACGCAGATGCGGGCAACGTAATGGTGGTTCGGCCGAGTTTCTCGCGCCAATCGGACTGTGCCTTCTCGAGCTGCGCCGCCACCAGGCGCTCGCCTTGTCCCGGAAGCAGCGCCGTTCCCGGCTTCAGATCTCCGCCATGGAGCGGCACCGCGATGTCGATCGGACTCGACGTCGCGTGTGGTCCGAGCTCGATCTCGTAAGCGAAGGCCGCCGACGCGTGGCCGGTGGGATCAGTGATGGAAACGGGACTGGGTAGTTTGACCGCGCGAAGCCAATCGACGAT
>DATCPG010000035.1:0-1565 GCA_036570225.1 Gemmatimonadaceae bacterium | reverse complement strand
GAGACCGATTCGTTCGACGCCTCGCGTCACAACGTGGCGTATTATTCAGAGCTGCTTGGCAATCCAGACGAGCGCTTTTCGTACACGCTCAGCGGGCGAGTCGATGACAACTCCGACTACCACCGCTTCGGCACCTACCGCATCGGAGCGAATGCGGGAATTCTTCCCGCAATCCGGCTTCGCGCTTCGTTGAGTACCGCGTTCAACGCTCCGGCATTCAATCAGCTTCGGCCCACGTTATACACAGTCGGCAGCCCCGATCTCCAGCCGGAGAAGATTCGCTCCGCAGAGGCGGGATTGATGACGAGCTCGTGGGCGGAGCCGTTCAGGCTCAGCGTGATGTACTTCACGCAGCGCTTCTCGGATCTTATTCAGTACGTGAACGGCGGTCCGCCCAGCTACAAGGGAAGCTACGCGAACCTCACGGCCGCCAGCTCCAGCGGTTACGAGGCCGAGTTGTCCGTGTTGTCGGCCGGCAATTGGCGTGGTAGCGCGAGCTATACGATTATCAATCCCCGCGTTATCGAGGTCTCTCCCAGTTACCAGGGCAGCGACGCCGTCGGCGACGCGTTGATTCGCCGCCCAAGCCATTCCGGAAGCATTGTCGCGATGTATTCCCGGCCTGCCAGCGCAGGTTTCGGCGTGGCACTCAATTTTGTCGGGAAGAGAGCCGACACCGACTTTGCTCAGTTTCCGTCGCCTCGGGTGACGCTTCCGGCTTACACAAAACTCGACCTCTCGGCGGAGCTTCCAGTCGCCGTGCGTACTCGTAGCGGGCTAACCCTGAACGCGCGACTGGAAAACGCGCTGAACAAACGCTATGAGGATGTGCTCCATTTTTCGGCACCCGGACGTACCCTTTTGATCGGTGCGCGCGCATCAACGCTCTTCTAGCTCTTTCACGCGGGACGGTTGGGCAAAGGCCACTGATCGAGCATTAGATTCTTTGCATGTCCCTCACCGTCACCGAAGCGATTGTCCTTCACGCCTTCGACTATCTCGAGAGCTCACGGATCATTCGCCTTTTGACGCGGGAGGGAGGCGTGCAGTCGGTGCTCGCGAGGGGCGCAAGAAAATCGCGAGGACGTTATGGGTCCGCCCTAGATCTCTTCGCCGAGGGAACGGCGCAGATCTACATCAAGCCGAACCGCGAGCTTCACAACCTGTCGTCGTTCGAGGTATCCCGTTCGCGAAGCGAGCTTGCGCACGATATCGGGCGATTCACGGCGGCATCGACAGTCGCCGAGCTCGCGCTTCGGTTTGCGGGAGAAGATTCCGGCCCCATCCTCTACGACACGGTCGTCGACGTTCTCGACCGGATAGCGCTGTCGTCGCCGGAGCACACGATCGAAGACGGCCTCGCGGCATGTTGGCGAATCGTATCGGTGCTCGGCTTTACCCCGGAACTTTCGAGTTGTGCACTCTGCCACACTCCATTGCGCGATGCGGACGAAGCGACGTTCTATCATGGATCGGGTGGAATTATCTGTCCGTTGTGCAGCAAGCTCGCGCCCGGCGGACGTAAAATTCCCGCCACGGCTCGCGCTGCAATAAAAAGCTGGCTC
>DATCPG010000034.1:0-8322 GCA_036570225.1 Gemmatimonadaceae bacterium | reverse complement strand
GATCAGTATTGAGGGCTCGCCGGACGCCATTACCGCCGAGAGAGCGCGCGCGACGTCGGTCACGGTTACGAGCGGGGGCGAATCTCCGCTCGAAGAGCTGGAGTCGCGCGAGCTCGGCGCCCAGATCGAGAAGGCCATTGCCAAGCTCCGGCCCGAGTACCGCGCTTGCATCATTCTGCGCCACGTCGAGGACTACTCCTACGACGAGATCGCCGAGATCGTGAAGCTCCCGTTGGGTACCGTGAAGACCTACATCCACAGGGCGCGTCAGGAGCTCCGAGAGTCCCTGGCGGACCTGAAATGAACCCTGTTTTTGCAAGCAAAATTGCCTCAAAAAACCTGAAACCATCCCCGGACGACCCCCGTAGGTCATACGTGAGGAATCCATGATCGAGCACGATTTCGACGAAGATTTTGTCCCCATCGCGGCGGAGCTCCAGCGACTGCCGTATTTGTCGCCATCCCCTGATTTCGCCGATCGCGTGATCTCACGAATAGACCGTCTGCAGCCCGCTCAGGGCGTGGCTCCTGTCATAGCCTCCAGGCATCTGGAGCTGCACCAGGGCGGACAGCAGGCGGTCGTTCGGCGCCGCAGCGTCGGACTGGTACGCGGAACGACGAAAGCCGTAGCCACGGTCGGACTCCTTGCCGCAGCCTCATTCATGTTCTTCGAGATCGACATGCTCACGGCCATCCTCAGCGCGGCCGCTAGTCAGTACGCCTTCGCCATCGCCGGGGTCGGGGCGCAGGTCGGCACGATGGTTCTCGGAGCCGACACGATCGCATTCCTCCAGGCTGGTGCACTCACCGCAGTTCTCCTCTATCTGACACTCGCTGTCGGACTGTTGGGCGGTTATGCCGCCATTCGGACCGCGGCCCACATCGCCAAACGCAAGGCAGCGTGATGAAATCGATCCTGCTCGGAGCCTCATTCGCGATCTTGGCAGTCTCCGCGCAGGATGCCTCCGCCCAACAGCGTGCGGGAATCCGACTCCAGAATTTCAGAAACTACGCGCAGGTCAGAACTGGTGACCTTGTCGTGCCGGCCGGAAGCACTACGTCGGGTTCCGTGTTGGTGATTCGTGGAAATCTCGACGTCTATGGGAACGTAGATGGCGCCGCTACTGCCATCCTCGGTGATGTCATAGTGCACGAAGGCGGACGGGTTCGTGGGGGTGCGGTCGCGCTGATGGGCCACGTGCGCAACGAAGGCGGCTCGATCCTCGGTGTCATCAAGGACGTTGGCCCAACGCACAACAGATCCACGGTAAGCTTTGGCGCACGGCCCCGGACCACGATCGGCTCGCTCGTGTCCGCCGTCGTCTGGCTCATCGTCCTTCTCCTGATTGGGACGTTCGTGCTTTTCTTCATGCGCGACTACTTCAAGAGCACGGTTGAAGTCGTAACCAATGAGACTGGGCGCTCATTGCTCACAGGTGCGTTGGCGGGCCTCGCCACCATCCCCGCCCTGGTCGCGCTGTGCATCGCCATGGCCATCACGATCATCGGGATCTTCTTCATTCCGATCGGCGTCGCCGCGTTTCTCGTCGCCGTAGGTGGCATTGGGATCCTTGGATTCCTGGCAGTCGCACACGTCGCTGGAATCGCTCTCTCGCACAAATCCCAAAGCGAGACCCCCGCCGGCGAGGAGCTTCAGTACCTGTGCACCGGCATCCTCGCGTTCAGTGCGCTCTGGATCGTAGCGGCTGCGTTCACCTGGTTTCCGATCCTCGGCTCGATATTGCGCGTGCTGGCGTTCTCCGTAACGCTCGTCGCCGCTGCCACCGGATTCGGCGCGGTGATCCTCTCGTGGTGGCGTTCGAGGCCCAAGAAAAACGCAGTAGCGGTTTAACCCTCGAGCAGCGCGCTCAACCGTCCAGCAAGATCGATTAGCGCCTTGGCCGCAGGCGTCGCCGGCTCGCTGACGACGATCGGGTCGCCACGGTCTGCACCCGAGAGGACGGCGGGGAAAAACGGAATCTCACCGAGCAGCGGGACATCGAGCTCCTCGGCGAGGCGCTTGCCGCCACCCGAGCCGAAGATCGTGTGCTTCTCCTCGCAGTTGGGACAGACGAAGTAGCTCATGTTCTCCACGACGCCCAGGACCGGCACGGCCACGCGCTGGAACATCTTGGCGCCCCGAAGAGCATCGCCAGCCGCCACTTCCTGCGGGGTGGTCACGATGATCGCACCGTGAACCATCGTCGCCTGGACGAGAGAGAGCTGGGCGTCTCCGGTTCCGGGCGGCATGTCGACCAGGAAATAGTCGAGCTCTCCCCACTGCACGTCGCGCAGAAACTGCGTGATGATCTTCATGATGATCGGCCCGCGCCAGATCGCCGGTTGATCGCGCTCGATCATGAAGCCGAGGCTCATGATCTTCACGCCGTGCGCCTGGAGCGGGATGATCTTCTCGTTCTCCACTGGTGGGGCGGCGTTGACGCCCATCATGCGCGGGATGTTCGGGCCGTAGATGTCGGCGTCCATCAGCCCAACTCTCGCACCGTGCTGCGCGAGCGCGACGGCGAGGTTCGTTGCGACAGTGGATTTTCCAACACCGCCCTTGCCGCTCGAGATCGCGATGATGTTGCCGAGGTGCGGATACGCGACGGGAGTTGGAGCCGGCACGGCGGCGCGCTGTGATTGCGGCTCCTGACCCATCACTGGCAGCGCACGAGAGGCACCCGGCTTGGCTGCAGGAGCAGCGGACCAAGCGGGGTTCGGTGCTTGTGATTGACTGCGCTGGGTATTCGTGTTCGCCTGCGACGCGTCCTTGACGTCAACGCGGACGTCGGTGACGCCCTCGACGAGCTGGAGCGCCTGACGCACTTCGCGCACGACGGTCGCGTTATCCTCGGGCGAAAGAAACAGCGTCAGCCTGACGCGCCCGTCCGTCGTAGTCGCGATGTCCTTCACCATCTCGGCCTCGAGCACGTTTGCGCCCACACGATTGTTACGGACGTGCGAGAGCGCGTCGGTGATGCGGTCCTGAAGATTTGCGCTCATTGGGTGTTGTCGACGGTCAGAAGGACCGCTCGCAGCTCGACAACGCGAAGCTTGAGCTGGGTCTCGATTCCCTGGATGAAGGTCACAGCGGACGCGTCGCAGTCCGGACAAGCACCTGTGACATGCAGCGTCGCGGTGCCGGTCCCCGAGTCGAATCCCTCCAGCTCGAGCGCGCACTCTTCGATTCTGAGGATCGAGAGAATATCCTGAAGCTGGTGCCGGATATCGTGCTCGACATCTGCCTGCGGGCGGGACTGTTTGCGGCGGAGAACACTCATGAGCGCAAGTTAGACGGGCGTCCGGCTTATGCCACCCCTTTCTTGTCTTCCGCCCGCAGGAATTCACGCGCTGCAGCGACGACCTTGTGCCTCACCGACTCGAGGTTGCCGTCGACTAGCGCGCCCGCCGCCCGGGCATGGCCCCCGCCCCCGAATAGCTTGGCGAACTTGTTCACATCTACGTCGCCAGTGCTGCGGAATGACATTTTCACCTTGTCGTGCCCCAGATCGCGGAAGAACAGAGCCAGCCGCGTCCCACCAATCGAGCGCGGATGCTCGGCGATTCCCTCGAGATCCTCGGACTTGAGGCCGTACTCCTCGGCGGCGCCGGCCGCTACCGAGATCCAGGAGATGCCATACTCCGGGTCGACCTCCAGCGTCGCCAGAGCATCGCGCAACAGGTGCAGCCGGCCGACAGGCATCGAGGCGTACAGACGCCCATACATCTCTTCCGGCTCCACTCCCGACGCAATGAGCTGTCCCGCGATGCTGAGGCACCGCGCCGTGGTGTTGCTGAAACGGAATCCTCCCGTATCGGTGAGGAGCGCAACGTAAAGAGCCCTCGCAATGTCCGGCGTAATCTCGAGCCCGAGACACGTAGCGAAGTCGTAGATCAGCTCACCGGTCGCACAAGCGGTCGTATCTGCAACCATCAACGTGCTCGGCGGCTCATCGCTCGGCAGGTGGTGATCTATCACCAGCTTCGGAATCCTGAGCCGGCGCACCGCGTCGGCGAGAACGCCGAGTCGCTTTACGTCCGATATGTCGAGAACGATGAGGACATCCGAGTCTTTCAGCCCTTTCGCGCCGAGATCGCTCGCATCACGAACGTCCTCGCCGAGCAGAAACTTGTACATCTCCGGCCACGGCGTCGGATTGACGATGCTCGAGCGAATGCCCATCTGACCGAGCAGCCGCGCGAGCGCGGTCTCTGATCCGCAGCCGTCGCCGTCGGCGTTGATGTGGGTGGATATTGCGACAGAGCGTCCCGCGCGGAGCTCCTGCGCGAGACGCTCGATCGACTCCCGTCGTTGCTGGGGGACGCTTAGGAGGTCAAGCACTGCCTTCCGCGCGAGCCAGCTTCGAGTGCGATCTGCTATAGAAGAAGTAGATGGCCAGACCGATGATCATCCAGTAGATCAGCCGCTCCCAGGTTGCCAGAGGCAAACTGGTCATCATGTAGCCGCAAATGAGAATTCCGAGGATCGGAACGACCGGCACCAATGGGGTCCGGAACGGACGCGCAAGATTGGGCGACTTGTAACGAAGAACGATGATGCCCGCGCAGACGATCACGAACGCCAGCAGCGTTCCGATCGACACCAGCTCGCCGAGCAGACCGATCGGGAAAAGTCCGGCAACGATGCCAGCAACGGTCCCGGTGAGGATCGTGGTGACGTATGGCGTCTTGAAGCGCGGATGCACCTTGCCGAACACCGGCGGTAGCAGCCCGTCGCGCGCCATGGAGAAGAAGATGCGCGGCTGCCCCATCAACATCACCAGCACCACCGACGCGAGACCGGCGATCGCTCCGATATTGATGATCGATCCAAGCCAGGCTAGGGCCGGGCCGGCCTTTTCGATCGCGACGAACACCGGGTGAGGAACATCGAGCTCGGTGTAGTGGGCGAGTCCGGTCATGACGAGAGACATCAGGATGTAAAGAACTGTACAAATCGCCAGCGATCCCAGGATTCCTATCGGCATGTCTCGCTGCGGATTCTTGGCTTCCTGGGCAGCGGTGGATACGGCGTCGAATCCTATGTAGGCGAAGAACACCACCGCCGCGCCGCGAACGATACCGCTCCAGCCGTAGTGTCCGTAACCCTGCTCCGGCGGAATGAACGGGTGCCAGTTTGCCGTGTTCACGTACATGAAGCCGAATCCGATCACCAGCAGAACGATCGTGATCTTGAGAATCACGATGAAGTTGTTGAACCTTGCCGACTCCTTGATGCCGATGACGAGCAGAGTCGTCATCGCCGCGATCAGGACCATGGCTGGAAGGTTGACGACCGCACCCGTATGCGAGAAGCCAGCCGGGTGCGTGAGAACCTTCGTCACCGGATCGAACTCGGTCGCGTCGGCGTAGTAGAAGGGCGCGCTCGTAAATGAAGTTGGTAACTTTATTCCTATCTGCTCCATGAACGCGGAGAAGTATCCGGACCAACCCACCGCCACCGTGGACGCGCCGAAGAGGTACTCGAGAATCAGATCCCAGCCGATGATCCAGGCGACGAACTCACCGAGCGTCGCGTAGCCGTAGGTGTAGGCGCTGCCGGCGATCGGGATCATGCTCGCGAACTCCGCGTAGCAGAGACCCGCGAAAAGGCATCCGAATCCGGATACAATAAAAGAGAGAACGATCGCCGGTCCGGCGTATCGCGCGGCGGCAGTTCCGGTCAGCACGAAGATTCCGGCCCCGATGATGGCACCGATGCCCAGCGTGGTGAGGTTGAGCGCGCCGAGCGCGCGCCTGAGGGTGTGCTCGGCCGATTCGCCCGCTGCCTCAGCCTGCAGAACAGCGATGCTCTTCTTCGTCCATAAGCCCATTAGGAAACTCCGAAAACGTGGGTAGTCTGACGACGGAACACTAAAAGATTCGACACTGCCGAGCCGCCAGAAGTTGTGATGACGCTCAAAGCAATGTCAAGCAACTATCTACACCGAGTAGTTGGGCGCCTCGCGCGTAATCGTAACGTCGTGAGGGTGCGATTCGCGAAGGCCGGCCGTCGTGATGCGGACGAATTCGGATTCGGTGCGAAGCTGCTCGATGTCCGCGCAACCGACGTAACCCATACCGCTACGCAGGCCTCCCACCATCTGAAACAGCACATCACTGACGGGACCCTTGAAGGGAACCCTTCCTTCGATCCCCTCGGGAACCAGCTTCTTGGCAGACATCTCGCCTTCCTGAAAATATCTGTCGGCGCTGCCGTCCTGCATCGCCGAAAGACTTCCCATTCCGCGAATCATCTTGAACCGCCGTCCCTCGAGCAGCAGCGATTCGCCGGGGCTCTCTTCAGTGCCGGCGAGCATCGAACCCATCATCACACTCGATGCGCCAGCGGCGAGCGCCTTCACGATGTCTCCGGAGTATTTAATTCCTCCGTCGGCAATGACGGGGATGTCGCCGGCACCCTCTACCGCGTCGAATATCGCCGTCAGCTGGGGAACGCCGACTCCAGTGACGATACGCGTAGTACATATCGAGCCCGGACCCACTCCTACCTTTACCGCATCGACTCCACGCTCGACCAGAGCGCGGGCACCGGAACGGGTCGCGACGTTGCCCGCGACCAGCTGAACATCGGGGAACATCTCGCGAACGACAGCCGTGGCGTGGAGAACTCCTTCAGAGTGTCCGTGCGCGGTATCGACGATGAGCACATCGACACCCGCATCGACCAAAGCTCGTGCTCGATCGCGATAGTTCGCGGCTCCTATCGCCGCGGCTACCCGGAGGCGGCCGTGCTGATCCTTGTTCGCATCGGGAAAATCGCGGCGCTTGTGGATGTCCTTCACGGTGATGAGTCCCCGCAGCGTTCCCTTTTCATCGACGACCGGCAGCTTTTCGATCCGATGCTTGCCGAGAATCGCCTCGGCTTCGTCGAGTGTGGTTCCCAACGGCGCCGTGACCAGATTCTTCGAGGTCATCGCGTCCCGCAACGGACGATCGAGATTTCGCTCGAACTGGAGATCACGGTTGGTGATGATTCCGACCAGCTGTCCGTCGCGATTCACGATGGGCACGCCCGAAATCTTGAAGCGTCGCATGAGGGCAACGGCCTCGCGGAGCGTGCCGTCCGGGGAAAGCGTGATGGGATTGAGTATCATCCCGCTCTCGGATCTCTTAACGCGGTCGACTTCGGCCGCCTGGCGGTCGATCGACATGTTCTTGTGGATTACGCCGATACCGCCCGCGCGCGCCATCGCCATCGCCATCTCCGACTCGGTGACCGTATCCATCGCCGCCGAGGCAAAGGGAACGTTGAGGGGGATTCCGCGGGTGAACAGCGATGTGGTGCGCACATCCTTGGGATGTACAAGCGAATGCCTGGGCGTGAGCAGCACGTCGTCGAAGGTCAGGACGACCTCAGTGCGAACCCTGGGTGGGCCCGTTTCGGCGGGAGCCGATCCCTTGATGCGCGAAAGCCCGCCGCCGGCTTTTGCCGGAGTGGCGGGCTTGCTCGATGGCCGAGTCGTGGTTGCCATAGCTAAATGTATGGCATTGTGCGGGTTGCGTCCAGAGGGGAGCCTGCCTGACCCGGTCGCGCTCTGCTCAGATTTCCTTTGCCGGCGGTGGCGACGCGAAGCGGAGCTTCAGAAAATATCCGATAGCGCTCAAAGCCAGGCCAAGCACCGCACCGAACAGAGCAAGGATCACAAAGAACGGGAACCGGCTCACCATCGACGGGGTGCCGTTGTAACCACTCACGAGGAACGCGAAACAGAGCGAGAAGCCGTAAATCGCTCCGCTCTTGAGGGCTTCGCGCCGGCTTCCCCATAGTCCGAGCACGAGCGCGCCGAGCCCCCAGGGAATGAGACTGTAGACACCAATGAAGGCGTACAGCGGTCCCGTCGCCCCTATGACTACGCCGGCAACCAAAGCAACAATGCTCTTAAACATGAATCCATCCCCCGGAGTGTCACCGATTGCTGCAAGGTGATGTCCAGAGGATGGATTCGGAGCCGGGCAAGCGACGACAGCCAACGCCTCGCCGTCTGCTCCGATCAGTTGCCGAAAACTGGCGCCGGTTGTGCTGGTTCCTCCTTCGGGATCCGGATTTTGGGAGTCTGCCCGTAGTTGTACTGGAAGGTGAGGTACGTGGCACGGACGCCGAATCTGCGCGACGTGAGCTGCATGAGATTGTCGTCACCCGCCCTGACGCTGAACTTCATGGTGTTGAACGGATCCGCGAATCGCACGGCGACGCTCATGTTGTCGCCGTCGATCTTCTTCCGCACCGTGATGTTGGTCATCTGGAAGGACGAGAAGCGGCCCTTCGGAATGTTCATTGGCGCGCGGTAGAAATAG
>DATCPG010000033.1:0-15062 GCA_036570225.1 Gemmatimonadaceae bacterium | reverse complement strand
GATTCTACGCGCAGATCGATCCGGTCGATCCGAACACGGTCTACGGCGAATCACAGGGCGGCGACATCGTGCGCTACGATGTCAGGACCGGAGAGCAGAAGACTATAAAACCACTCCCGGACTTCGGTTCCAAGCCGTACCGGTGGAACTGGAGCTCGCCGATGCTCATTTCGCCGTACGATCACAACACGATCTATTTCGGCGCGAACTATCTCTTCAAGAGCACCAATCGCGGGGATGCGTGGACGCGACTCGGTCCCGATCTCACTCGTCAGCTCAAGCGCGACAGCCTTCCCGTGATGGGCAAGATATGGCCGCGTGACGCAATCGCCCGCCACCAGGGAACGGCGGACTACGGGAACATCAGCACGATCGAAGAGTCGCCGATGCGACAGGGACTGCTCTATGTCGGCACCGACGACGGAGTGATTTCCGTCTCCCGCGATGGCGGCGCCACCTGGAACAGAATCACCAAATTCCCTGGCGTGCCCGACCAGACCTACGTGAGCCGGGTTGTCGCGTCACGCTTTAATGAAGGAACCGTGTACGCGACGCTGGACAACCATCGCAACAACGATTTCAAGCCGTACGTTCTCAAGAGCATCGACTACGGCGTGCATTGGACCGCAATTACCGGCAACCTCCCGCCAAACGGATCGGTGCAGGTGATACGCGAAGATGTCGTCGAACCAAATCTTCTCTTCGTAGGGACCGAGTTCGGAGCGTTCTTCACAGCCCTCGGGGGCAACGCCTGGAAGCAGCTCAAATACAATATTCCAACCGTAGCCGTGCACGACATCGTGATCCACCCGCGTGAGCACGATCTGGTGATCGGCACGCACGGCCGAGGCATTTACATCATCGACGACATCACGCCATTGGAAAAGATCGGAACGGCAAATGGTGCGGGCACTTATCTATTTCCGGTGAAAGCGGCGACGGAGTACAATCCGAACAGCTCGGTTCCCGGTGGCGTCCGCGGCGCCGGCGCGCTCGGCGACCGTGAGTACTCGGCGCCCAACCCGGCCTTCGGCGCGATCATCACTTATTTCCTGCGCGACTCGCTTCCCAAGGGCGGAGATGTCACACTCGGCGTCTACGACGCAAGCGGAAGACGCGTGCGCGAGCTGACCGCCAGCAAAAAACGCGGGATGCATCGCGTGACCTGGGATCTGCGAAACGCTCCACCGTACACCGTGCGGCGGCCAGCGAATCAGGTTGGCGAGCCACAGTCCAGGCCGAGGGATCCGTCGGGGCCGTTCGTGCTTCCCGGGAGATATACAGCGCGGCTGACCGTGAAGGGCGGAGGATCGGGCGCGCCGATGGTGAACGAAACGCCGATCGAGGTTCGGTCCGATCCTCTGGTGCCGATGAACGAAGGAGACTATCGCGGCTTGTACGATATGCGCGTAAGCACCGGACGATTGCAGGCGACGGTGCAGGCCGCGGTGCGCACTGCTGAACAGCTCAAGGATCAGATCACGGACGTGAAGACAGCGCTCAAGAGCAATACAGCGCCGGACACTGTTTCGAAGCAAGCCGACGCCGTGGAAAAGGAGCTGAACGACATTCTAAAGAAGCTGCGCGGTGACCCGGAGGCGGAAGCGACGAGCGACGACAAGCGAGTGGAAGATCCTTCGATTCAGGATCGCGTGAACAACGTTGCGGAAGAAATCGGGAATGTCACTTCTCAGCCCACTGAGCTGCAGCGCTCGACGCTGACACTGGCGACGTCGGACCTTCAACGCGAGGTCGGACGCATCAACACGTTGCTGCAGCGCGGGATTCCCGCTCTCAACGCAGGACTCGACGCGGCGAAGATTCCATGGACCATGGGCCGGCCGGTCGAGCTTATGAAGTAGGGATTTGCTGGGCATGGCGTATGCCCTCTAAAACAGGATAAATCGGAAACAAGCCAGGGCTTGTCCATTTGCGTTACGCGGGGAGCGTTGTATGCCGAACAGAGACTTGAACGACAATCGGAAATCAGTAGACAAGAGAGCCGATGATATACCCGAAGCCCGTCCGGGCTGGAAATCGAAATGGGTCGAAAGCACACCACCGGCCGCCCGTCACCCGATCGAGCGCCCGGATGATGTCAGGTTCGACGTGCTGCGGGAGAACGCGCCCGAGGTCGACGATGTTCCGCGTGAGGGAGGCGAAGAGACCGCCAACGGCTGACGGCGGGACTCGGCCACTCCGCAGCGCAATAGCGAATAAGGTTTGCGAGCCCGACGACACTCCAATACTATCCGGGGGTGTCTCTCCTCTATTCGTATCTCCGTAAATACCGCTCGCTGATTCTTCTCGCGCTGGTGCTGGCGGCAACGAACCAGATCTTCTCGCTGCTGGATCCGCTCATCTTCCGGCACGTCATCGATGACTACGCGACCCGCTTCCGTGAATACCAGACGTCGCAATTCATCAAAGGCGCCGGAAAACTGCTGCTCATGGCGATGGGAGTCGCGTTCGTCTCGAGAGTCGCCAAGAACTTCCAGGACTACTTCGTAAACGTCATCGTCCAGCGCGTGGGCGCCGAGATGTATTCGGACGGAATTCGCCACTCGCTGGAGCTGCCGTATTCGGTGTTCGAGGATCAGCGCAGTGGAGAAACGCTCGGCAAGCTCCAGAAGGTGCGCTCGGATGTCGAGAAGTTCATCTCGCTGTCAATCAATCTGATCTTCACCACGCTCGTAGGCGTTCTGTTTGTGGTCGTCTACGCCTGGCACGTCTACTGGATGCTTGTCCCCGCGTTTCTTTCTACCGTTCCCCTGCTCGGAGTCCTGAGCTGGTCCCTGAGCGGCCGCATCAAGACGATGCAGAAGATCATCGTGACTGAAACGACGGCGCTGGCAGGATCGACGACCGAATCCCTCCGCAACATCGAGCTCGTAAAAAGTCTAGGACTCGCCGATCAGGAAGTGGTGCGGCTGAACACGACTACACAGAAGATCCTCAACCTCGAGCTCAAGAAAGTGAAGTACATCCGGAGCTTGAGCTTCATACAGGGAACCACGGTCAATCTGCTGCGCACCGCCATTCTGTTCATGATGCTCTACCTGATCTTCACCCAGAAGATCACGGTCGGCCAGTTCTTCTCGCTCCTGTTCTACTCGTTTTTCATCTTCGGTCCCATGCAGGAGCTCGGCAACATCATCAACGTGTTTCGTGAGACGGAAGTCTCGCTGATCAACTTCCGGAAGATTCTCGAGACTCCAAGGGATCCCCGACCTGCCGCTCCGGTTCCACTGGCCGACATAGAGGATCTGGAGTTCGAGGATGTCGGGTTCATCCACCAGACGGCGACGATGCCAGCCCTCACCGACATTTCATTCGCGGTGAAGCGGGGCGAAACGATCGCGTTCGTCGGTCCATCCGGAGCTGGAAAGACCACGCTGGTGAAGCTGCTCGTAGGTCTTTATCCGCCCAAAGCGGGGCGAATACTGTACAACGGTGTGTCCAGCGATTCTGTCGACCTCGATCGACTGCGGGAACGGATTGGGTTGGTGACTCAGGACGCTCAGCTCTTCTCGGGGACCATCCGAGAGAATCTCAAATTCGTGAACCCACACGCTACCGACGCCGAGTGCTTCGAGGTCCTGCACAAGGCGGCTGCCCATACGCTGTTGGCGCGGGCGGATAAGGGTCTCGATACTGTGATTGGTGAAGGTGGAGTAAAGGTCTCCGGCGGCGAGAAGCAGCGTCTCTCGATCGCGCGTGCGCTGCTCCGCAAGCCGCATCTGCTGGTGTTCGACGAAGCGACATCGTCCCTCGATTCGCTGACCGAAGAGGAGATCAGCCGCACGATGCGCGACGTCGCGAATTCGCGCGAGGTGATCACGATACTCATTGCGCACCGTTTGTCGACGGTGATGCACGCACACCGCATTTATGTGCTGGAACGCGGCAAGATCGTCGAAGCTGGCCAGCACGCCGATCTGGTGGAAAGAACGGGACTCTACTACGCGATGTGGCGCCAGCAGGTTGGAGAGCGCCGCGCGGCACCCCAACTCCCCGCGGGGAAGAGCGAGAGACTGGTGCCCGCCTAGCTGCGGACTATGGCACGGTTTTCCCTGCGTTGAGCTACAATCCGTGGTGACCAATGACAGGCAGTCGAATTTCCGGGCAAATCCTGATATGCGTCTCGCAATCTTGCTGTGCGTTCTAGTGTCATCCTCTCTTGCCGCGCAGACCGAATTCCCGCGCGGAACCAATGGAGGACTGACCTCTCCAATACCGGCGACCAGAGTCACACCACCGCCATCCGATTCCCTTTATCGGCTCGCGGTCAAGCCTTCGGATCATCCGGATGAATCGGTAGTCTGGCTTCTCGACGAGGGGGTTTTGCGGCTTGAGCCGGACGGGCGCGGGACGCGTACCTACCGGCAGGTCGTGGAGATACTCAAGGAGGAAGCTGCGGAGCGGTACCAGGAGCGACAGTTCTCCTACAGCCCCGGGCACGAAAAGATGACCGTGAACTGGATCCGCGTCGTAAAGCCGAACGGCGAGGTGATCAGCGCGCAACCCTCCCAGATACAGGACTCCGACATTCCCGCGTCGATGGGAGATCCAGTCTACTCCGACAGAAAAGTGCGCAGAGTCTCGCTCACCGGTGTCGAGCCGGGATCCATCGTCGACTACAGCTACACGACGGAAGAATTGAAGCCGTACCTACCCGGAGATTTTTACGCGTCGTGGGCGGTGAATACTTCCACCAGAACGATGCGGTCGAACTACCAGATAGATGTGCCGGAATCGTTCAACCTTCGCATCAGGGAACAGAACCCGCGATTCCCCCGCACCGTCGTCACGCGCAATGGCAGAAAAATCTACAGTTGGACCGCGACAAATCTGGGTCGCGAGAAACTCGAGGCTTTCGCGGCGGATTCTGGCGGCGTGCTCCAGTCAGTAGAAATCGGCGGGGCGATAACCTGGGCAGACATCGCGAAATGGTATGCCGACAACGCGCGCAGCCGCTATACGGTCACGCCGAAGGTAGCGGCAAAGATCGCGCAGGTCGTCGTGGGCTCGAAGACCAGAGATGATTCCGTGCGCGCGATTCACCGGTGGGTTGCGCAGGATATTCGCTACGTCTCGATTGCCCTTGGGATGGGTGGGTATCAGCCGCGGGCGCCCGAGACGGTGCTCGAAACCGGATTTGGCGACTGCAAGGACAAGACTACGCTCTTCGTTGCCGCACTCGGTAAAATCGGCGTGACGGCGTTCCCCGTCATTCTGAGCTCTGATGGCATCGCGAAGCGTGATCTCCCAACCATCAGTCAATTCGATCATGCGATAGCCGCGGTTCAGAAAGCGGACGGATACCAGTTCGTTGATCTCACGGCGTCGCTGGTTCCCTATGGCCAGCTGCCGGCATCAGAGCAGGGCGGGTTCGCTCTGGTGGTGCATCCCGATGGGCGCGCCGAAGAAGTCCTTCTCCCGATCGATCCCGCAAGCGCGAACCGCGAAGATCTCAAAATCAGTGGACGGCTTGGCGAAGATGGAATGTTCAACGGAACCTACGATGCTACCGCGCAGGGCAGCACATCGGAGCTCCTTCGCACGCTGTTCGAAAACCCTCTCGACTCCACGCAGCGTGCGGACTTCCCCAAAGAGCTCGCCCAGAAATTCTTTGAGAGCGCCGACGCGGATAGCCTCGTGATCTTCAATGGAAAAGATCTTTCGATTACCCCCAGATTGAGCTTTCGAATACGGAATGCCAAGGCAGCGGTGGATGCAGGCGGAACGCGCATTCTGACGATTCCAGTCGGCAACATGACTGCGATGGCGACGATGGGTGCCACGCTCGCAAAGGAGCCGCCTCGACGATTCCCGATCGATGCCAGCAAGATCATCGGGCCGCGCACGTCAGCCAGTGTAGTCAGCATCCTTCTGCCCAAGGGGTGGAAGGCGAAGCTTCCGCCTAACGTGTCAGCGTCCAGCAGCTTTGGGAGTTACGTATCAGAATACTCCCAGGTTGGTGACGAGCTTCGCATCTCACGGACGATCTCCGGGACGCGAGCGATTCTCCCGCCGGACCGAATAAATGACTTGATCGCCTGGCTGCAGGCGATCGGAAAGGATGATTCCAAATTCATCGTTCTGGAGAAATCTGGTGCCTGACGATACCGGTAACCTGAAAAAGGGAAACTTCATGCAGGCGCTCGATTCGATTCGCGCCGAGGCGGAGCGGTTGATGGCGCGGCGTGACCTGCCGCCAGAAGTGAAAGCGGGGCTCGATCGCATCATCGGCCTCACCCGCTCCAAGTTCGAGCTCGGCGGCGACATCGAATAACGGCCCGGCCTGCCATTTTTTGTCCAGGCCTGCCCCTCCAGCCCTAACTCGTCAATCCGCGCTCGGGGGTTTCCAACCCTGGGGCAGCCAGTGGCATCTTAATTCCGCCTGAGATGAAGACGAGCGCGGTGGCATCAGACACAATCGGGAATTATCTGTTATCGAATGCTGAAGACAAAGCTGCCGCGCTGGAGCGAGTTCGGCGCGCGCAGGCTGGCGATGTCAATGCGTTCGAGCTCCTCTACCGCGAGCATTCACCACGCATGTACGCGTTCTGTCTCCGGCTCAAGGCTGGTGACAAGTCCGACGCCACGGAACTGTTGCAGGATGTGTTCATAAAGGCGTGGCGCAGGCTCGATACCTTTCGCGGCGACTGCGCCTTCATGTCCTGGCTGCATCGACTCGCAATCAACACGATGCTGGAAAACGCGAGAAGCGACCAACGACGTACGGCGAGGGTGCTCACAATGGAAGACACTTCCCGTCTCGCTGGTGCGGCAAGATCGAGTGGAGTGGAATCGAGGATGGATATGGAAAGCGCCATCGCTTCGCTACCCAAAGGGGCCAGGCTCGCCTTCGTGCTGCACGATGTCGAAGGCTATCAGCACCAGGAAATCGCCGAACAGTTGAGCGTTACCGTCGGAACAGTGAAGGCGCAGCTGCACCGTGCTCGCAGACTATTGAGAGAGAGACTGGAGTCTTGAGATGACACACGAAGTCATAAAACATCTGCTGGAAGACTACGTCACAGGCGATCTGACCGAAGAAGCGCGTCGGCCCGTCGAGGAACACGTCGCCGGCTGTGCATTGTGCTCGACCGAGGTGGAGAGCCTAAAGAGAATCCTGGCTCGCGCGGCGGAGCTGCCGAAGTCGATTGATCCACCAGCTGATGCATGGTCGAACATTCGGTCGGCCATCTCGCGCGACGAATCCGCGGTGAAAGCTGATAGCTCGTTTGCACGATCCGGTGTTTGGCCGCGTCGGTATGCTCTCGCGGCTGCCGCTGCTCTTATTGCGATCGTGTCGTCTGCTGGAACCATCGTCTACATGAACAGCCATTCCTCCGGGAGGAGTGGTGCAACTGCCAGCAATGCTTCAGCCGGAGCGTTGCCTGCCACACTCGCCGCGTTCACGATCGAGGAGAACGATTACCTTCGCACCGCGAGCATGCTCCAGGACTTGCTCGACCAACAGGAGGCCTCTCTCGCTCCCGAGACCGTCGCTCAGCTCAAGGCAAGCCTCCGCACGATCGACGAAGCGATTCTCGAAGCACGGAACGCGCTGGCGCGCGACCCCGCGAACAAACTTCTCGTCCAGATGCTCTCAGCCAACTACAGACAGAAGGTGGATCTCCTGCGGCGCACCACGGAGCTGACTCGTGGGACCTGATCCGTCGGTGAGTCGTTATTCCTCTTCACGCTGTCGCAGCTTCACACTTGCAGCGATGGCGGTTCTGCTTTGCGCGTCGCCCGCTACCGCACAAAAAAAGGTCGAGCGGAAGATTCCGCTCGGAATGGAAGGAGCTTTGCGCATCGCCAACATGGTTGGCAGTGTCGTCGTGCACGGCTGGAACAAGGACACTGTCATGGTGCGCGGCACGCTGGGAGCTGGCGACAACTTCTTCATGGGCGGCGGATACAGCGGCGCAAAAATGTTCGTCGAAGCTGCCAACGATCGCGATCCCAAACCCACTCAGCTTGAGGTGTGGGTGCCTTCGCGCGTGCGCCTCTGGATCAAGACGGCCACCGCAAGCATTGACGTCAGTGACGTCACGGGCGGACTCGATCTGTACGTGGTGAGTGGCACAATAGATGTGAGGGGCGATCCACACGAGCTGAACGCGGAAGCGATCGACGGAGATATACACGTAATCGGCTCTCCGTCCTGGCTTCGGGCCAAGACGGCTACCGGGACCATCACATTCCAGGGCGCGAGCTCCGACGTTGGGCTTTCTACTGTAAGCGGGCCAATCAAGGTCGACGGCGGTGTGTTCGAGCGCAGCAAGATCGAGACGGTAACGGGCAACATCACTTTCGCGGGAAAGCTCGACAGAGGCGGCACGTTCGATTTCGATACCCACAGCGGAAACGTGGAGATCGGGATTCCACAGAAGATGGGCGCCAGCGTTTCGGTGGTGACGATTGCGGGAACCATCACCAACAACGTGTCCGTGAACCCGCCGATTCCGGGACGTTTCGGACGCGGGGCGGAGCTTACGATGGAGCTGAGTGGAGGTGGCGCGAGGGTATCAGTGCGCACCTTCAAAGGCCCGGTGACCCTTCGAAGAACGAAATAGGAAATCGCGTTTCAACCCTGAAGAGCCACGCGGCATCGTAGAGGCGCTGGCGAGTTCGCAGTGCTCAACGCGCCTCGACATCTGCCAAAACTTCTTCAGGAGATCATGATGAAACGCACATTGCTCCGCTCCTTCGCGCTTGCCGTTGTGCTCACGCTCGCGGCTTCCACGACAGCTTCTGCCGGTCCGCCGTGGATCTCGATCGAATATCCCGCCAATCCATTCGACGCAACGTCACGCGGCGCGTTCCTCACGGTGCGGACCTACCATCACCGCGAATTTCAGTCGAAGACCGTCACCGGCACTGCGGAAGGCGTGGTGGATGGAAAGCGTCAGAGCATGCGGCTCGACATCCGGCCCGGCTCACAGCCCGGGATGTACGTTGTGCGGTGGCAGCGCCCGGCAGCGGGAAGATGGGTGCTCGTGATAAACAGCGGGTCGGGCGGAGTCACCGAGGCAACGGCGGTTGTCGAGATCAGTCCGAGCGGCGACGTCGCCGGCGTGACCGTGCCGACCAGAGTTATCGGCGGCGGCTGGGTCTCACCGCGAGCAGTTGCGGCGTCCGAGATCGATGCGCTCCTGCAGGGCCGAGCGCTCGCGAGCGCCGGAGTCTCCGCACAAAGGGCGCATTAAAGAGCGTTACTGGCCTCGCAGACTGTTCAGAGTTCGCTGCAGCTCGGCGGTTCTTCTGGCGGAATGGTCTGCGAGGCAGCGCGCCCTCGGGCGGGCCCAGAGGGCTCCTCCTTGCCCGCTGGTTTCCTGATTGCATTCGGTGTCGCGAGTGTTGACCCAATCCCTCTGCGACTGCCGGAGACGGTCTTCGAGGTCAGGGCCTCCGGATTTCCGGCTCTGCTCGAGCAGCTCCTGATAGGTCCGGTTCAGATCGGCGTCGTTTACTACTATCGAGCGATTGAGGCAGGAACGCTGGTCGACCGGCGCGGGCGAGTCGCACGGGTCTCCGGTAGTTGCCGACTGCCCTGAGCTTGTTCGGTTGGTTTGCCGGGGTCGGGTTACTCCCGCCGTGGAATCGCTCGAGTGGGGCTTCGAGGATGCTCCGGATACAAGTGACGATGGTCGCGCTACGACCTGCGTTCCAGGTGTGCGATTCTGTGCTGCCCCATTGACCGTTCCCGGTAACGAAGAGTCGCCGCTCGTCCTCACCGTATTCAAGCTGTTGTCCACCGCGTTCGCCGCGGCTGTATTCTTGTTCGCCTCGGCCAGATCGCGGAGCAGCATGGTATCCTGTGTAGTGGTGGCTGCCTCCACCGTCTTCTTGTCCTTTCCGCAGGCGAGGCTGCCCGCCAAAAGGAAGGCTGGGACAGCAATCGAGAATCTGGAAAGCGTCTTCATTGTATTGCCTGGAGTTGACCGCATTCGGGTTATTCGGGCAGAGCCCGTGCCATACCGGGACCTGTGAAGATGCATCTGACGGCTCCCTGATACAGATTTCGGAGTGCTTGCCGCGCCCGCACGCCGATGGAGAGAAGATGGAGCAAGATCAGCCCGACCTCAACACCGTCATCCGAACGTTTGCCAATGAGACCGAAGCCCATGTGGCACAAGCGGTTCTGGACGCCAACGGAATCGATTCGGGCCTGATTCGCGACGACGCCAGCGGGATGATGCCCTGGCTCCAATGGCTTCATCCAATCCGGCTGGTGGTCAGGGAAGAGGACAGCGGGGACGCCGTGGAGCTGCTGGACACGCCTCCCGGGCCGACGCTTTCTCCCTGACCCGGTGTCCTGGGTCGTAATATGCGGGCGTTAGCTTTCACGCCATGATTAGAGAATTGCTTTACAATCGGCGTGCTGCTTCGCTGGTCTCGGCCGCGCTGTTCGTGCTTGCCGCCGCCATGAAGACTCCCGCCCATGCGCAGACAACTGCCGTGCCGAACGACAAGTACCTCGTCCGCGCCAGACGCATCCTCAAAACAACTCCCCTCATAGACGGGCACAACGATCTGCCGTGGCGGATCCGCGAAGACACCATCGCCCGCGGCAACGTCGACGCCTACGATCTCCGGACCCCACGACCCGGACAAACCGATCTGGACCGGCTCAGAAAGGGAATGGTCGGCGCCCAGTTCTGGTCGGTCTACACTCCCGGCGAGTACCGTGATTCCGGTTACGCCAGAGTGCAGCTGGAGCAGATAGACATCGCGCGCCGAGTGATCGAGAAATACCCCCACCGGCTCGCGCTGGCGTTGAGTCCAGCCGACATTCGACGAGAGTTCAAGCAGGGAAAGCTCGCCTCTCTCCTGGGCCTGGAGGGTGGTCACGCGATTGAGCATTCACTCGGCGCGCTTCGCGCGTATTACGATCTGGGCGTCAGGTACATGACGCTCACCCACAACGTGACGCTCGATTGGGCCGATGCCGCATTGGATTCTGCCAGGCACAACGGCCTCACGCCATTCGGGGACAGCGTCGTCCGCGAGATGAACCGGCTTGGAATGCTCGTCGATCTGTCGCACGTGTCAGCGGGGACGATGAGCGCCGCGCTCAACGTTACACAGGCGCCCGTGATCTTCTCGCATTCCGGTGCGCGCGCACTTGTCGACGTTCCCCGCAACGTTCCCGACTCGATTCTCCGGCGGGTGACGAAGAACGGCGGAATCGTGATGGTACCATTCGTCACCGGGTTCGTTTCGCCCGCAGTGTTTCTATACGATGAATCGCGCCCGACAATGCGAGACCTCGGGAAGAAATACGGAAACGACACCGCCGCCATCACCCGCGCCGTAAATGAATGGCGGCAGACGCACCCGGAGCCTCGCGCTACTCTGTCACAGGTAGCGGATCAGATCGAGTACGTGCGGAGAGTCGCCGGCATCGATCACGTCGGAATCGGCGGGGATTTCGACGGCATCACTGAGGTAGTTCAGGGTCTCGAAGACGTGTCGACCTATCCGGCGCTGTTCGCCGAGCTGGCGAGGCGTGGCTGGTCCGACAGCGAGCTACGCAAGCTCGCGGGCGAGAATTTCCTTCGGGTCTTCGGCGAAGCAGAGGCCGTAGCGAAGCGGATGAAGCGGGAAAAAGCCTATTAAAGCCGGTGTGCTCCTGCCAACGCTCCTCCTGATTTCAGGACTTCGGCAAACTCGTCCGGCAGCTCACTCTCGCGAATGGCGTTGGCTGCCTGATCTACATCATAGGATACGCGCACAAACTCCGCACTCGCCGAATCGTGATCCATTTGCAGTAGTGCATAACACGCGCGCCAATCTCCGTCCTTGGGACGGCCGACACTCCCTGTGTTGATGAACTGCACGCCACCAACTGTGCGCTGCCACGGCCTGTGAGTATGCCCGAAGCAAATGACGTCACCGGCACGTGCGCCAACGTCCTTCGCCATTTTCTCCAAGAACGAATCAGGTCGATCCTCGGTGATGTAAACAGTGTTGAGCGTTTGATTGCCGTGCACGAGGGTTATCGTTGGCCCCGACACATGGCCGCCCAGCGGACGGATATCAATTCTGAAGGGCAGGCTCGCCAGGTATGCTTTTGTTTCTGCCGTGACGTGCGCGCGAGTCCATTCATACGACTCATGCGATAACTCCTCCTCACGGGCGGTTTCCGCACGGCATCCGCAGTGCTTGTAATCGGTAGCAACGGTTGAATCGTAGTTGCCGGCAATCCCGGGAATTCCGCGTTGGCGCAGAAGCTCAACGGTTTCGTTCGGCCACGGAGCGTAACCCGTCAAATCTCCCAGATGAAAAACGGCATCGGTGTCTCCGCGCTTGTCGATGTCGTCGAGCACCGCACGCAATGCGGGAAGATTGGCGTGAATGTCTGAGATGAGGGCGTATCGCATTAGCGGCGCGTGGTCACGGGGCCTGCAATTCGACGCGTCATCACAACCGCGGTGTCCGGACACGCCCCCTGGAACTCGGCCGACTCCTTGACCGCGTCAGGCACGGCCGCTCGAGTCGTGGGAACGAAGCCGAAGCGCGGAAAATATTTTTCGGCTGTCGTTGTCAGCAGGTAGAGCTCGCCGATTCCATCTTCGACGGCCCGCTCGATCATACGCTCTACGAGCTGGTGCCCGACACCCGCGGCGCGATGCTCGGGGGCCACGACCGCAGAACGGAGCAACCCGATCGAGCCGAATCTTTCGAGACCAATTGCACCGATAATTCTGCCCCGATCCTCAGCTACCAGGAAATCGGCGAAGTTGTCAGCGACTCCCTCGAGTGGGAGATCACTTTCTGACAGGAGCTCCTCAGTCGCTTCAAGATCACGCTCTGTTGCGTTCCTCAACCGCATAGCAACCTCCGCAATGGTGCAGATCGTTGAATCGCGTACATCTCAGCCTCCGCAGCAATCCGGCCCGCAGCAACGTCCGACAGGTTTTGTAGCGCGTACGAATGCGCTCATGAACTTTCCGTCTATCTCCCCGACGAAATCGGCAGCTTCCAGGCCGCTGCCGACGAGGAATCCGGTGGCATCCTCGGCCCTGTATATCCTGGTGGGCTCGATGGATGGATTCTCGAATCCGACCTTGCGCAAAAGCCCGAGGAATTCCTGCTCCTCGAGCGCGCCAGCCACGCAACCAATCCACAATTCCATATTCGACTTCACTGCCGCGGGAACATCGCCGCGAACGATGACGTCCGATACCGCGAATCGCCCACCGGGCTTGAGTACACGGAACGCTTCGCGAAGGACTCTCTCCTTTTCACCGGAAAGATTGATGACGCAATTGGAGATGATGACGTCGACTGAGGCATCGGGAAGCGGAATCGTCTCGATCTCGCCTTTCAGAAATTCGACGTTGTTTGCTCCAGCTTTGCGCTTGTTCTCATTTGCCAGAGCCAGCATCTCATCGGTCATGTCGAGTCCATAGGCTTTGCCTGTCGGTCCAACTCGCTTGGCGGACAGCAAAACGTCGATTCCTCCGCCAGAGCCGAGGTCGAGGACTGTCTCGCCTTCCTTGAGCTCCGCGAGTGCTGTTGGGTTCCCGCAACCCAGCGACGCCAGCACGGCCTCCGCGGGTATTCCCTGCTTCTGGCCCTCATCGTAGAGATCCGAAGTGATCGGATCCCATGCTTCGGTGGTTGCGCCGCAGCATGCGCTGGATCCGCAGCACGATGTTGCAGTCGCGCCTTCGCTGACACGGAGCGCGGCTTGTCCGTATTTCTCCTTCACATTGGTTTTGAGCGTCGAATCACTGGTTGTCATGGCAGCTCCAAACAATATTTGTTGATGCATCGGTGAAATAAAAAAAGATCAGGCACAACAAGCCTGCGAGCGATTGAGCGCGTGTGGCTTCATGCCCGAGACCAGGCTCTCCATTTCTTCGAATGCTTTTGGATCCAGCTCGTAGTGAACCCAGCGCCCATCCTTTCGGTCCCGGACGATCCCCGCATCCTTGAGAACGCGAAGATGGAATGACAGACGCGACTGGGCAGCATCCAGCGTATCCGTCAGCTCGCAGACGCAGCGCTCTCCTTTGCGGAGCAGCTCGATAATCTCGAGTCTGGTCTGATCCGAGAGTGCGTGAAAGAGCTCGACCGCGCGCTCGGCTCGGAAGCGGGTGGTAACAGCCATGTCTCAATATATCAAGATAATTTGTTATGTCAACTGCACCGCGAGCCTGCCGTCAGGAGAATCACACTTCCTAGAAATGATAGAACGCAGAGAGCAGCAATATGTCAGTGTCATGAACAACACCTGTGCCGAGCTCCACGCTCGCTCCAAACATCAGACTCCTGTTCGTAAACGGGTACACCTTGAATCCCGGAGCAATGAAAGTCTGCTGTGCTCCGGATGCCGGTCCGACCACAGCGCGCGCCGTCGTAAGCTCGATCATTCCTTCGAGTCGCGGCTGAATGTGATAGAGAGTTGATAAGTTGAAGGTAAGACTTCCCTCTGCCTCCTCGCCTGGCTGGCGGTGGAAACTGGACGACACGATGGCAAACCCCACCAGCTCGATTGCATTCCGCTTGTATGCGGCATCGACAAACGGCTCGAGCTCGACGAGGTGCGCGCTTCCTATTCCTTTGGTATCGTTCCCGGTGGGAAGCGCTGCCGACAGTCCGCCACCTAGAAGCACGCCTTCCTCACCGAATCCCAGGCTCGCGGCCTTCAGGGAAAGCTCGATGTTTCCAAGACCGCTGGCTCGTTCTGTTGCCGGCGCCGTTCTATAGACGAAGGGTGTCACAATCGCGAGGCTTAGGGTGTGGTTGAATGCGTACTCGCCCTCCAGGCGAAATGTATCCTCGTGAACTGCGGTCACGTCGCTCGTGCGAACCCCAACGTAATCCAGCCTGAGTTTTGTGTCCGGGCTCGGCGATTCCGTGACTAACGGGTGGGAGAAGTGGAGGTGATCATGGTCATGATCTTCCTCATGCTCCTGCGACAAAAGCGGATTCCACGGGATGAACGAGAGTACGACAAGGAGGATCAGACAGCGCTCGCGCGCGCTGCGAACCCCCGAACCGTATCGGCTCGGATACGACATGAGTACGTCTCC
>DATCPG010000032.1:0-3081 GCA_036570225.1 Gemmatimonadaceae bacterium | reverse complement strand
ATATTGCGCACGAACTGACAGTAGGCTCATTTTCGGCAGAATGCAGAAGCCCCGCTCAAGGACGTATCCTCAAGCGAGGTAACAGGTTCTGATTTATGGGCCTGGGTAGAGTTGAACTACCGACCTCACGCTTATCAGGCGTGCGCTCTAACCACCTGAGCTACAGGCCCCGTCGCCACCCTCAAACAGCTGTGACGCAGAGTTTTGCAAGTTAGTCCCTCCCTCTAGGGGGGTCAATCGCCGCCGACGACGGATCATTACAAATCCGTCAGTCTATTTTCACGATTCCGTTAAGCAATCCGGTGAGTATTTCCCCATGCCCCGGAGCCTCGCAACTCCCTCTGCAAATAGGGGGTTCAACCGACCGACCATTAGCAGCCGGCGTGGATTCACTCTCGTCGAGCTCATGGTCGTCGTGCTCGTGATCGGGATACTCGCGGCCATCGCCATCCCGCGGTACTCGGGCAGCAAGGACAAGGCTTACGTCGCCGCGATGATCGCCGACCTGCACAACGCGTCCATCTACGAAGAGCAGTACGCTTCCGAGAACCATGCGCAGTATTTCTCGGGCACTGCCACCGCTGACGTGTCCGTGGAAGGATTCCGCGCCTCGAAGGACATCACCGTCATTCTCACCGCCTCCAACATCCTCGGGAGTCGGATCTCCGAGTTTACCGCCGTCGCCACACACACCCTTTCCAAAGAGAGCTGCGAGCTGAGGAGCGGGATCATTGCCTGCACGACCGGCGACGATCAGACAAGCGGAGTCATCCCACTAAGCTAGAACGGCGGCCGCCATCGCATCAAACAAAAATGCCCCGCAATCGCGGGGCATTTCTCATATCGGCGCTCGATCGCTCGCGCTGCTCAATCCTCGTATTTCCGAGGATGGCCGGGATGCGGCTTCTCCTCGTCTTCCGTATCGAATTCGTCGTCGAGGTCTATGAGATCGTCGTCCAGATCATCGTCGAGGTCGTCGTCATCGTCGTCGAGCTCGTCGTCGTCCAGATCTTCATCGTCGAGATCTTCGTCGTCGAGCTCTTCATCGTCGGCGGCGCTCCACTCGTCCTCCACGTCGTCGTCATCCTCCAGGTCGTCCTCGAGATCCTCGTCCTCGGGGTCATCCTCTGGTGCCCTCTTCGCCAGCCACGCTTCTGTTTCCCCCTCGTTCGGGAAACTCCCCGCGGACTCCAGCATGGCGCACATTGCCTTACTCTCCTGGTGATTAGACCGAAGCGCGCTCGCGCTTCGCCTCGCGTGACAGCTTCTTTCTATCGTTAGCACTGAGGGAGCGTTTCCGCAGCCGGATCGACTGCGGTGTAATCTCGATCAGCTCGTCTTCCTCGATATACTCCAGCGCCCCTTCCAGCGTCAACTCTCGAGGCGGCTCCAGCTGGATGTTCTCGTCGCTCGACTTCGACCGCATGTTCGTGAGCTTCTTCTCTCTGGTCGGATTGACGTCCATGTCGCCCGGCCTCGAATTCTCCCCCACCAGCATGCCCTCGTAAACCGCATCACCCGGTGCAACAAATAGGGTAGCGCGCTCCGCCAGATTTGCAAGCGCGAAAGCGACTATCACTCCGGCCTCCATCGACACCAGTGTGCCCCGCATACGGCCGGCCAGCGGACCCGCCCAGGGCCCGTACTCGAGGAACCGGTGGTGCATGATGCCGGTCCCGCGCGTATCGGTGAGGAACTCCGAGCGGTAGCCGAACAGTCCTCGCGCGGGAATCTTGTAGAGCAGACGCACCATGCCCTGCCCCGGGTTCTTCATCTCCAGCATCGCGGCGCGGCGAGGCCCGAGCTTCTCGATCACGACGCCGAGGAATTCTTCGGGGACATCGATCGAGAGCTCCTCGTACGGCTCGAGCCTTTCGCCGTCCGGCCCCTCTCGGGTGATCACCCGGGGACGCGACACCTGAAACTCGTATCCCTCGCGACGCATCGTCTCCATCAGGATGGTGAGATGCAGCTCACCGCGACCCGATACTGTCCACGTATCTGTGGAATCGGTGTCTTCCACTCTCAACGCGACGTTCCGCTCGAGCTCCTTGAACAGCCGCTCCCGAATCTGGCGCGACGTCACGAATTTTCCGTCCCTGCCGGCAAACGGAGAATTGTTGACCAGAAAATCCACGGAGATGGTCGGCTCCTCCACCGAGATTCCCGCCAGGCGCTCCGGATGCTCGAGATCGGTGACAGTCAGCCCAATCTCGACACCTTCGAGCCCCGCGAGCGCGACGATCTCACCCGCCGAAGCCTGCGGGACTTCAATGCGGTCCAGTCCCTCGTACGTGAACAGTCTGGTCACGCGCGACTGCTCGGCCTTCTGCGATCCATCCAGCGGCAACAGCGCAACCGCGTCTCCGACGTTGATTGTCCCGCGCTCGATGCGGCCGATCCCCAGCCGTCCGAGGTATGGTGAGTGATCGATCGTCGATATCAGCATCTGAAACGGGCCCGCGTCATCGTGCGGCGGCGCCGGGACGTGCTCGATGATTGCGTCGAAAAGTGGCGACAGGTCAACGGGTGTCACCTCCATGTCCATCGTTGCCACGCCCTCGCGCGCGGATGCGTAGACGACTGTCGCATCCAGCTGTGCCTCGTTCGCCTCGAGCTCGATCAGCAGATCGAGCACCTCGTCGTGCACGCGCATCGGGTCCGAGCCGGGCCGGTCGATCTTGTTGATCACCACGATCGGCGTGCGATGGAGTGCTAGCGCCTTGCGAAGAACGAACCGCGTCTGTGGCATCGGGCCATCGAACGCATCGACCACGAGCAGCACACCATCCACCATCCGAAGGATGCGCTCGACTTCGCCCCCGAAGTCAGCGTGGCCCGGAGTGTCGACGATGTTGATCTTGGTTCCCTTCCAGCGAATGGATGTGTTCTTCGCCAGAATGGTGATCCCGCGCTCGCGCTCCAGCGGATTGGAGTCCATCACTCGCTCCATGACGACCTGATTCTCGCGGAACGCCCCGGCCTGCCGGAGCATTTTGTCCACTAAAGTCGTCTTGCCGTGATCGACGTGCGCGATGATCGCGACGTTGCGAAGGTTCATGATTTTTCTCGGGAAAAAGT
>DATCPG010000031.1:0-13290 GCA_036570225.1 Gemmatimonadaceae bacterium | reverse complement strand
CTCCTCGGTCATAACTCTCGCGACAATAGCCTGCACCGTTGGCCCAGTGAAGGGCGGCTCGCCAGAGAGCATCTCATAGGTCACCGCACCCAGCGAATAGATGTCGCTCCGCGCCGTGATCGTCCGCTCTCCCATTGCTTGTTCCGGACTCATGTAGCTCGGAGTGCCGAGCGAGAGACCAGTCTGGGTCATTCGCGCGCCACCAGCTTGGGTGACCGCCAAGGCAATCCCGAAATCCGCGACGATGGCACTGCCGTCGTGCAGCAGAATGTTCTCGGGCTTGATGTCCCGGTGTATCACGCCGTGCCTATGCGCATAGTCCAAGGCGCTCGCGACTTCAGTCGCGATTCGCACAGAGTCGGAGACTGGAAGCTGTTGCTCCTTTTCGAGCCGCTGGCGGAGTGATTCGCCCTCGACGTACGGCATCACGTAGTATGGCCTTCCCTTCAGCTCGCCCGCGTCATCCCCGATTAGTCCAGAATCGATCAGGCCCAGGATGTGGGGGTGCTGAAGATTGGCGGTGACTCTGATCTCCTGGAGGAATCTTTCGGCGCCGAGCACGGCAGCGAGCTCGGCATGCAGAATCTTTATGGCGACTTTGCGGTCGTGTTTCTTGTCGTGCGCGAGGTAAACGGTGGCCATTCCGCCGCTGCCCAGCTCACGCTCGACGGTGTAGCTGGTGAACGCGCGCTGAACCTGATCAATGCGATCAGGCATTCCGTTCACGCTCCTCGACTAGGCGAAGCGACGGATTCACTGCGAATGTCTCAGAGCCATCAGCGCTTTCCTCAACCAGAAGACAGGCGGAGAACCTGCACCCGATCAGCAAGATGGTCAATTGTTGCCGTTAGCTAAGCAGACCAAAGAAAAACCCCGCCAGCGCAAACGCTTGCGGGGTAATGCCCTGAATTAATGGGCCTGGGTAGAGTTGAACTACCGACCTCACGCTTATCAGGCAACCGAAGGGGAGTAAGAAGTCCGGCAAGAAATCGTTAAATCGTTGACGGACAGCGTGATTTGCCGTTGTTCACCCTTCGGGATGCCGGATAATGTCGGACTCAATCGACAGCTGAATCGACAGCAGAATCACCCCTAGAGTATCAGGGGTCGTTTGAGTCGTCGCTCCGCTTCGGAAAGTTTGAAGCGAGTCGGACAAGTACGACTAGCACGTCAGAAACTACCCCTTGACCGAGCACACGTTCAGGCGCACAATCGCCACGGCGTCCTCAGCCGCGACTCTGGGGCGCTACAAGAGTTCGAAAGGGAGACATGATCCATGGCATCCAGACAAAGCGTTTCGCCGTCCGGTGGACACCCAGCACGGCAACTCACGGGGTGCACAATGGCGCGCGAATACTCTCGCGACGGCACGGACATACGCATCGGATTGACGTGCCGGGCACTCGCGGTTTCGCTCGCTCTGTTCGCCGACGCCGCGCGCGCACAGACGCTCGCGAATGGTCAGCTGCGCGTCGAGTTCGGAGCTCGCGGCATCACAGCCATCACCGATCGCGCCGGCGGGCGAACGCACAGACTCAACGCTGACGACTTCACAGTCACGATCGACAAGCGGTCGTACGAAAGCACAGCGCTCGCGACGCCTACACAGCGCACGAGTCGCAACGGCGTCGTCTACCGTTATCGTGCCGATGGCGTTGTCATCGACGTTGCCTACGAGCTGAAACCCGATTGGCGCTTCGTGAGCAAGCGAATCAGCGTCATGCCGGATGTCGCGAAGACGTTCGTCGTGGGAGATATCACGATCTTCCGCTTGTCGCTGGCCGAGGAGCCACTCGACGTGTTCAGCCCCGCCAGCGCGCGACCGGCGCTCGGCACGTTCGACTACGGTGCGGCGCTGCGATTTGTGGGCGGACGATCGCTGCTCGTCGTGGCGCAGAACCCATTCCTGCAGTTCACGCTCGACAAGAACGTCGCGGCGCTCCGCTACACCGCCGACATGGAGTGGAAGTCTGGCTACGGCGCATTTGAAACGGATCGCGGCCTCATCGCGCCGGTGCGGTTGGTGGGGCGACGACTCCCCGCGCACATGATTCCCGAGTGGCTCGCAGCGGGAGACACGATGCCCGGACTCGATGAAGCGGAGATTGTGGCGTTCACCGGGATGGTGCGCTCGCTCTTCATCTACGAGCCGAAGAATCCGTTGAACGTGTTCGTCGGCTGGTGTGCGAACGACTACCAGATCGACGTCGGAACACACGAGGGACGCGCCGAGTATCGTCGCGTGTTCGATCGGGCCGCTGCCTCAGGTGCGCGCTACGTGCTGTACGCACCCTCAAATTCGGTGCTCTCGCGCCGAGAGGACAGCATTGACGATTGGAGTTGGGAGCATGTGCTGTGGCTCGGACTGGGTCAGAAGATTCGCCGCAATGAGTGGGATCCACGATCGAGCCCTGTTCCGGCAAGCGTATCGGAGATGGTGGATTACGCGCGCGGCAAGCGCCTCGGGCTGTTGGCCTACGTCTATCCCGTTCTGCCATTCACACAGAACGCCGAGTGGCTCGTGCCGTCACGCCGCGATCCCAAAAAGAAAGCCGCAAGTCTTGGCAATCGCGCGTTGCAAGATTGGCTCATCGACGAGCTCGTGGCATTCCACGACCGGACAGGAATCGCCGGTTATTCGTTCGATCACACATTCCTCACCTACGACGGCACGAGTCGCTACGCGCAGTGGTGGGGATGGCGTCGCGTGATGGAAACGTTGCGCCGACGCATCCCGGATGTCGTCATCGATGGACGCCAGGAATATCACCACTATGGACCATGGAGCTGGCTGGCGGGAAGCTATCCGCACCCGACGTTCAACGACGAGCAGCCCGAGAGCTTCACGCCCTATCCGGACTTGCACTTCGATCGCGTGTCCGCGGATCGCGAACGCTATACCGCATATCGCTATCGCAACTATGAGTTCACGCCGAGCGAACTGGTGCCGGGGTTTATTACGCATCAGACATCGCGGTCGAATGAGAGCGACAGGATGCCATCACGGAAAACGCCGGACCGCGGCGTCGTGCTCACATCGTTTCGCGCTCGCGACTGGGACTACCTCGGCTGGCGCTATTCGTTGCTCTCGTCGATTGCCGTGGCTGGATGGAACAACGTGCTCGACATGCTTCCCGCGCGCGACTCGGCGGAGAATGCCAATTTCTCCGAGAAGGACCGTGCATGGTTGCGCCACTGGCTGCAGTGGACATCGACGAACAAGGAGCTGCTCCGGCACACGCGAACCATCCTAGGACAACCCGCAATTGGCAGAGTGGACGGTACATCGGCGATCGTGGGCGATCACGGATTCATCTTTCTCTTCAATCCGGACGCGCGGCGTCTTACGGCACGCGTTCCTCTCGACGCATCGATCGGACTCACGATCGGCGCACGTTACATGTTGCGTGAGTTGTATCCGCAGGACGGACGGCGACTCGCCAAGCCCGGCGAAGGCATCTGGTCGCGCGGCGACACGCTGTCCGTCGCGCTCGATGGCGGGTCCGCGCTTGTGCTCGAAATAACGCCGGCCTCAATGCGAATAACGGAGCCGCTCGTATTCGGCGCCACCGGTACCGCCACAGTCACCAACGCAGTGCTTGCACTGCGCGGCGTAACCGGTGAGGCCGGCAACACCGCGCGTCTCGTTGTCGCATTGCCGCCGCGCACCGTTGTACGAAGCGCAACCGTGAACGGTGTCAGCATAGCCATTGCCGCGCGCCACGGCGACCGGGTGGAGATCAGCGCGCGATTTGGCGGATCGGAGTTTCACCAACTACAGCCCGTGATCGCGTGGGACTCGACGTTTAAAGGCGGCCGCATCACGGGTACGTTCACGATTCCTCAGCGCGTCTTCGATCAGCTTCGCGCGCGGCGGCGCGCATGGCCAATTCCTTGGACATCCGAGGACTATCTCACAACCTGGCTCGCTCCCGAGCGGCTGCTGCTGTATGCGTCGTTCCGTCAACCCGATGACTCCTGGAATACCGCACTTCGCCTGGACGGAAAGGCGGTCGAGCTGCACAAGGCGTATACGGCAGTGCGCGTCGTACGCAGCACCTTCGTCGGTTTTTACGCGGACGTGTCATCGCTCGAAGCTGACCGGCCGTACCGAGTAGAGCTCGAGGTACCGGCGCTCGAGCATGGTCAATTTCTCGGGTTGTACTTTGAAAATGTTGAGCCGGAGTACGTGTCGTCGATCGCCCCACTTCAGCGCTGACACTATGGCGCATTCGCGATGATCATCCCGGGTTGGCCCGGAAGGAAGCGCTAACGCGGGCTCACTGCACTAACTGCAACGCTACCTGGCACTATTGAACCGCCAACTTCCTGAGATGGCCGTCGAAGCCGTCGATTTTGCTTGCAACAAGCGGTGACAGCTACCTCTTCTTTTCTGGGCGCACCGTGACGAGATCGCACTTCGCCCACGAGGAGTAGATCGACTGCGCCACCCCGGATACCTTCGCAAGCAGCACAGGAAATGGACAACAGCTCACGCCCATCAAGCGTGAGGTCGTACTCACTCCTGCTCCGAGAGCAGGAGCGTCTATAATCCCTCTCTGCTGGTTTTCGTGACGCTGCCGGCACTAATTTCCCGAGCGGTCATGACGTAAGAATGGGGGCCACATGAACGATGCAAGTCGTAAGCGAAGCTCTCGCATATCCGAGGAAAAACCTAAAGTCGCTGTCGTGCAAGCAGCCTCGACGGCGTTTGATCTGGAACGCAGCCTCCAAAAGGCCGAGGCTCTTGTTGCGGAAGCGGCATCACAGGGCGCTCGGCTGGTAGTATTCCCGGAGGCCTTTCTCTCTGCATACCCGAGAGGACTCGCGTTTGGCGCTGTTGTTGGTTCACGGTCGGACGCGGGCCGCGAAGAGTATCGGCGCTACTGGGAAAGCAGCGTGGATGTTCCCGGTCCCGCGGTCACCCGGCTCTGCGACGTGGCGCGCGACAACAAAATCTATCTTGTCATCGGCGTTGTCGAACGCGATGGTGGAACGCTGTATTGTTCGGTGTTGTTCTTCGGGCCAGATGGCGCATTTCTCGGTAAGCACCGCAAGATTATGCCGACCGCATCGGAGCGATTGATCTGGGGCTTTGGAGATGGCTCTACCATGCCGGTGTTCGACACGCCCGTGGGAAAGATGGGCGCGCTGATTTGCTGGGAGAATTACCTGCCCCTCATGCGCGCTGCCATGTACGCAAAGGGCATTCAGATCTACTGCGCACCAACGGCAGATTCACGGGACTCCTGGCTGGCCACGGTGCGACACATTGCTGTCGAGGGCCGCTGCTTCGTTCTTTCCTCCAATCAGTTCAACCGCCGTCGCGACTTTCCCGCCGAGTACGCTTCGAGCTTCGGCGATGATCCGGAAACGGTGGTCACTCCCGGCGGAAGCTGCATTGTCGACCCGTTCGGAAATTTCATCGCCGGACCGAACACGGACGGTGAGGCTATTCTGGTAGCCGAGATCGATATCGCCCAGGTCGTTCGTGGGAAGTACGATCTGGATGTGGTGGGCCATTACTCCCGGCCGGACATCTTTCAACTCCACGTCGATGAAAGACCCAAGAGGAGCGTCACGACCCGTCTGAGTGACGCACAGGGCGATTAGGGTTTGCCGCAGCTCAATAATAGATCGTGCAGGTTCCGACGGTGCGATGCAGCGTGAAAACGTCCGACAATCCTCTCACACAATTCGAACGATGATCATCCACGCCTTCTCCAGTTGGACGATCCGTTGACATCAGTATGGTCGCAACCGCTCGCTCCGGTCCATTCTCTAGTGTGGTCCGCCCTGATCGCAGTGATTCCGCTCGCTGTCGTCCTCGTTCTGATGGGCGTGTTCCGGAAAGGCGGTCTGTTGAGCGCAGCTTCTGGGTTGGCAACGGCCGTAATCCTCGCCGTCGGCGTCTGGCAAATGCCGGCGTCACTCGCCGGTTGGAGTCTCGCCTACGGGTTTGCTTTTGCTGTTTGGTCCATCTTGTGGCTCGTCTTCAACGCGTTGTGGCTGTACAACCTTTCGATAGATACCGGTTCGTTCGATCGCTTGCGCCTCTGGATTCAGCACCACGCTTCCGGCGATCCCTGTGTCCAGGCCACGCTGGTAGCCTTCTGTTTCGGCGCCCTGCTTGAAGGAAGCGCCGGCTTCGGCGCCCCCGTTGCAATCACGGCGTTCTTACTCGTTGGCTTGGGATTCCCAGCCCGGCGCGCCGTTGTTGTCTCGTTGATTGCCAACACTGCTCCCGTCGCATTCGGAGGAGTGGGACTTCCTATTGTGGCGCTTGCTGGAGTGACGGGACTGGATGTCATGAAGCTTTCCGCCGCGGTAGGAAGGCAGCTTCCCTTTCTTGCCGTTCTTTTGCCGGCGTATCTCACATTGGTTGTTGGAGGGTGGGAGGGTCTTAAGCGAACGTGGCCAGTCGCCCTTGTGGCCGGGCTCAGCTTCGCCGTAGCGCAGTTCGCGGTCTCCAACATATGGGGACCATATGCAACGGACGTTCTTAGTGCGCTCGCCTCGATCATCTCGACCGTGGCATTTCTTAGAATTTGGTCTCCTTCCGTTGGAATTGTCACCGCGACCGTTTTTGGTGGCGAATACGATGCGCCTCAACCGCATGCCAGACCAGCTCAATCGACTGACAGCCTGATTGGAAAACTCTCGTTCCGTGATTCAGTTGATGGGTGGGTACCCTGGGCACTACTCTCTCTCGTCATGGTTCTCTGGTCCTATTTCAAACTCATTCCACAAGGGGAGATTGTGGTTCCGGTTCCAGCGCTGCATAACGGAGTCTTTATTTCGCTCTATCCTCAGAAACCCTATGCGGCAGTATTCCGCTTTCAACCGTTGGCTGGTGGAACTGCTGTCCTGGCGACGACCCTACTTACCGCCCTTTGGTTTCGCGTGCGGCCCCGCGCCTTAGTAAAGGCCGGGACGACAACTCTTCGCCAGCTCCGACTGCCTGGTATGACGGTCCTCTTCATCGTTGGTCTGGCGTATCTCTACAATTATTCCGGCATGGTCTACACGCTTGGTGCCGCCCTCGCGGGCGTTGGCGTCGTCTTTCCTTTGGTCAGCAGTTACCTCGGTTGGGTCGCCTGTTTCCTCACTGGGAGCGACACCTCCAGCAATCTTCTCTTTGGCAATCTCCAGGTCGCCGCCGCACAGCAGCTCCATCTGAATCCGGTGTTACTTGCTGCTACCAACTCCTCAGGGGCAGTGACGGGAAAGATGATATCCCCGCAAAACATCGCCGTCGGAGTCACCACTGTCGGACTAATAGGTCACGAGGGGGAAATACTCCGCAGGACGTTCTGGCACAGCGTTCTTCTCGCCACATTGATTGGGCTTCTGGCCTGTGCGCAGGCGTATGTCATCCCGTGGATGATTCCGTAAGAACCTTTGGGAATCATCACGGCCTGAAGGCGGGGGGATTAAACCCGGGGCGCTCTGCACTCCGTCAAAAGAAAGGGCGACTCCGATCGTTCGGAGCCGCCCCTCCTCGGTACACTGGATTCCGTTTGGTTCAAACGGACCTTATGGGAAACTCGGATCACTGTGCTGAAAAATCATGCAGAAGCACAATTCATCATAGCCGGACGACGGGAACCCAGCGAACGGAGCGCCAGCTACTAGCTGATGCAGTTTATCGACCATGTTGTTATGACCATCTGCAAAAGCTCGATAAATCCCCGTCGCCTCCAGTATCGTTAGTGGTGCGGATCCTTCGAGGTACTGCCCACCCATCCCGTCGGGGACAACCACAGGAAAAGTTCTGCCAGCACCTGAGATGAATTTCATCGCAATTGCGCCTCCGGGAAGGTCGTAGGCACACAAACCGTTGGCGGGTGACACGTAAAAGGTGCCGATAGACTTGTCCTGGTGCGTGCTACCCCGAATTCCGAAAATAGGATAGATCCGCGTTTTCGAGTACGACCCATCATCCAGGTCCACCGTGGTGAGGCCGAAGTTGTGCTGCCCCGAACCCGTGGGCACTGGCTGATAGACTCCCTTTAGCAGAAGGATGAACGGATCGTTGGGCACACTCTTTCCCTCATCCGTTCCCTCATCCCTTTCCGCGGCGGTCACAAGTCCAGAGGATGAAAGGCGCTGCGCCCTGTTCTCCGTCGGTGACGAGCACGCGGCGGTTAGCAGAGCGGCCAGCCCCGCACCAATCAAAGTTCTTCTTTCAACGTTGGTTGGTTCTTGTCCGCTGCCGGGCTTGCTTTGGTTGGCCGAGGCTTGGTCGGTAATCATAGAGCGTGTCTCCTCGAGTGTGCTACGCGATCCGATGCCCGGGCGGTGGGAAGGAGAGCCGAGCTCGGCATCTCAGATTCGGGGTGGCGTCGGCGTGAGGCGTCAGAGCGAACTCAAGCAGTCGTGCTGCTCAGGGGCCGTTCCTATCTCAGCTACAGTGGGATGCTCAGGGTTTCTCCGCAATGCTGAAAATTGCTTGACCGGACCCGTAATGAAAGGTGGCGCAACGGTGCGGTGGCGTACCACGACCTTGAGTGACGCATCCATCGGAGAGCGTCGCGCAGAATCGACATCCTGAACGCTCGGGAGTCCCGGTCAAGCGGTGGAAGAGTCTCGCTGACGGTGATGACGGTCTACCAACAGGCCGATCAGAGAACGATGAGGAACGCGCTTTCGAGTCGTGAGCGGAAGCGTACTGCCGTCTCGTGCTAGTGCGAACCGACAGTATGACCCGACAGTAGACCCGTTTTTCGGGTCAGCAGCAAGAATCCCGCATCAGCGTAAGCCAATGCGGGATAATTAGTTCGAGTTCATGGGCCTGTGTAGAGTTTAACTACCGACCTCACGCTTATCAGGCACCTTCATATGAGCAGCCCGGCCGCGTAGATATCCGCGCGCTGATCGACGTCGGTCTCACCTGTTGCCTGCTCCGGCGCCATGTACGCCGGTGTCCCAAGCGCCACTCCCACTGTCGTCAGATTGTGGCCACTGGCAGCGCTGCTCATGGCCTTGGCAACCCCGAAATCCAGAACCAGGGCGTGTCGGTCCTCGATCATCACGTTGTCCGGCTTGATGTCGCGGTGGATCATGCCGTGCTTGTGCGCGTGAACGAGAGCGTCCACTACTTCCCGGAGGATGCGTGTGGCCTCAGAAATCGGAAGAGCGCCCGCTCGTCCGAGCCGTGAGCGAAGCGATTCACCCTCGACAAACGGCATTACGTAGTAGAGTACTCCGTCCGCTTCTCCCGAGTCTATGAGGGTGAGGATGTGAGGATGACGGAGTTGCGCGGCGATGGAGATCTCTCGATGGAATCGCTCTGCGCCGACAGCTGCGGTTAGCTCGCGCCTCAGGACTTTGATGGCAACGACCCGGCCGTGCTTGATGTCGCGCGCCAGATACACTGTTGCCATGCCGCCATGTCCAAGCTCGCGCTCGATCTCATAATGGCTTTCGAGCGCCGCCTTCAGCCGGCTGAGGTCGTCGAGATCCCGTTCCACGGTTTTCCTTGAAGAGAGCGGCTCTAATGTAGGGGGGTGCGATACTCAAGCCAACAGTTTAGGGCGTGGCTCCCCATTTTTGCGCCCTGCTCCTTCCGTCAAAGAGGGGCGCCTTCTCCAGATCGAAGTCCACCTCCAAACCCGTTCTTTGGTTTTTCTGCGCCTCGAGGTTGGGAGCCTGGACATCCGGCTGGTTTTACCGATCTGTTGCGCCTACGTGCCCAAAGGGGCATCGCGTGAGCCCTCAGCGTCTACTCCCTGCGCCTGCCTCACGCAATCGGACGAGATGCGTCGTTTCGTCCGCGGCCGCGCGGCAAATCGCTCCCAGACCGTCGGGAGATCGATGGGCCGCTCCTGCTCTAAGAGCAGGAGGTGGGCAACGCTGCTGAACTCACCCTCACGCCTATCGGGCGTGAGGTTGCTCTTACGTGCGTAGGGGGTACCCAAGGGGGAATCTCACTTATTAAGCGTCCATCGCGCTCTCTCAACTCTCGGTTTTACACGATGTTGCTCGGCCGGGTTCGGTTGCGGTGCCGGAAACCGATCCGTTGTTTCGAGCGAGAGTTGAGAAGGCGCACCCCACGCCCATGAAAGCAGCGCGCCGCTCACCAAATCGACAGTCCTATCGACAGCGCCACTCCTTGGCGGACGATTCAGGACGAGCCTGGCAGTCTTAACGCTGCTTACTGACGTCCAGACCTCACGCTCATTGGGCGTGAGGGGCCCGTTGGGCAGCAAAGCTCTCTGCGAAGGGCCGCCTTATCCAAGACCAAGAGGCGGGCGCGGACGTCTCTTTCGATGAGCGAGCGGGCCCCGCAAGGTACGTTAGATCACAGTGCCCGATTGAATTCGAAGCCCAAGACCACACCACCGAGAATCAGCAGAACTGAATGAAGCCAAAGGCATATCGCTATCCTGTGCTCGTGGGTTCTCACTTCTTGAGAATCTCCAGCGCGCGCTCTAGCACCTCATCGCGCCCCGCGCGGATTCCGGCAAGTGTCGGACGCACGACGACGTCCGGTTGTAGACCAACACGCTGCAGCTGCCGTCCGTCGGCATGTCGTACATCGTGCCCCGAGAAGTGCGCGTACAATCCGCCCGGGAGTGCGACGCTTGTGACATCGCCGTTTGCACCCATCGTCGGCGATCCGACCATCGTGGTCTTATTCGCGGCCTCGAAGAATAGTCCCGTGTGCTCCGCCTGGCTGACCGTGCGCTCGTCCACCAACAGTACGGTCTTGCCGTGATATCTCCACTTCGTCGTCGTGGGTGTGTACTGCACGAAACTGTAGGTCGTCCACTCGCTGGAATCCGGTGACATGACGAGCGGACGCTGGAACGCGGCTGCCGGGACCGTTTCCTTGTCAGTGAGACGCGAGGCAATCGACCACGCCGTCCCCTGAGGATAGCCGCGATCGTCGAGAATGATCGCCTTGGTGTTCTTGAACATCTCGAACATGCTGTCCACCAGGGCGACGGTCAGCAGCGAGAGATCGGCATAACCGATATTGCCGGGCAGCATCTTCATTATCGGGCCCGCGCGCGGATATTGAGTTAGCATCCCGAGCGCGGCACGACGGGGAAGCGACAGCTCGCGCACCCGGTCGTTCCGATCGCGCACAGTCACTTGTGCCGGCGTCGAGTCGGCGCCCCACAGCAACCGCGCCGCGATAAAAGCGTCGAGCGATTGCGGAGTGGAGTAGGCCGTGTATTTGGCTCTGCGCGCCCTGCGTGCGGTGACGTCCTCTCCGTCGACTTTCAGTATCATGTCTCCAACAGAGATCCCGCTGGCTTTCGTCGCGGAATCGTCAGCGACGGAGATCACGACCGGCTGGCCGGCGATGTACTGCAATTGCACCGCGGCAGGGACCCTGCCGAGGAAATTGCGGAGAGCGACGCTCGCCGTCATGAAGCCGTGCGAGTCGTGGATGTACGTCACCATTTCCGCGGCCGCCTGCGCGTACTCGAGTGAGTCGCGAGCAGCCTCGAGGAGTCGAATGCTGCGCGGGAGCGTGGCTGACCAGTCTTCGCCGATGAGGTGCTTGTAAGGATAGAAATAGTAAATCGCGTTCCACCAGCGATACGCGGCGAGGACGCGATAGGCGGTTCCCGGGTATTTCGACGACGCGTACGGCGATTCCGCCGCGGGCACGTACATCAGCCGTGGTGACGCGGTAGGCGGCGCAGTGACAGGGCGACGGGCGAATGCCAGCGCCACCCGCAGAGGAACGTCGCCGGTCGAGTCACGCGTCACGGCGGTGTCCGCGGTCGCGGTCCCAGTCATTTCGCCAAGACGAACGATCGCCTCGAGACCTTCACCCAGCGCGACGCGATACGTGTCAGCCCCCGCCGCGAGTTGCGCGGTCTTGCCGTCGACGACGATCGCACCCTGGCCGTTGCCGCGCAGTGCGAAAGCAATGGGTGGGATATCCGAACCTGGGTTGGCCAGAAAGATGATGCGCCGTGAACGGTTGGGCGTGGTCACGTTGATGACCTCGCCCGCTTGTTCATAAGCGCCCGACCAGTAGCCTTCGGACGTACCGCCCTGCTGCGGGACAAATCCGGAGTGCATGCGTCGGCGCTGCGAAGGCGCGGCAACAGACGATGCAGGGAGATACGCGTTGACGCTATCCGCGAAGATGTACGCCGAAGTCCCGATTTCATCGGGCTCCGGTCCACGCAAATCGAAAACAATGCTCGATGCCCGCCGCACGTCCGGAAGCGCGCTGGCCAGCGATCGAATTGCGCCGGGAAAATCGTAAACGAGGTCCGGCAGGGCGATGACGAGCGTGCTATCGGATCCGACAAACTCCCAGTGTCGGCCGCCTGTCGATGCGCCGGCGAGAGCGGCACCTGGCGGCTTCTTGTGCGTCACGCGCGTCGCGGGATCTCTGAGCGACGCCAGCATGTCACTCACCGCGGCTCCGTACTCCTCTGTGCTTTTCGCGTTGCTCACACGGTCGATCGCGACGACCGTCGCGGGATCCCACAGGACTTCACGCTCGAGAAACGCGGGATGAAAGTATTTCACGACGCCCCACAACCGTCCGAGTGCAGTGAGTCGCGCGATGCGCAACGAATCGCTGGTGTTCTGCGGCTGCAGCGCAGCAGGAACGAGCGTCGCGAGGAGGGCGATTCGGAAAAGGCGGAGTGGAGCGCGATGCATGTTTCTGGTGGGGTCTGCTGTCGCCAATCATCCGACTTCCCGCCTCGTTCCGCAATGGTGCGCGACTACGGACCTTTGACCGTCTGATCGGGCGGAAGGAACTAACCGCCAAAGTAGAAACTGGGACATCGGCGCGCGCGGGCCACGGTTGTTACCTGATGAGGTCGAGCTCCCCACTGGTTCCAATACCGGAACTCTTGCAGCCGAGTGAGAGAATCAAGCGCCTGCTCCAGTAGCAGGAGGGTGCTAAACGCTGCTCGAGCCCCCCCCTCAAGTCAGTGCGAGGAACCTCACGCTCATTGGGCGTGAGGTCTAATCGGATTGGCTGCAGAAGAGCCGCTCGAAAGGCCCAAAGACATCGCGCCGGATGTGACCGGTCAACCCGCCGAGTTTGCTCGAGGTCGCTTGCTGTTCCTGCGGTGGGAGGAAAGTTGCGGTCTCGCGTAGCTTACCCCCCGGAGAAGCCAAGACGTAGGCGCCCCAGTCAGCTGGTGCGGCGCTTCTTAGTTCCGCCACCCGCGGCTTTGGCGGTGAGGTGATGGTTTACACGTCTCATCGAGTTGGAAAAGTTCTCGAGCTCCCTCTGCAGATGATACGCCTCGATGCGCGCGATACTCGCCGCTGCAGGCGCGTGTTGCGCATGGTATACGT
>DATCPG010000030.1:0-3608 GCA_036570225.1 Gemmatimonadaceae bacterium | reverse complement strand
GACGAGGAGTTCTTTGCCGCGGGCAAGCCGTGTTTCGGGTGCGATCAGGAGTTCTTTCCCGAGGGACACGTCAAAACGAATTTCATCTGCAACCTTGGCTACGGAGATCCAGGCTCTCTCTTTCCCCGACTCGCGCGCTTGTCGTTCAGCGAGGTATGCTCGCTTCTATAGGAATCGCGAAGCTCTACCTGACGTTCTCTCCGAACGAGGTGATCGGGTCCACATCGACAGGAACGCTCCCCGTTTTGGCCAGGGCAGCTTGTAAATCAGACGGCATGGTTCCGTATTTCTGGAACCACGCCTCCGCCCTCGTGCGGCCCCCCGTCGCTTCGATGTCGAGCAGCTGGTGCGCCAGACTCGCCACCGCACCGGGGAACTTCGCGAAATCGATAGCGTAACGCCCGTCCGCGTCCCGTGTGATCGCCCCCTGCTCCGCGAAATAGTTGAACTCCATCATCTCCGCCCTGGCGTGGGCTTCGGCAACACCGAACCGTACGGTGCGGAAAATTCCCGCGACGTGGGACGCGTAGTAATCTTGCGCGCGGGTTTTGGGCAGCACTCCCTTGTTCATCAGCCAGGCGAGTCCATATAGACCGACGATATCCGCCTTCGCTTCCTCGAGCCCGCTGTAGATCGGACCGATCGACTCCCGAATGTCCGCCTGCTTTCCGGCAACGCGCGCGTACGCCGGACCCAGGCCGTGAGAGATCTCGTGCATCACTACGACCGACAGGTATCCGTCCATCGACGCGAGATTCGCCTGGTCCTGGCGCATGAGCAGCTTGCCGATCGGAAGCACGACGTAGTTCACTCGCGCGTCCATGAAGTTCTTGAAGAAGATCTTCTTCGTCCCCTTCTCGGCGTGGATCCGCGGATCGTTGGGCAGATTGTCCGCGACCGCCTGATAACCGTGGCGGAGATCTCCGCTGCGGTACGGCGCGTCCATCACCTCCATCGGCGTCGGATGCCCGGCGTTGGACGGCTTGTCGGCGGCGGCCAAGGGCAGCGCGTCCTGGATGTCTGACACGTATTTCTTGTAGGTCTCGAGCTTCGCGCTTTCGCTCGGATTCCGAATCATCACCGCGGCGCCGTACGATGTTTTGACGCCGAGCAGGTCGTCGAGGTACGTCTCGTACGGGGCCATGATCACGTCGAACTTGTGATTATCGAGATCGACCCAGGCGAGATCACTCTTGTAGTAGTCGTCCGTGAGCAGCGCGTCGGCGCGGAGACGCAGGAAATTGGCGAATGCCTTGTCGTCACTCAGCGCGGCGGCATCACGCAACGCCTTCGCTGCCGGGACGAGAAATTCCTTGTACTCGACGTGATACGGAACGCCGACAAGATCTTTCCCGCTCCGCTTCACAACTGTCCAGGGGTTATAGATCTCGGCCTTCTTTGCCGGATGCGCGGCGACGTAATCCTCGATCTCCTTCCGCGTAATTCCGGCTGGGTAAAGCGCGTGTCCCGGCTCATAGACGGTGCCCGCCAGAAACGGCTTGTTCCCCTCGAGCAGATCGTAGCTGCTTCCGTTGATCAACAGATAATGGCGAATCTGTTTTTCGCTCGCGCCCGAACACTTTGCGAGCGCTTTATAGAGCGTGAGTCCCGTCGCGTCCGACTGCCGCCAGAAGATGCTCTCGAAGTCCTGTCCCGCCTCGACGAGCTTTCGCACCATGCTCACTTCGCGGGCCGAGAGTCCGGCGGTGGAGAACGGCATCCGAACCGGCCGGAACTTGGCAAGCTGCGCGGCGATGTTCTCGGTTGGGGCGGGGTGCGAGGAGCAGCTTGGCGGGGAGCCGATGACGGCAACAGCTGTGTACAAGCGATGCGCCGGTGTCGCGCCAAGCGAAGCTACAGCGGCAGACGCGACAAGGAAGGAATAACTTTTCATGAAATAAAGTTATGGGACCGCCCTCGGAGGGGATACCCGCATGAGATCGATGTCTCGCAGTTTCGCGCCGATCAACTGTCTCATGTTGATGACGCTCGCGCGGATCGCCGGATCGCAGCAACCGCTCGCAAATCCGCCCGCTGATCCACGCTTCAAAGCCGACATCCTCGTCATTGCGCCACACCCTGACGACGAGTCGACTATCGCCGGCTACCTCGCCAAGGCCGTTCTCGACGAGCACCGTCGAGTTGCTGTCGTCGTCACTACGCGCGGCGATGCCGGACAGAATCTCGTCGGCTACGAGCAGGCCCGTACACTGGCTGAAATCCGCGAGATGGAGACGCGACAGGCACTGGGCTCGATAGGTATCACCAATGTCTGGTTCCTCCGCGCGCCGGACACGTGGGCGCAGGATGTCTCCGATGTCCTTCGCTCGCTCGAGACATCCAATCACGGTAGCTCACTCGGCGAAGCAGTCCGATTCATCAGACTGACACGTCCGGAGGTAGTGATCGCGATGCTGCCCGCAACGGTCGTCGGTGAAAATCACGAGGACCATCAGGCTTCGGCAGTCATTGCCACCGAGGCGTTCGACCTTGCCGGAGATCCGACGTGGTTTCCAGAGCAGGTCGCATCGCCCGAAGACCACCTCTGGTACGGCAACCTGATGGAAGGTCTGCGCCCGTGGCAGCCGAAGAAGCTGTACTACTATAGTGATGCCTCGCACTTCGATTTCATGAAGGGCAAGGGTCCGGTGTACTCGATGACGGAGGTGTCGCCGTCGCAGCATGTCTCATACGCGCGACTCGCGGCGACAGAGCAGGCGTTCCATCGCACTCAGTACGGGGACCAGCCTGCAAAGGCGCTCGCGACGAACGATCTCCATGATTTCGAGCAGCCACTGCCTTTCGTTCTCGCCAAATCGTTGGTGGGCAGCGCTGTCACCGGAGACATCATGGATGGGCTTCGGTCAGGAGCGATTCCCTTTGCACCGGTGCGCGGATATCGGGCGCCTGAGAATTCTTCGGGCTTGTCGATGGAGCTGGGGCAAGGCTGGGCGTTCTATCGACGCTTCTACCCCGCGCACGATCTCGACGTGATGCCCGGACTGCTCGCGCCGGAGATTGGTGTCGGAAGCGGATCGCACTTCCCGGTCATGCTCCTGCTCCACAACAATACGGACAACGCAGTGGCGGTCCATTTACATACGCAGCTTCCGTCGGGATGGGCCGTGGACAGTACTTCAGCACAACACGACCATCCGTGGCCGATGACCACCTTCACCGCCGCCGCACACGACGATTTATCGATTCGAGTCCGGCTCGTGGCGCCGAGGCTGGAGAAGTCCCAGTGGCAGACGATTACATGGACCGCCGACGCTGGCGGCCAGCAAATCGGCCCGGTGACGCTAAGGGTTTTTGTCGGAGGACGATAACGCCGGCAAATGAGCCATCGCAGTAACCCAGCGCGAGTGATGTCTAGCTCTTCTTCCTGTGCGCTTCACGCCACGCGCGCGTTGGGTCGTCGTCGGGGTCGGGCGTCTCCTGGGCCGGCCTGATTTTCTCGGGCACGTTGCGCAGGTTGACGCGGATGCGCGTCCATGTCGACGAGCGACCGCGCATCGAATCCACAAGGATGTCGTCCACGGCCAGGTGCAAGGCTGCGTCTGGATGCTTTGCCTTCCAGCGTTCCAAACCAGCGACCGCTTCTTCCT
>DATCPG010000029.1:0-9628 GCA_036570225.1 Gemmatimonadaceae bacterium | reverse complement strand
CAGTCGTATACATCGGCCACGCAGAGAATTCGCGCAGCGAACGGAATCTCTTCGCCGCCCAGACCGTCGGGGTACCCCGTACCGTCCCAGCGCTCGTGATGATTCCTGATGACAGCCCGCACGTCGCCTGGAAAATCGATGTCCGCAACCAGCTCGAGGCCCGCCTCCGGGTGGCGCTTCATTATCGCCCACTCTTCTGGCGTAAGACCCCCGGCCTTGTTCAGCACTTCGGTGGGCACGATGATCTTGCCGATGTCGTGGAGCAGCGCCCCGAGCCTGAACCAGAACAGCGACCGCGAATCCATCCCCATGCTGTCGGCGAGGACACACGCGAAGAAAGCCACGCGTTCACAGTGGCCCTGTGTGTAATGGTCCTTGCTCTCGATGGAATCTCCCCAGTGGTGCGCCATCTCCAGAAAGCGGGATTCGAGCGCCGCGTTTCGTCGTTCGACCTGAGCCACGCGGTGCTGCGCCTTGAGGCGCGAGTACAACGCGTGCGACTTGTTCAAATGAGCGAGCATGTCACGATGACGCTTCTGCGTCCAATAGAGCTCGGCCAGCTGTTCGGCGACGTCGGCCTTGAGCAGCAGGTCCTCTCCTTCCTCCGCGCACTCTCCAGCGCGGCCGAGGAATTCAGCGGCTTTGACGTAATCGCCGCGCTCTCTCGCGATGACACCGACGTGACGCAATACTTCGCCGCGCCACGACGGTGCGATCTCGCCCGTAAGCGAGAGCAGGGCGTCGACACGTTCCTGGGCCTCGTCGATGCGACCGGTCGCGATGCAGAGCTGAACCTGATTCAGCGCGACGTTCATCTCGTTGGGGTGGTCCTGCTGCTCACCGAACGCCTCTGCCGCCGCCACGTACGCGGCTTCCGCTTCATCGAGCTCCCCCAGATCCGTATACGCCAATCCGATGTTGTTGAGGACCTGTGCCGCGTGGTCCAGCATCCCGAGCGTTCTGTAACCCGCCAGGCTTCGCTGGAAAGCTTCCAGCGCTCCCCTCACATCTCCCCGGATACTGGCGACGGTGCCCAGATTCTGGTCGATCATTGCCATCGCCTCGGCGTCCCTGATCGACTCCGCTGTCCCACGCGCTTCTCTGTAGATCAATTCGGCGCGATCGAGATCACCGCTGGTTTGGTGAACGATGGCGACGACGTTGAGCGCTTGAGCGATCTTCGAGGGGGAGCCGGCCGCCGTCGCAGCTGCGACTGCTGCCTCGAGAACGTCCATCGCCGCCCCGCGATTGCCCTGCTCGAGGTACACGCGCCCAAGCCAGCGCAGGGCCGACAGGCGCGTTTGATCGTTGGCGAGAGGATCGCGAACCAGGCTCTCGTAGGAGACCGCCGCGTCGCTCCACCGTCCTTCCCGCTCCGCCAACTTGGCCTGCTCCACCAAATCGCTGATCTGTGGCGACTCCGATTCTCTGGAGCCAGGCGTGGAACGGGCCTTCACGACGAAGCTAGAATGGTGCGGCGGACGGAGCCTTCGTCTCGCAGCTTTCTCGCGAGAGTCGGCCTCGATATGCCGAGTATGCGCGCGGCGGCGCTCAGATTTCCGCCGGTGAGTCCGATCGTCGTGTGGATTGCCTCGTCGATAATCGACTGAAGCGACTTCCCTTCGGAAGGAATGCGGATGACCCCGCCGGCTGGTGTTTCGACCAGAGGTATGAAGGAACGGCGCTGCAGTGAGAGATGATGCGGCTGAATAGCGTCACCCGTGCACACCACGACCGCGCGCTCGATGACGTTCTTGAGCTCGCGGATGTTGCCGGGCCAACGGTGTCTCTCGAGCGCGCTCACCGAGTCGGCCGCAAGATGCAGATTCTCCCTGCCTTCGGCTTCCGCATGTCGCTTCACGAAATAGAGCGCGAGTATGGGGATGTCTCCGTCGCGGTCCCGCAGCGGCGGCAACTCGAGCCGCGCAACGTTCAGGCGGTAAAACAAGTCGGCGCGGAAACGATTGTCGGCGACCGCCGTCTCGAGAGACGAGTTGGTTCCGGCGACGATGCGAGCTGAAAGAGCGCGCTCCTCCGATCCGCCGAGTCGGCGAAAGCGCCGATCCTCGACGACACGAAGGAGCTTTGCCTGCAGCTTGAGTGGAAGCTCCGCAACTTCGTCGAGGAACACGGTGCCTCCGCCAGCAACCTCGAACAGACCGCGCTTGAGCGTGCGCGCATCCGTGAATGCGCCGGGCTCGTGTCCGAACAGCTCGCTCTCGAGAAGCGTCTCGGGGATTGCAGCACAGTTGATCGCCACGAACGGCTCCGCTGCCCGCTGGCTTGCGGCATGGATGCCACGCGCGAACAGTTCCTTGCCGGTGCCCGTTTCGCCAACGAGCAAAACGGTCACGCTGCGACTTGTAGCTACCTGTGTAGCTAATGCGATCACTTCGCGGATCGCCGCGCTCTCACCGATGACGTGGGAGTCCCAGCGGTCCGCCGACGCAAGCTGCGATCGAGCTGAAATAATGCACCGTTCCTTTGTCGCACGAACAATCGACCGTCCGGGCGCGAACATGTGAGTTGCGGGGTCAATCAGGAGCCCATTTGGCTGTTCCGGGGCTCTGCCTAGCAGACGAGGCGGAGGGCCTTCAAGTCACCCCCATTTAAGGGGTTAGGCGGCGGGAAAGACGGCGACGCGACTTAGCCCGCGTCGGACGGGGTTAGCTGACCGGGAGGGAGGCGAGCAACGCGTTGATTTCCGCCGCCTCGTCCCGCGCGCCGACGTCTTCGAAGGACTCCGCGGCCTCCTTCCAGGCAAGGCGCGCCTCGTCCGGATTGCCCAGCGCCCGCGAGGTCTGGCCGAACTCGCGCAGCATCTCGGCCTGAAGCAGCCTGTCCTCCAGGCCTTCGGCCTCGAAGATCGCGATTCGGAGGGTGGCGATGCTGGCGTCGTAGGCTCCCCTCTCGCGCTCGATTCTCGCGCGGCATTTCAGGGCGCCGGCAATCGTGAGGTGATCGCCACGGCTGCTCGCGCTCTCGAGTGACGTCCGGCACGCCTGCTCCGCCTGGTCGAGCTTGCCGACAGCGACCCACACCTCGGCGAGGTTGAGTGTCAGAATGCTCTCGACCAGCGCATCGTTGCGCGCTTTGGCGATCGCGAGCCCGCGCTCGAGTGTCTCGATTGCGCGCTGGTAGTGTCCGAGCTTCGTGTAGAGCATCCCGATGTTGTTCAGCACCCAGGAAACCGCTTCCTCGTCGTTGGCGCCGTCGAATGAGCCGAGGCTATGGGAGTAGCGCGCCTCGGCGCCGGCAAGGTTGCCCCGCATGTTCAGAAGGACGCCAAGGTTCTGCTCTATCATGCTCAGAAGCCGTACATCCCCCGCTTTGGCGGCCAGGTCTGACGCCTGCGCATAGAGGCGCTCGCTCTCGTTGAGATGTCCGCGCCGCTGGGCGATGATCGCCAGGCAGTTGTAGCCGGCCGCCTGGGCGTTGAGCGAGCCGCAGCTGTCCGCATGTACGAGACTCTGTTTGTAGCAGCGGTACGCGAGCTCCGTCTCGCCCTGTTCCCGATGAAGCGTGCCCTTCCATCGGAGCGTGTCCGCCAGGAATGGCAGATCCGTCTCGTCTGACAACAGCGCCAGCGCATCGTCATACAGCCGAAGGGATCGTACGGCATCACCGCGCTGCTCCGCTTCCCGAGCGAGGTCGACCAGACTCCGCGCGCGGCCGAGGTCAGGCTGCGTCATAGCACCCCCACGCTGCAATTGTTTTCATGTCCACGTCCTCGCCGATAGAGGTGGAAGGCGAATGAAAAGCCTGCGTTGCCGACTCAGCCCCCGACGAGGACCCAAACGTTTGAGATGAGGATGTAGCGAGAAAAATGGTTGATGAGCCAAACGTGCGATTCGGCGACTCGATCCGCGTCGAAATACGTCGTCGCGGCTTCGAGCTCCGACGGTGCGGCAGAATCATCGACATCGATTTCGTCACGTCCCTCCGGCAGATACGCCGAGCGGACCGAATTGCCAGCGTCGGTTCCATAGGTCGCCGTGTTCTGGAGACCCTGTACCGCTGTCACGGGCCTGAGAAACCGTAGACCGTGCGGCAGCATCTCGTACTCGACGTGCGATCCGGATTTCGAGACCACCGTTATCGTCGTCGGCGCGGAGAGAGCGCCACTGGGAATGTTCATCGTAAAATCGGATCCGGGGAGCGACAACGTGCCGCCGTCCGGTCCGATGACTGCCGAAGCGCTCTGTTCCGAGCGCGAATGTGCGTATCCCCATCTTACGGCGCGAGCCTGCGCGCCACTCGCCACGAGCGAGAATGAGCTTCTGACAGCGACGAGTTTCGCCTGGGAAAGCGCTGGACTCGTCGAGCGGGTGAAGTCTCCGCATGCGAACGCGACGATTGCGCTCGCGGCCGCTGCCAGGCCGTACAACGCACGATGAGATGACATCGTGATAGCCCCCGAAAGAGGATGATGGTTCTCTCATCCGCAGCAGGCATAGGGCGTGCCCCGAGCTAAGTTCAATGAACACAAGAGGTTACGAAAAAGTTGGGGCTTTGCATGGTCCGTTTCGGTATAACGTTTCGTTACGTTGGAAACGTTTAGTTACCGGTCTCTTACTGAAATCAGGAAGAAGCGCTCGACGCGAAAATCGCCTGCCTTTGCGGTGTAGGCCGGCCGGGAATGTCGGCATTCTCCGCCCATTCCAGGAACATCGCGAGGAGCTTGGGATCGAACTGTCCGTCCGACGACAACATGATCTCGGCTGCGCGGGAATGGGTAAGTCCAGCGCGATAGGAGCGCGTCGTAGTCAGCGCGTCATATACGTCAGCGACGCACAGGATCCGCGCCGCGAGCGGTATGTCTTCGCCCGCGAGTCCGTCGGGATACCCTTTCCCATCCCAGCGCTCGTGATGGTTCCGAATGATTGCCCGGATGTCTCCGGGAAAATCGATGTCGGCGACAAGCTCGAGTCCGGCTTGAGGATGCCTTTTCATTATCGCCCACTCTTCCTCGGTGAGCTTGCCCGGCTTGTTCAGCACTTCGGTTGGTACGATGATCTTTCCGATGTCGTGGAGAAGGGCTCCAATCCGGAACCAGAAGAGCGAGCGAGCGTTGAATCCGGCGCTGTCGGCCAGGACGCACGAGAAAAAGGCAACTCTCTGGCAATGGCCGCGTGTGTAGCGATCCTTGCTTTCGATCGAGTCACCCCACTGACTCGCCATCTGCAGAAACCGTGACTCGAGAGCGTCATTCCTCTTCTCTACCTGTGCGAGCCTGTGTTGCGCCTTCATCTGCGAGTAGAGAGCGTGGGCTTCGTTCAGACTCTGAAGCATTTCGCGGTGGCGCTTCTGCGCCCAGAAAAGCTCGGCGAACTGCTCGGCCACATCCGCTTTGAGAAGCAGGTCTCCGGTTTCCCCGGCGTGCACATTCGCCTTGTTCAAATATTCGGCGGCTTCCACAAACTGAGCGCGCTCGCGCGCGATGACTCCGACGTGCCGGAAAACTTCGCCGCGCCAGGAGGGCAGCTCTTCCGTCCTCACCGCCAGGAGGTGCTGGCACTGCGCCAGCGCTTCGTCGTAGCGCCGACCTCCGATGTAGAGCTGGACCTTGTTGACAGTGAGATCGAGTAGCCGGGCACGGTCTCCGTCCTCCTCGAATCCGAGCGCCGCCTCGGCATATGCCGTCTCGGCGTCGCCAAGCTCTCCAAGCTCCATGTACGCGAGGCCGATGTTGTTGAGCACCTGCGCCTCGTGGTTTCTCATTCCGAGAGACTGGTAGCCGAGGTGGCTCAGTCTGAATGCCTCGAGAGCCGCGCGGAGATCGCCGCGAATCATCGCGACAGTTCCAAGGTTCTGATCGAGCATTGCGATCAGGGATCCCTCGCCGGCACTTTCCGCCTTGTCGCGGGCGGCCTCGTAAATCTTCGCGGCTTGATCGAAATCGCCGCTCGTTTGATACACGATTCCCACCACGTTGAGAGCCTGGGCGACCGCGAGGGGAGAGCCAAGTATGTCTGCCGAGGCGACTGCCGCCTCCAGAATGTCGAGGGCCGCGCCGCGATTTCCCTGCTCCATATACGCACGACCGAGCCACCGAAGCACCGCGAGGCGCGTGCTCGCATGGACGTCAGGGTTCCTCACCAGTCGCTCGTAGATCGTGCATGCGTCGGCCCAGCGTCCCTCGCGCTCAGCGAGCTTGGCGCGATCGACGCTTTCGTTGACGGCGGAGGATTCAACCGCCTTCAATTCTGAAGTGGGCCTGCGAAGATTCATGGTGCGCGACTAAGTGCCTCAACCGGCGTCGGACGACAGCCTCGTGGGCCCTTTCACCTACGCTTGTCAGACGAAGCAGCGCACTGGGTAGTCACCCTCACGGCGGCGCCTGGTTTGGCAGAGACCCCAGTTGTGCCTCGACTTCCTTGAGGTCGCGCTCAGCCCCTGTGAAGCGGAACGCATCTGCGGCTTCGCGCAACGCCGAACGGACGGCGCCGGAGTTTCCGATCGCGCGAGAGATCTCACTCAGCTCACGCAACATCTCGGCGTGCAGTAGCCGATCTTCGGCGCCTTCTGCCTCGTAGATCGCGATTCTCAACGTCGCGATGCTCTTGTCGAGCGCGCCGCGCCGGCGCTCGATGCTCGCCCGGACTTTCAGCGCGCCGGCCGCAGTAAGGTGGTCGCCGCGACGCTGCGCCTCCTCGAGAGCCCGTGAGCAGAGTACGTCCGCCAGGTCCAGACGCCCGGATCCCACCCACGCCTCCGCCAGATTCAGCGCCACGACGCTCTGCACAATCGTGTCGTCGCGTTGGCGGGCGATCTCGAGCGCCCGGGCGAAGTATTCGCGCGCCTCACGGAAGTCTCCGGTTTTCGTGCGGAGCATTCCCATGTTGTTGAGAACCCACGACAATGGCTCGCTATCCCCGGCTTTCTCGAAAGCCTCGAGGCTTCTCGAATACAGCTCGTTGGCCGCCGCGAACTCCCCGTGCATGTTGGCGAGCACACCGCGATTTTGCTGAATCATTCCGAGAAGTCGGGCGTCTTCAACGGTTTCGGCGAGAGCGGCGGCTGCGGCGTAGAGCCGTTCCGCATCTTTATGCTCGCCGCGGCGCTGGTGTATTATCGCCTGGCAGTTGAGAGCGTGTGCTTCGGCGCGAACCGAACCGGAAAGGCGCGCCGTCTCGAGGCTCTCGCCGTAACAACGGAAAGCTGCTTCCGTCTCCCCGCGCTCGCGAAGCAATGTCCCTTTCCACCGCAGGACGTCGGCGATGAACGGATCCACACTGCCTTCCCCCAGCGCGCTCAGGGCGTCGTCGTACAGTCCGAGCGCCCTGGCGCTGTGCCCGGCTTTTTCCGCGGAACGCGCCTGCTCGACCAGCTCAGGCGGTCGTCGATGGTCGGGCGTCATGACGCCTCCACGCTCGCGTTACGTTCGGCCCCCGTTCAGTCCGAAGCCAGCATGTAACGCGAAAAGTGATTTACCGTCCAGGTCGTGACATCCGGGAGGGTGGAAGAACCAGGCACGTATAATGTCGCCGACAACTCGATTTCAAGCGCGTTGAAAACCGAGCCGAGCAGATTGCCGAGAAGGTCGAGCGAGGGGTCGTCGACGTAGGCACCGAACAGTTGCGTGGTCAGTGGCTTCCCATAAACGACGGTGTTCCTCAAGCGCTGAGTCACCACCACTGGCTTCGCGAACGTCATGTGCGGATACATCGCATAAGCGGCGTAGTTCGCGTCCGACGTAATCGTGATCAGAGTCGGCTGGCTCACCGCGCCAACCGGGAACGTGATCGTGAAATCGGACTCCGGGATCGTGAGAGTTCCGCCCCACGGAGTGATGGTCCCGGAGACAGTGTGTGATGTGTGGACGTAGCTGGAGTTCCAGGCAACCGGGTAGACATCAACATTGGCGTTGCCAACGAACGCTACGACCGAAGTAACCACCTTCAGCAGTCCTCCGAGCAGTCCGCCGAGCAGAGCGTCCTGGGTCGTACCGGCGCGAATGGCCGATACCGGCGTTGTCGGTGGCGCCGTCGGAGAAGGCTCCGAGCAGGAGAGTGCGACGAGGGCGCTGAGGAGGAGCGCCGACGAACGAAGGAACCGGGAACGAATCATTGGGAGGGGCCGGGTGAATGGTTGCGACGAGAGTTGGGCGCCCCCCAAAGGCAACGGCCATGCCGATGTTTAACTATTTGATTTACAACGAGTTACAAAACGGCCTGTCCCCAAGCTCATCTAGAACGGTGTAACGATTTTTTACACCCATATCGTTTTGTTATAGGCCTGGGTCGAGCGGACCGCGTCTCCGCCGCATCGGTACCTCGTTGTCGTTTTTTTTGTCATCGGGCGGAAAAATTCCGATACATTCAGATGAAAGGACGGAGCAAAGAAAGCCCTTCCGGCGTACTAAATAGGTGTTGGACAAACACGCGGTTTGCGATCGCTGCTCTGCAGTCGAAACTAAATCGCGTGAAACCTGTAGAGACCGGATCGTGTCTCACCAGTTACACCCTTTAGCCACATAGCTGTATGTCAATTGTCTCCCAGAAAGCGCGGCTGGTCGTAGCCGCATCTACCGCCTTTATCGGCGGATTGATCGTCGCTTCAGGAATGAACTGGACCAAGCTCGGATTCGCGCAGTCGCGGCCGAGCGCAGCGCAGGTTCAGCCGATAGCCGAAGCCAGCAATGCATTCGTCGCGATCGCGAACAACGTCACTCCGGCAGTCGTATCGATCGAAGTGCTCAGTGCAGCGCGATCCACTCCCAACTCCCAGCGCGGGCGCAGCGGAACTCCGCAGACCGTTCCGCCTGGAATGGAAGACTTTTTCCGCCAGTTCGATGTCCCGCAACAGTCCCGACCAATGCGCGGCCAGGGATCGGGGTTCATCGTGACTCGCAACGGGTACATCCTCACGAACAATCACGTCGTCACGAACTCCGATCGCGAGACTATCGCCGACAAGGTGACCGTAAGGATGATGGATCACCGTGTGTTCACGGCGAAGGTCGTTGGACATGACCGAACGACTGACGTCGCTGTGATCAAGATCGATGGCGGCGACTTCCCCACCGTCGCGTTGGGGGACGATGTTTCCTCCCGGATCGGCGAGTGGGTTCTCGCAATCGGCAATCCTCTCGGACTGGAGAACACCGTCACCGCCGGAATCATCAGTGCCAAGGGGCGAAGTCTGGCGGACCTCATGAATCCGACTGGAAACAATCAGTACGCGATCAGTGACCTGATTCAGACCGACGCGGCGATCAATCCGGGCAACTCCGGCGGTCCGCTCGTGAATTCGCGCGGTGAAGTAATCGGCATCAACAGCGCGATCGCCAGCCCCACCGGCTACAACGCGGGTTACGGCTTCGCGATTCCAATCACGCTCGCCAAGCGCGTGATGGACGAGATCGTCGCACACGGACGCGTTCGCGTTCCTGCGCTCGGCATCGGCATCGACGATGTCAGCCCTGAAGACGCGGCCGTTGCTGGTGTGAAGGACATTCGCGGAGTGCTGGTTCGCAACTTCCCAAGCGATAACACACCGGCGAAAAGAGCGGGTCTCCAGCCAGGTGACGTCATCATCACCGCCGATGGCCAGCCGGTCGATCGCGTCAGCACGCTCCAGAGAATCGTCCGCAACCACAACCCGGGTGAGACGATCGAGATCGAAG
>DATCPG010000028.1:0-5888 GCA_036570225.1 Gemmatimonadaceae bacterium | reverse complement strand
CAGCCGGTACCCCGCAGCGAGCGTGAGTTGAAATCGGGGTTGTCGAAAGTGAAGGGCTGAGCCGCACCTGCAGCGCCATCCGGATCTACCGTATACGTGACGGTTCCATCGGCCGCGTTCGTGGTGGAGATTGTGCTGCCGTTGTCGCGCCCATAGAAGTCCATCCTTCCCGACTTGGGCTCAGCGAACTCCTTGAAGCTCGTGTACCTCCCGCTCGCGAGAAACGGCTGCGCAAATAGCTCCAGCGTCAGGTTCGGCGTGAAGGTCACGTTCGTTCTCGTGTCGACCGAGAAGGTCTTCTGCTCCAGCCTGCCGAACACGTACCGCGTTCCGCCAAATCCCGCGGGCGCTGTGGCATCGGACACGGCGGTGACGTACTGCTGCGCGGTGAGATTGTGATCAAAGGACGGCGAGACGCTCACGAGGATGCGGCTCGACGGCTTGACCGCCACCGTTGGATAGAATGACACCCGGCCACTCTCGGTGTTGTCTCGCGGCGTGGAGTACTGCACCTGCAGCTGTCCGACGACCCGGGAGCGCGAATCGGTGGCGAAGGAGCCGGAGTACAGATCGTATCCGTAATGCACAACCGTCGGTCCGCCACGCGTGAGGCGCTCGTCGTAATAGCTCGGGTGGATGATGTCAAAAATGCTGAAATTCATGTAATTCTTGAACGTCGCCTGCCAATACGCGTGGTAGTCAATGTCGTTGCGATCGCCATCGTAGTTGAATTGCTGCTGGGCCCCGACGTCGAGCCAGATATTGCGGTACCATGAGCCGGGTGTGGTCCACTGCCTTACCCCGTTCACCAGCATCCACTTGTAGTCTGCCCGACTGAGCACTCCCATGTCATTTGCTTCGAAGCCGGGACTGCGCCAGTTCTGGGCGGTTTCCCAAAGCCAATCGCCCGTTTCCTTGGCGAGGCGTGCCCAGAACCCATACCCATAAAGATTTCGGCGAGTGGGGTCAAAGTCGGTCGAGAAGAGTCCGTCTGATGTCTGGTTTCGCCCCGGACGCTGATAGTACCGCGCGCTGGCCGTCTGTGCGCTGCTGATTGCCGCCGTATCTCCGGCGATGCGAGTGAGGGCGGTCTGGATGCTCAGAGAATACTCTCGGTGCGCCCAGTGGTGGTCCAGGTCGAGGCCAAGATTCTCCGCATTCGAGCGCAGGCGCGAGACCTCGTCGGGGTTCGACAGCGACCGGTTCACCATGGTTGTCATCGTTCCGATTCGCGTATCGCCGCCGCGAAAATCCTTTCTCAGCCGGGCGATGAAGTAATTGGTGAGTGGCTCGATCTCCTGCGTGTCATCGAGCGAGCTGCCAACGGGCCGGAATCGGGCAGTTTCGCGGTTGGTCAGGGCGTCCATCACTCCAACTGTGATTCCGCTACTCGTCCGTCCCGTGACTTTCCCGGCGCCGAGAATGGTGGTCGCGTCGGCGGCGTCCATGAAGTCCGATTTTCCGGAGAGCAAGCCGGCAAGCTGAGGCGAGCGGCCGATTCGCCGGGTGTAAATGAAGTTCAGGCTGGAGACGTTGCTACAGAAGTAGCAGCTGATGCCTCCGGTCGAGAAATACTGGGAGTTGGAGACGAAGAACGGCCGCTTTTCGGAGAACGTGGTCTCGAACACCGAGAGATTGACGACGGCGGGGTCGACTTCGACCTGTCCAAAGTCCGGATTGATCGTCGCGTCGAGGGTGAGGTTCGATGTGAGATTGACCTTTGCGTCGCCGCCGATGCGGTTGATGATCTCGGCGTTCGAATGGTACGGATCGCCGGGCTGTGCCCGTTCGAATTTGCTCCGCGAGGTGGCGTAGGGGACGAGCTCGACCTGTCGCGGACGCGAGGTGACCGAGATGCCTTCCAGCGTCCCGAAGTAAGCCGGGCCGCCGTACTCGTTATTGCGCCAGAAAGCCCACATGTCCTGCTCATTGCGGCGGTCGATCGTTCGCCAGATCTGCATTCCCCAGACCTGGTCGGTGCTGCGCGAGAAGCGGAGCTGGGAGTACGGGATTCGAAACTCGGCGGTCCATCCGAGAGAGTCAATCGTGGTCGCACCCTCCCACACCGGATCGTAGGAGTCGTCGCCGTTCTGATGGTCTCCCTTGACTCCGTTTGGATTCAGCTCGAACCAGGTTCTGCTATTCTTGTCGCGAAAGGTGTCGAAGACAAGCGCAATGCGGTCCGAGGTGAGACTGCTGTTGCCGTTCAGGTTCATCAGCTGGTCCCGGCGCGCGAGGGCCGAGCGGACTCCCTTGGCTCCGAGGGAATCGTACATCCTGGCTCCGATGTATATCGCGGATGCGTCGTAAAGAATTCGGATCTCGGTGCGCTGGCTCGCTGGCTTTCCTTCGTCAGGAGTCGACTGCGTCAGCTCCGTGATCGGCGTGGCCGCAGCCCAGGCCGACTCATTGAGGCGGCCATCGATCGCCACTTCGCCCTGCCTGAGAGCGGCGCGCGCCGTCGGGCGGGGATCGTTTTGGGAGCGGGTTGTTTGCTGTCCGGAAGCGGGGATGGCGCGACCGAGCAGCACGGCCAGAATGATCGCAGGGGCTGTGATTGACCGGCGAACGAGCATGGGGAGACCCCCTTCGGTAAAATTCCGGATTGGCCGACCCACGGGAGTCAGCCAGCATCGCGTTTGATTCTTAGACCGGGCGAAGGCCGAAAAGGTTGGAGGGTACCGGCGATAGCCAGCGGTTTTGTGTTAACGTCTTGCGAACAATCATGGACGGAAGAATGAAGCGTCGAGTCATCGTTGTGGGTTTGGTCGTCACAGTGGCGGGAACGTTGCGCGCGCAGGATGCGTTCAGGCCAATATCCATCCCGCCGGAGCCGGGAGAGACCCACTTCAGCGCTATCCGCCAGCTTACGAACGGCGGCGAGAACGCTGAAGCCTACTTCAGCCACGATGGAAGGCGTCTCATTTTTCAGAGCACCCGAGACGGGCGTAGCTGCGACCAGCAGTATGTGATGAACGTCGACGGATCGCGTGTTCGGCGCGTCTCGAATGGTCTTGGCAAGACGACGTGCGGATACTTCATGAACGGAGACCGCCGGATCTTCTACGCCTCGAGCGAGGCCGTCGAGAAATCCTGTCCACCGCGCCCGGACGCCTCCAAGGGCTATGTCTGGCGGCTCGACCCTTTCGACATCTACACAGCGCGGTCCGATGGATCGCATCGCGTGAGGCTGACGCACTTCGGCGTCTACACGGCCGAGGGGGTTTTGTCGCCCGACGGCAGGAAGATCGTTTTCACGTCGCTCAAGGACGGAGACCTGGATATCTACGTCATGAACTCCGACGGAACTGACGTCACTCAGCTCACCCATCAGGTCGGCTACGACGGTGGTCCGTGGTGGTCACCAGATGGAAAGCAAATCGTCTATCGTGCGTACCACCCACCGAACGAAACGGAATTGGCGAGTTACAAGGATCTTCTCGCGCAGCGGCTGGTTCGTCCGAACAAAATGGATTTGTGGATCATGAATGCGGACGGCAGCAACCAGCGGCAGATCACGCACCTCGGCGCAGCGAGCTTCGGCCCGTCGTGGACGCCCGATGGCAGGAAAATCATTTTCTCCTCGAATCATCACACGGATCCGAAACTCGGAAACTTCGATCTGTTTCTGATCAACCCCGATGGATCCCGCCTCGAGCAGGTCACTACAGCACCGACATTCGATGGCTTCCCGATGTTCAGCCCCGATGGGAAGAAGCTCGTGTGGGCGTCCAACCGGCACGATGCCAAAGCGCACGAGACGAACTTATTCGTGGCGGACTGGGTCAACTGATCTCAATTTCGCGTCAGCGCGCCCGCCTTTTTGATTGCGTTTCTCAGCTCCAACACATATCCTGACGTGTCGATTCCTCACCGTGATTTGCCTGCATTCCCATGCAGGGAAACCCTTTCCCTGAATATGGGGTATGGGTTGTGCGGTGGTTGGGAGTCTTCGATAAACCTGGTCCCATACAGATGATCAAACGCGTAGCACTTCTCCTCGTTCTTTTTGCCGCGGTAGCAGCGTCGGCCGCCCGATCCCAGCAGCCAGCCGGGAAGGGATCCGGCTCGGCGAAGCCGCGCACGGTCGAGGATTCGGTCAGGTTCAAGCCGTCTCCCGAATTGCAGAAGTCGCTCGAGGAGCTCGCCGCATCGGTCCAGGCGCTCGCGCAGCGAATTGCATCCGATCCCAAGATTCGGGCGGACGCGATGCGCGTCGCATCAGGATTGGTTAGCACCACGCAGCGGGTCGTGACAGAACAATCGGTCGTGATTCAAGATGCCTTGAAGACCGCTGCCGACCGAATCGCCGCCGCGCAGTCGGTCCAACAGCAGCCGTCGAAAAAACAGTAACACGCTCGACGGCACGGTTCGAAAGGGTCTAGCGGGCGCGATTGTAGCGACGCTGACCGCCGTCGCCGCGCACGTTCTGGGAGTGCAGCAGCTCATTCGCATTCCCGACCTCGCTCTCTACGTTCCCGCCGCGATCTTCGGCGCCATAGTCGGGCCGACCCGCCTTCGGCCACTCGTCTGGGTGCCCGCCGGCATCGTCGCGGCGATCTGCGTAGTGGTCGGATACACGCCGATCGTTTCAGCGCTGGCTCGCCCGCTCATAAGACGGGATCCTCTTCCAGCTCGCGTGGATGCCGTGGCCGTTCTCGGCATGGGTCTGACTCCAGATGGGATGGTGCCCAGCGAGGGCCTCGACCGGCTACTCACTGGACTGTCGATGACGGCGCGAGGGCTCTCTTCGGTGTTGCTGGTTTCGCGAGAGCAGAGAAGCGTGGGCGGCAAGACCGTGTCGGATTCCGCGGACCTCCAGAACATCGCAGCCTATGCGGGCAACACAGCTCGCGTGATCTTCGTCGATTCGGTTCTGACGACGCGGACTGAGGCGCTGAGAGTCGCGGCGATCGCGCGCGCCAACCGGTGGTCGACCATCGCGGTGGTCACGTCCCCGATGCACACCAGAAGAGCCTGTGCTACTTTCGAGGCGGTCGGTATGCGGGTCGTTTGCGTTCCGGCTGCGGTACGTCAGTCGGGACTCTATCCGGGCGCGAACGCCGAAGATCGGTTGCGCGCTTTCCGCTCGTGGCTTTATGAAGTGTTTGCGTCTTCTTCGTACAAATCGCGCGGCTGGATTCGCTGAATCACACGCCGTGAATCTTCACGAGGATAACCAGCAATGACATCCGGCATGCCGTCTTCCGCGGGCTCCACGCGTGCTAATCCCCATCCTCTCGACGCCGCTCAGGGAATCTGGAAGGTCATAACGGCATCGTCGGTCGGGACGATGATCGAGTGGTACGACTTCTACATCTTCGGGAGTCTTGCCGCGATCATCTCGACCCAGTTTTTTCCCGGCGACAATCCCACCGCGAGCTTTCTCAAGACACTGGCGACGTTTGCCGTCGGATTCGCCGTGCGCCCGTTCGGTGCGCTCGTGTTCGGAAGGATCGGTGACCTGACTGGGAGAAAATTCGCATTTCTCGCCACTCTGCTCATCATGGGTGGCTCGACTGCCGCAATTGGATTCCTTCCTGGATATGCGCGGATTGGCATCGCGGCGCCGATAATCCTCGTCTTTCTGCGGTTGCTGCAGGGTCTCGCGCTCGGTGGCGAATACGGCGGAGCTGCGGTTTACGTCGCCGAGCACGCGCCGGACGGAAAGCGCGGCTACTATACGAGCTTCATTCAGACGACGGCCACCCTCGGGCTCTTTGTCTCACTGGCTGTGATTCTCATCGTGCGGGGCGTCGTCGGAGAAGACGCGTTCAAGACCTGGGGATAGCGCGTTCCATTCATCCTCTCGATCGTGCTGGTCGGGATCTCGTACTACATAAGGATGCGTCTACGCGAGTCGCCCCTGTTCACCATTCTCAAGGACC
>DATCPG010000027.1:0-4826 GCA_036570225.1 Gemmatimonadaceae bacterium | reverse complement strand
TCATCACGTCGAGCAGGATCAGATCGGGCTTCTGATCGGAGAGCAAAGCGAGCGCGTCCTCTCCGCTCGTCGCAGTGAGGAGCACGTAGCCTTCGGGCGTAAGCATCACCTTCAACAGCTCGGCGTTGCGGCGCTCGTCGTCGACGATGAGAATGCGCGGCGGTACGTCGGCTATGTTCGAAATTGGATCTGTCATTGAAACCAGCCCTTCATTCTAGAGTGTTACGTTGACGAGGTGAGCTGCGATTGTGGCCAGGAATTCCCGGTATGCCAGCGGCTTGGCGATGTAGCCATCGCACCCGGCTGCGCGAATGCGCTCCTCGTCCCCTTTCATAGCCAGGGCAGTGAGCGCTACCACCGGAATGTCACGCGTGCTCTCATGACTCTTCAGCAGGGCTGTAGCTTCGAGGCCGTCCATGCCGGGAAGCTGGATGTCCATGAGCACGAGATCCGGCTGCTCGGCGCGAGCCAGCGTCAACCCGCTCTCGGCGTCTGTCGCGCTCAGGACCGAGTGGCCGGCGGATTGTAACAGGAAGGTCGCCAACGTCATGTTGGCCGCGTTATCCTCGATGACCAGAACTTTTGCCATGTCAGGTCACCATAAAGCGACCCGCCATTGCCCGCCTGACTTCGGCGATGAAGCGGTCACGGTCGAAGTCGGCCTTTTCCATGATCGCCATCACATAGCCATTCAGCTTGGCGCGATCTTCCAGCGTGATGTGCTTCGCAGTGACCACGATGACAGGTATGCCAGCGGTGGCGGGATCCTCCACGAGCGCGGCAACCACATCGAAGCCGTTGATCTCGGGCATCATGAGGTCGAGTACAATAAGATCGGGCAGCTCACGCCGCGCAGCATCGATTGCCTCCCTACCACCGTAGGCCCGCAACACTGTGCTGGCCAGGCCCAGAATACGGACCGCGATGAGCTCCACTGCTTTGGGATCATCATCCACTACGAGAATCTTCAGTGACTTGCCTTCCGCGAGTGGGAACAGACCGAGTCCGAGGAGCGCCTCATACAGCTCCTGCCGGGAGATCGGCTTTTGCATGACGCCTGCAGCGCCGAGCGCAAAGCCCTTGGCGTGATCCGCCACGATCGAGATGATGACGACCGGAATGTGCTTCAGCGCCGGCGTCTTCTTCATCTCGGCGATGAAATCCCAGCCGTCCATGTTGGGCAGCCTGATGTCGAGCGTGATCAGCGCCAGCGGCTGCTTCGCCGCCAGCGCGAGTGCGGTTTCGGCCGACGCCGCGTGGAGCACCACGAACCCCTCCGCTTCGAGCTGCACGCGAATGAGGTCAGCGGACTTGTAATCGTCTTCTACCACCAGCGCGGTCAGTGAGCCGACCGGCGCCTGTGTGGGTATCGCGGCCACAGGCCTCGTAGGGGTGAGCATTCCAAGCTCCGACGGCCGGAACGGCAGCCAAACCGTAAAGCGCGAGCCCTTTCCTACTTCACTTTCAACGGCGACCGCTCCCCCGTGCAAATCGGCGAGAAGCTTGACCATCGCCAGACCGAGTCCCGTTCCCTCGAACTTTCGCGACAGACCGCTGTCAATCTGACTGAACGGCTTGTACAAACGCTCGAGGCCTTCGGGCGAGATGCCCATGCCCGTATCGGTGACGGTGATCTTCAGAAACTCTTCAAACTCGGTGTCGACGAGGGGGAAGCTCCGGCCCATCGAGGCGTCGGAGAGCTTGCCGACATCAGATCGCGGCACGTGGCTGGCTTCCAACGCCACCTCGCCCCGCTCACTGGTGAACTTCACCGCGTTCGAGAGCAGGTTGTACACGATCTGCTTGACCTTGCGTGCGTCGCTGCGAATCGTTCCAAGCTCTTCGGGTGCGATCATCGTCAGATGGATGTCGCGAGCCGCGGCTTTCTCCCGGATGATCGACAGACTGTTCGCAAACAGCGCGGATACCTCCACCGGCTCGAGGTCGAGCGTCATCTTGCCGGCCTCGACCTTGGAGAGATCGAGAATGTCGTTGATCAGCGAAAGGAGGTGCTTGCCGCTGCTGAAGATGTCACCGATGAATCCACGCTGTTGATCGGTCATTTCACCGAGCAGGCCATCGACGAGAACCTCGGAGAACCCGATGATTGCGTTGAGGGGCGTTCTCAGCTCGTGCGACATATTGGCGAGAAATTCGGACTTCATCCGGCTCGCCTCTTCCAGCTCACGGTTTTTTTCCTTGAGCCTCTGCTCGAAGAGCTTAAGTTCGGTCACGTCGCGCGCAGCGGCGAATACGCCCTGAAGGACTCTTTCGCGATCGTGGAACGTCGTGGCGTTGTACGACACGACCGTTAGCGTTCCGTTTCTGGCACGGGCCGTCAGCTCGTAGTTAGTGACCTTGCCCTCACTCAATACCTGGTTGATCGCCGCCTCGGCGCGGCTCGGGTCGGTGAAGTAGTTCTTGAATGGGGCCCCGATGAGCTCGTCGCGCGTGCAACCTGTCAACCCTTCCATCTGCTTGTTGAGATCGGTGATGATGCCACGAGGATCCGTGGTCATCAGCGCGTCGATGTTCGATTCGAGCAGCGAGCGGTTGTAGAAGTGCTGATCGCGCAACCGCTGGTCGAGCTTCATGCGCTCTTCCTCGATCTGCTTGCGAGCGGTGTTGTCGGTTCCAATGAGCAGGTAGCCGATGATGGCATCCTGCGCGTCACGCAGCGCGGTAACCGACACAACAGCGGGAAAACGGCTCCCATCCTTGCGGATGTACGTGAGTTCATAGATGTCTTCGATGCCGCGCGAGGCCTTGAACACCAATGCCTCGAAGCCCGGGGTGATCTGGGTCTTCAGCTCGGCGCTCAGCGCTTTCGCGCGAGCAATGACTTCCTGCGGATCGGAGATGTCTGCCGGCGTGATCTTGTTCATCACTTCGGCGGCCGTGTAGCCGAGCATTCGCTCGGCACCGACGTTGAAGATCTGGATGACGCCCTTGGCGTCCGTCGCGATGCTCGAGAAGTTCGCGCTGCTGAAAATGGCACTTTGTAACGCGCCCGCCTTCAGCAGGGCATCCTCTGCCTGCTTACGCGCAGTATTGTCGGTGCCGATCAGCAGGTACCCGATGATTGTGCCGTACGCATCGCGCAGCGCGGTCACCGATACGACAGCGGCAAACCTGCTTCCGTCCTTGCGGATGTAGGTCAGCTCGTAGATGTCCTCGATTCCGCGCGAGGCCTTGAAGACCAGGGCTTCGAAGCCCGGCGTAATGGGAGTTCCAAGCTCGAGGCTCAACGCCGTAGCGCGGGCGATCACTTCCTGCGGATCTGAAATGTCGGCAGGGGTGATCTTGTTCATGACTTCGGCCGCTGCGTACCCGAGCATTCGCTCGGCGCCCACGTTGAAGATCTGGATGACGCCCTTGGCGTCCGTCGCGATGCTCGAGAAGTTGGCGCTGTTGAAGATCGCGTTCTGGAGGGCTCCCGCTTTCAGGAGCGCCTCTTCCGCCTGCTTGCGCGCAGTATTGTCGGTGCCGATCAGCAGGTAGCCGATGATGCCGCCCTGCGCATCGCGCAACGCCGTCACTGACACTACTGCCGGAAATCGGCTCCGATCCTTGCGGATATAAGTCAGCTCATAGATGTCTTCGATTCCGCGCGAGGCTTTGAAGACGAGAGCGTCGAATCCGGGCGCTATCGAAGTTCCGAGCTCGACGCTGAGCGCTTTCGCGCGGGCGATGACTTCCTGCGGATCGGAAATGTCGGCGGGCGTGATCTTGTTGACTACTTCTTCCGCCGCGTACCCCAGCATCCTCTCCGCGCCGACGTTGAAGATCTGAATGACGCCCTTGGCGTCGGTGGCGATGCTCGAGAAGTTGGCGCTGTTGAAGATCGCGCGCTGCAGAGCGCCTGCCTTGAGCAGCGCCTCTTCCGCCTGCTTGCGCGCGGTGTTGTCGGTGCCAATCAACAGATAGCCGATGATCGCGTCCTGTGCGTCGCGCAGCGCCGTGACCGATACCACCGCCGGGAACCGGCTCCCGTCCTTCCGGATATAGGTCAGCTCGTAGATGTCCTCGATCCCGCGCGAGGCCTTGAACACCAGGGCTTCGAAGCCCGGCGTGATCGTGGTTCCGAGCTCGACGCTCAGCGCTTTGGCGCGCGTGATCACCTCCTGCGGATCGGAAATGTCGGCGGGGGTGATCTTGTTCATCACTTCGGCGGCCGTGTAGCCCAGCATCCGCTCGGCGCCGACATTGAAGATCTGAATGACGCCCTTCGCGTCGGTGGCGATGCTCGAGAAGTTGGCGCTGTTGAAGATCGCGCTCTGCAGGGCCCCCGCTTTCAGCAGCGCCTCTTCCGCCTGCTTGCGCGCGGTGTTGTCGGTGCCGATCAACAGATAGCCGATGATGGCGTCTTGCGCGTCGCGCAGTGCCGTGACGGACACCACCGCCGGGAACCGGCTCCCATCCTTGCGGATGTAGGTCAGCTCGTAGATGTCCTCGATCCCGCGCGAGGCCTTGAAGACCAGGGCCTCGAAGCCCGGCGTGATCGGAGTGCCGAGTTCGACGCTTAGCGCCTCGGCGCGCGCGATCACTTCCTGCGGATCGGAAATATCGGCCGGCGTGATCTTGTTCATCACCTCGGCGGCCGTGTAGCCCAGCATGCGCTCGGCGCCGACGTTGAAGATCTGGATGACGCCCTTCGCGTCGGTGGCGATGCTCGAGAAGTTGGCGCTGTTGAAGATCGCGCTCTGCAAGGCTCCTGCTTTTAGCAGCGCCTCTTCCGCCTGCTTGCGCGCGGTGTTGTCGGTGCCGATCAACAGGTAGCCGATGATGGCCTCCCGCGCATCCCGCAGGGCCGTAACGGATACTAC
>DATCPG010000026.1:0-5381 GCA_036570225.1 Gemmatimonadaceae bacterium | reverse complement strand
CAGGTGGCGTGCGCAGCTCGTGGCTCATCGCGCGCAGGAACGCTGTCTTCGCCCGATCCGCGGCCTCTGCATTGTCGGCGAGCCCACGTTCGCGCAGTGCACCGAGGAGCATCTGCTCTGCAACCTGCCGTTGCAGCTCGAGCGCAGCCTCCGGCGGGCTTGACCCGCGAATCTCGATGGCGAGAGCGTCGACCCTCCCGTTGTCGGCGATCACGGGCCACACATTGCATTGCCAGCCGCTCGATCTCTCGCTCGACGCGTCGATGCGCTCATCCAACAGCTCGGAGCGATCGCGAGATGCCCGATCGAGAAGTGCGCTCAGCGCTCCGCCTTCAGCCCCGGTGAACAGGGTGGCGATTGGTACTCGGGGTGCCTCACGGTTGGCGATGCCAGCCAGGCGGCAAAACGCAGAATTGGCGTAAACGAGCCTGTGCTCCGCCCCTCGTGTAATGGCGAACGGCAGCGGGGAGCGCCGCATCGCTTCCTGGACTGAGAGCCTTGTCGCGAGCGCGGCACCTGGCCGCTTCTTGGATTTCATTCTCGGCTATTTGCGGCGCTTTGCCTTAGCCAATTTCGTCCAAGAGTGACCCCGCCCGTGATTATTTCATCGTGCCCGTTAGAATGGACGAGCGTCATCGACATTTCAATTCCCATGCGACCTGTTCCCGCGCAGAAGTGACTTTCGTCCAGAGAAATCTTTGCTACCAAGCGTGGTACCAACGATTTCAGTTACTGGATTAGATCCCGTTGCCGTGCGAGGGAGAACCTAAGTCGGCGGAAATTGTTGTAGGGCGTCGACAGGACTTGTTTGCCGTGCGCAAGGCAGAGGGGAGATGTCCTGTCAGGTCTCCAATACTGTATACGATACACCGGAGGCAACGTTCGTGTTCCTAGCGCCCGCATGGCACCCAGTCAGTTGTGGTCGAACGATTGGGTTAGGCGACGAAGATGTCGCTCAGCAGCAAGAGTACCTCGCCGATTCTGAACTATTCCTGTCAAGAATGGACGCGCTGATCGGAATTGCCACGCCTCCCCTCCACGTTCCGTCGCGCACAACCAAGCCAGCCTGGCCCAAGAGACGTGCGCGCGCTTGACGTCTCCGGGAGCAGAAGGCTCGAGAGGAATAGGTCCGGAAAATATGCGGGATCACTAAGGCGAAGCCATATTTTCTCGCGCGCCGCGGATCAATCTCCGACCAATGGTAAAATGAAATCCACGCCCGTTCTCTTCCTTCTTTCTTTCCTCCTGGTTCCGCCCTCAGCGGCTCAAACGGATCTCCGCCTCATTCCCCAGCCGCGGGAGATGCAGGTGGAAGGATCGGTGTCCGTGACAAACGGGATAACCGTTGCCAGGCCGGCAAACGCAGAAGATCGCTTCGCGGCTTTGGATCTCGCGAATGCCCTGAAGGATCGCGGGGTTCGCGCAGTCAGCGGAGAGAGCGGACCGGGACCTCGCGTGGTGCTGATGCGGGCCGACGCTGCTGCCGCCCAGAGTGTGCTGCGGCGACATTCTCTTACGTTCGACCCAGCCATGCGCGAGGAGGGCTACGTCATCACGCCCGATGGCAACCGCATTGTCGTCATCGGCGCGACTTCGGCCGGCGTTTTCTACGGCGCGCAAACTGTGAAGCAGATTGTGAGCGGCGACGGCGACCAGGCCAGGCTCTATCGCGCGACGATTCGCGACTGGCCGGCTATGCGCTACCGCGGATTCCACGATGATCTTTCGCGCGGTCCCGTACCTACGCTCGACTTCCAGAAAAAACAGATCCGGACTTTGGCCGCGTACAAGGTCAACTTCTTCTCGCCGTACTTCGAGCACACGCTCGCCTACGACTCGAACCCGCTGATCGCGCCGCCGGGCGGAGCGATGAGCCACGCCGATGTGAAGGAGCTCGTCGCGTACGCAGCCGCGTATCACGTCGACATCATTCCGGAACAGGAAGCCTTTGGGCACCTGCACCATGCGCTGAAGTACGAGATCTATTCGCCCCTTGGAGAGACTCCGCACGGGCACGTACTCGCGCCGGGCCAGCCGGGCTCGCTTCCTCTCATCAGGCAGATGTTCGCCGAGATCAACGCGCTCTTTCCAAGCCGGTTCGTCCACCTCGGCGCGGACGAAACGTTCGAGCTCGGACGCGGGCAGACGGCCGACAGGGTGAAGACCGTGGGAATCGGCGTCGTCTATCTCGATTTCCTCAAGCAGATCGCCGACGCACTCAGGCCGAGCGGAAAGAAATTCCTTTTTTGGGGCGATGTCGCGTTGAGCTCACCCGAGCTGGTGAACACAATTCCGAAAGATCTGATCGCCGTTCCGTGGACGTACGGCGCCGACACGTCGTACGTTCGATTCATCGCCCCATTTCGCAATGTTGGGATGGAGACCTGGGTCGCTCCCGGCGTGAGCAGCTGGAATCGCGTCTATCCAAACAACGCCGTGGCTCTCGTGAACATCCAGCGTTTCGTGCGCGACGGACAGAAACTCGGCGCCACTGGAATGATCAACACTTCGTGGGATGACGACGGCGAGGCTTTGTTCAATCAGACGTGGTACGGCGATCTGTTCGGTGCGGCCGCGGGCTGGCAGCAAGGGGAGAGCAGCATCGACGCGTTTGCATCGAGTTACGGACGGGTGTTTCACGGCGACTTGAGCGGCAAGATCGACGAGGCGCAGCGTCGGCTGTCGGCGGCGCACGCTCTGTTGAGCGACGCAAAGGTCGGCGATGCGAGCGACTACCTGTTCTGGCTCGACCCGTGGACCGATGAAGGGCGGAGTATGGCGCAGCGCATCAGACCCTACACGCACGACTTGCGTATTCTCGCCGAATCCACGCTGGTCCTCCTGGCGCAGGCGGATCCCACGATTACGCGCGAGCGCGACGCGATCGAGGCGATGAAGCTCGGCGCGCGGAGGATGGACTTCATAGGAATGAAGTTTCAGTTCGCCGACGAAGTGGTCGCGATGTACGATCGCGCCGCGGACACGACGAGCAAATCACCAGGACGCGATCTGGCCGACATCACCGGCGTGAATGGAAGGCTCCAGGATCTGCGCGACGGCTACTCCCTGATCCGCGACGAATATGAGAAGGCATGGCTGAGGGAGAACCGGCCGTACTGGCTTCACAATATTCTGGCGCGCTACGATCTCACGACGCAGCTGTGGATGGAGCGCGGCGACCGGATCAACCTCGCGCGCCAGGAGTGGTATCGCAGCCATAAGCTGCCACCCGCCGAAAGTCTCGGGATTCCCGCCAGCATGCCTGGATTGGCGGCGTACCCCCGCTAGAATGTAAGAAGTGCAAAGAGCGCAAAACGAGCTGCGGCACCGCGGCCGACCATTGTCACCCGAGGATCATCGCATGAGCAAGTACTCCCTTAGAATCCCGGCCGTCCTGCTGGCGGTCAGTCTCACCGGACCACACCTCGTTTCCGCGCAGACCTTCAAGGTCGATCGTTACAGCATCGGGGGTGAGGGCGGAACCGACTATCTGACAGCCGAACCCGGCACGGGCCGTGTGTTCGTGTCACGTGGGACGCACGTCATGGTGATCGATGGCCGCACCGGCAAAGTGCTGGGAGATATTCTCGACACTCCGCGCAACCACGGCATCGCGCTCGCGCCCAAGTCGAATCACGGCTTCATCACGAGCGGAGGTGATTCGACCGTCACGATGTTCGATCTCAAGACGCTGGCCGCGATCAAAAAAATCCGCGTGCCGAGCGGTGGGCTCGATGGAATCATGTACGATGACTTTTCTGACCGAATTATTCTCACGAACCACAGCCGTCCGATCGGTACGGCCACGGCGATCGATCCAAAAACGGGAGACATCGTAGGCGTCGCCGAGCTGGAGGACAACGCGCCCGAAGGCGCCGCTAGTGATGGAAAGGGCAGACTTTTCGTCAACAATGAGGGCAAGAACACGATGCAGGTGATCGATGCCAGGACGATGAAGGTGCTTTCATCGTGGCCCCTCACCCCCTGCGACGGTCCGACGGGCATCGCGTTCGACCGTGCCTCGAATAGAATTTTCTCGGGCTGTGGGAAGACGTCCGTGGTCGTAGACCCCAGCTCCGGTCGGATCGTGTCGACAATCGCGAATGGCAATGGAGTCGACGCGCTGGGATGGGATCCCTCGGAAAAGCTGATTTACATCCCGGCGGGGCGCGACGGAAACGTCACCGTTGTCCACCAGGATTCACCCGACAAATACTCCGTGATAGCAACGATTCCGACTATGCGCGGAGCGAAGACGATCGCCGTCGATCCCGTGAGCCATGTGGCGTATCTCTTTCAACCTGAGTATGGACCGGCGCCCGCACCAGCACCTGGTACGCCACCTCCAGCGCCCGGGAGTCGCGCGCCCCGTGGTCCCGTGATCGGCACCTGGTTCTTTGCCATCAGTCACTGATGGGTAGGTCGATGCGCCGGGAAAACCGCTCCGCGTGATCCCGGTCATCGGCGTCTCCAATCTGGGCAAGCGTTACGGCCGCACCGTGGCCGTGGAGGACGTCTCGCTCGAGGTATTCGAGGGCGAGATATTTGGGCTGATAGGTCCGAACGGCGCCGGCAAGACGACCACGATGGAGTGCGTGGAGGGAAACCGCGTTCCCGACAAGGGAACGATCTCGGTGCTCGGCCTGGATCCGCGCCGCGATGCGAACGCGCTCAGGCAGCGGATAGGTGTTCAGCACCAGGAGGCGCACCTACAGAAGCGCATCAAGGTCTGGGAAGCAGTGGATCTCTGGCGTTCGCTGTACCCGCGCGTCGTAGACGCTGACGCGCTCCTCGCGAGGCTTGGGCTCGAAGCGAAGCGCAACGCATGGTTCATGACTCTCTCGGGCGGGCAGAAGCAGCGGCTCTTCATCGCGCTGGCGCTCATCCACGAACCCGAGGTCGTCTTCCTCGACGAGCTCACTACCGGACTCGACCCGCAAGCGCGTCGCGCTATCTGGGCTCTCGTGACCGGAATCAGGGATCGCGGCACGACGGTATTCCTCACGACGCACCTCATGGAGGAGGCCGAAAAACTCTGCGATCGCGTCGCCATCATCGAGCACGGACGCATTATCGAGCTGGGGACCCCAGCCTTTCTTGTACAAAAGCACTGCCCCGAGCGGTCAGTGGTGTTCACCAGCGACGATGCCGATGTGGCCGAGCGGCTTCAGGGGCTTGGCGTAGTCGAGCGAGCAGAGGGGAGCGGGACGACGTACACCATTCGCGGGGCGGGCGACGACTTCGTGACCGATGTGATCAACGTGATAGCGCGCGAGGGCATTCGAGTGCGCGGTTTCCGCACCGAAATCCCGACGCTCGAGGACGTGTTTCTGAAGCTAACCGGTCACGGGATAAGGGACTGAATGCGGCCTCGATTCCTG
>DATCPG010000025.1:0-7817 GCA_036570225.1 Gemmatimonadaceae bacterium | reverse complement strand
GCGCTGCGATGCCGACGGCACGCGCGGAGCTGCCGCACCGCCGGTCGGCGCCGAGGCGATCCCGGCAAAAGAAGTTGTGAGCGCTGCATCCATAGTTGTGGCGTTGGGCGACCGACATACACTAGCGTCGTCCTCGCCCCGGTGCCACTGCACAGGATTCGTAAGCTTGACCGCTCCACCCATACGTCTCAAGTTGGGGAGTCAGGACCGACCCACCGCCTCAGGTCGAGGGTCATCGCTTGCCACTCCCAATCAATCGAATCCGAGAGCTCCTCGCTCCCACATACACGATCGACCGCGAGCTCGGTCGCGGTGGAATGGCAACGGTTTGTCTCGCGCAGGATGCGAAACACGACCGCGTCGTCGCGCTCAAGGTGCTCCACCCTGGATTGGCGGAGTCCGTAGGGCCCGAGCGATTCCTGCGCGAGATCAAGGTCGTCGCGCGCCTGAATCACCCGCACATTCTCCCGCTCTTCGATTCCGGTGAGATCGGAGGATTCCTGTATTACGTGATGCCGTACGTCGAAGGCGAGTCGTTGCGCGAGAGGCTCGAGCGAGAGAACCAGCTCCCGATCGACGAAGCGATTCGACACACATTGTCGATTGCTTCGGCTCTCGACTACGCGCACCGGCAGAACGTCGTTCATCGCGATGTCAAACCCGAGAACGTGATGATGTACGAGGGTGAGGCGATGGTGATGGACTTCGGCATCGCCAAGACCGCGATAGATACCGGGGAACACAGCATCACGAAGAGTGGTGCGCTGTTCGGCACGCCCGCCTATGTCGCTCCGGAACAGGCAGCCGGTGCGCGCGAAGTCGACGGGCGCGCCGACCAGTACAGCCTTGCCATCGTGCTCTACGAGATGCTGGCGGGAGAGCGTCCATTCAGCGCCATGAGCGACGTCGAAGCATTCGCGGAACGATTCAAGGATTCGCCGCCGCGGGTTGGTCTGTTGCGGGAAGGTGTTCCCGAATCAATCGAGGTGGCTCTTACGCAGGCGATGTCGCCCGATCCGACGAAGCGCTACGCAAGCATGGCTTTGTTCAGCCAGGCAATCAGCCCCGGCGCGCTTGCGGCACCGATCACCGTTCACGCGACGCCCCGCCCCACCGTCTCGGCGGCGAAGTCTGTGGCCGTGCTGCCGTTCGCCAACATGAGCGCCGACCCCGACAACGAATATTTCGCGGATGGCATCGCCGAGGAGATAATCAACGCCCTCACGAAGATCCAGTCGCTCCGCGTCGCTTCGCGCACGTCGTCGTTCACCTTCAAGGGAAAAAACGAGGACATCAGCGAGATTGGGCGCAAGCTCAAGGTGTCGGCCGTTCTGGAAGGAAGTGTGAGGAAGGTTGGCAACAAGCTTCGCATCACGGCGCAGCTCATCAACGCCGCCGATGGCTATCACCTCTGGGCCGAACAGTACGATCGCGAGATGGAAGACATTTTCGCCATCCAGGACGACATCGCCCAGGCCATCGTCAAGTCGCTGCGCGTCATTCTGAGCGAAGGCGAAAAGCTCGCGATGGGCAAGGTGCGCACGGTCGACATCGACGCGTACCAGTACTATCTGCGCGGCCGCAAGTTCTTTCACGAACACCGGCGAAAGAGCCTGGAGTACGCAGTACAGATGTACGAGAAAGCGATCGAGTCCGAACCGGAGTATGCGCTCGCGTACGCCGAGGTCGCCATCGCAAGCTCTCTCCTTTACATCTACTTCGATTCCAGAGACGTCAACTCACTGCAGGCGGATGTAGCAAGCCGCAAAGCACTGGAGCTGGCTCCGGACCTCGCGGAGGCACATCTCGCTCGGGCGTTCGCGTTGAGGACGGCCAAGAAGCTCGTCGAGGCCGAAAAGGAGTTCGAGGAGGCAATACGGCTCGACCCCAAGCTGTTCGATGCCTACTATTTCTACGGGCGCGCCCTCATGTATCAGGGACGCCACTCCGAGGCTGTGAAGATGCTCGAGCGGGCCGCGCTGCTGGAGCCGGACAACTTCCAGGCTCCTGCGTTTCTCGGCGGCGCCTACGCCGGGATGGGAATGCGAGCCGAAGCAAACGCGGCGAGGCGGAGAGCAGTGAAGCTGATCGAGCAACGACTCGACATAGACCCGGATCACGCGCGTGCATACAATCTCGGCGCGACGACGTTGATGAAGCTCGGAAACATCCCACGAGCGCTGGAGTTCGCGACGATGTCGCTGTCGATCGAGCCCGACGACCCGCTAATACTCTACAACGTCGCGTGCATGTACGCGTTGATGGACAAGCGCGAGGACGCGCTGGCGCACCTCGAGCGCGCGGTTCGCAACGGATTCGGGCACAGGGAGTCGATGGCGAATGATCCCGATCTGGACTCGATCCGGCGCACGCCGTGGTTTCACGCGATCGTTCAGGCTATGACACCGGGCTGAATCCCTACTGCATCCAGTCCGAGGAGATCATTCCCGAAGCCGCAGACCGCTGATCACCACACCGGTTGGCGCTCATCCCTCAGCTGACGTTCGGCCATTTTCTGAACGAGCCGGTCAAAATCGTCCGGGGAGAAATCGCCGCACACGCAGCGGAGACGCGTGGCTATCTCTTCGCGCACTTGTTTCTCACGGAGGGCGTGTAGCTCTAAGAGCGCGGAATCTGTGTAGACCTTCTCTGGTTCCAACTTGGTACGCGTGTGAGGAAAATCGTCGGTCACCGCACATCACGGGCCGCACGCGCTCAACAGCGCGAAATGCTTTTGGATTTCTTCCTTGCATCGGCTATCCCTTTTGGGTAGCGTGCATTACACAACCAGATCGCTACGGGCAACCCTCTAGTCTGCGACCTTCTGGCCTCCCAGCCAAGGTAGAGTCGCATGAAAACCAAGTCGGGTCCATCCGGCCACGCCAGTGGAAACGGCATTAGCCGTCCCACCGCGGTCCAGAACAATATCATCGCCAGATTGCCGGCCACCGAGCTCGCCGCTTTCGAAGAGCGAGCCGAGCGGATCAGCTCGCCTTTGCGGGAAACTCTATTCGAGGCGAACGAGCCGTTTGAGCGTGTCCTTTTTCCGCTGACTGGAATGGGATCGCTCGTCACGGTGCTCAAGGATGGCACCACGCTCGAAGCGATGACCGTGGGGCGCGAGGGATTCATGGGTCTCCCGCTCTTTCACGGAATGACCGTCGCGCGCTGCAAGGGGATCTGCCAGGTCGAAGGGGATTTCTACCAGATCTCTCCCAAAGACTTCCTCTCTCTGCTGAAGATCGCCCCCGAGCTCAACCTCCTGCTCCACCGCTACGCTCAGTTCGCGAACGAGGTAGTGGCCCAATCCGCCGCGTGCAACAGCATGCACCTGATCGAGCAACGGTGTGCGCGATGGCTCCTTCTCACCGCGGACGCCGTTGGCCGAAGGGATTTCAGTCTGACTCAGGAGTTCCTGTCCCAGATGCTCGCGGTGCGCAGACCCGGAGTGACCGTGGCGATTGGGGCTCTGGAGCGACAGGGGCTGATCGAGCACCGTTACGGCAAGGTCTCGATATCGGATGCAGACGGATTGAAGAAGGTTTCCTGCGAGTGCTACCAGACGATCACAGGAAAGGCGCGCGAGCTTCTCGATGATCCGTTATTGCCGTCAGCCCGTATTGCGTAGTCCCTGCGCGACACCACTCAGAGTAGTGGCCAGCGCATCGTCGATCTTCTCTTTTGCCTTCTTGTCCAGGTCGCCTGAGCTGCGCTTCCTGCGCAGCAGCGAAACCTGAAGCAGCGACAACGGATCGACGTACGGATTCCGGAGGGCGATCGCCGCCTGTAGGACCGGAGTGTCATCGAGCAGCTGACGGTGACCGCGAATGAGGAGCAGAGCCTCCACGGCGCGCTCGAATTCGCCAACCAGAGTTTCGAACAGCTTCAGGTCCCCGCCCAGGTCCGCCACATACATCCGCGCAATGTCGATGTCCGTCTTCGCGCAGACCATCTCCACCTTGGCCAGGAGGTCGTCGAGAAACGGCCAAACGTGCGCCATCTTCTGAAGCCGAGCCAATCCCTGGCGCGACCGGATCTCTTCCCCGAGAGCAGTGCCGACTCCGAGCCAGCCGGTGAGCATGAGGCGGATCTGGGTCCACCCGAATCCCCAGGGTATCGCGCGAATCCCGTCGATGCCCGCCTTCGCTCCCGGACGATACGCCGGTCGCGATCCGAACCGCGCGTTGGCGAGCTCATCGATTGGAGTGGCCACGCGAAAGAGCCGGAAGAGCGCGTCGTTGTCGTGGACGAGCTCGCGATACAAGGCGTGCGATTTCTCGGAGAGTCTCTCGATCACGTCCCGAAACTCGGCGACCTCGTGCGGCTCGACCTTCTCCCGCCAGTCCGTGAACTCATGCAGGAGTGTCCCGGCGGTAGTGACCTCGACGCTCCGCTCAGCCACCGGCAGCAATCCGAACTGCTGCGAGATGATCTCTCCCTGCTCGGTGATCTTGATGCGCCCATTGGTGGTTCCGGGTGGAAGGGCGGCGAGCGCGCGATAAACCGGCGAGCCTCCACCGCGACCGACGCTACCGCCCCGGCCGTGGAAGAGCCGCAACTGCACGCCCGCGTCGCGAAACAGATCGGAGAGTGACTCCTGCGCGCGATACAGGCCCCACGACGAGGAAATGATGCCGGCGTCTTTTCCCGAATCCGAGTAGCCGATCATCACCTCTTGCCTGCGTCCGCGCGCCTCGAGCTGTCGCTTGTACACCGGGTCGTCGAGCAGCGCTCCCATCACGAGTGGTGCGTGATCGAGATCGTCGAGCGTCTCGAACAAGGGCACGACATCCAGACGCGATCTTGGCTTCTTGCCGGAAAGATCTACCAGCCCAACTTCGCGGGCGAGGACCAGCACGCGCAGAAGATCATCGGCTGAACGCGTCATCGAAACTATATACGTACATGCCGCCTGCTCTCCGGCTTCTCCCTGAATCGTTTCGATCGCGCGAAAAGTATCCAACACCTTCCGGGTCTCAGCTGAGACGCCAGACTCTCCCGTGCGTCGACGGGATTTGCCGAGCAGAACGGCTCGAAGTCGATTTCCGTCCGGTCCAGCAGGCTGCCCCCGCGCGAGAATCTCGGCAACCGCCGCCGCGTGCACTTCGGCGTGGTCGCGGATGTCCATCATGAACCCATGGAATCCGTGCGCCCGTACTCCAGCCATGAACGGATCGAGACTGGTGCGACACGCCTGAATAGCGCCCGCGCCATTCAGATACTCCCGCACCAGAGTAAGATCTCGATCGAATGCACTCACATCCCGATAAGCTGCCGGTTCCTTGCGCACTCGTCCGGCATCGCGCGATGCAACGAGGCGGCGCGTCGCCTCGATCCGCGCCGACATGAAGCTCAGTTTGAGCCGAAGCGGCTCATCAGCGTTCCGTTTTTTATTCTTCTTCCATACATCCGGCAACAGATGCTTCTCGCTTTCGATCGATCGCATCAATGCTGCCGAGGGCGGCGTGAATTCCGCCGACAGCGAGAGACGCTGGACCAGGTCGTCGAGCGACTCCCGGTATCTGCCGAGTATCACGTGAGTGGCGCGCCGCGCGGTGGCGATCGTGATCTCCGGCGTGACGAATGGATTTCCATCGCGATCCCCGCCGACCCAGGTCCCCCAACGCAGCGGGACCGCGTGGCGGAACGCATCCGCCGAGCGGGAGAATTCCTCCTCGAACGCGATGGCGAGCGCGGAATGGACATGTGCGCCAGCGTCGAGCAATCGTGTCTCGAGATACCAGAGCGCCGAGCTGACTTCGTCGAGCACGGTTGGGCGGTCCTGGCGGACTTCACTCGTGAGCCAGAGCAGCTCCACTTCGCCTTCCAGCTCCTGCTCGATCAGCCTTGCTTCATCGGCGGGCGCGCGCTCGCGCGCGAGAAGCTTGTCGGCCACGCGCGCCTGCAATCCCAGCAGAGTGCTGCGCGTCGATTCGGTAGGATGCGCGGTGAGAACCGGACGCACGTCGAGCGTGAGCATCGCGGCTTCGACCTGGTCGGCGGTGCGGCCCATCTCGCGCAGCCTCCGCATCGACCAGCGTACGGATGCCGGCTGAAGAACGCTCATGCCTTTCCCCAGGTATGTATTTCGACGCCGGACGCGATGGGTTTGCTCCGCGGTGTTGATCAGGAGAAAGAAGAGTGTGAACGCGCGCGCGGCCATAGCGCACTGCTCGACACTCAAGCCTTCGATCCTGCGAAGCAGATCCTCGAGTGAAGGGGCATCGCGTTGCCCGTGACGTCGTGCCCGGGTCGCCACACGTAACTGCTCGACGATCTCGAAAGACTCCTGTCCCTCCAGACGCTGAATTACGCGGCCCAGTGCCGCGGCCAGCCAGCGGACATCCTCGTGGAGCGGGAGGTCCTCGGGGCGCGCCTGTAGCCGTGGGTTGTCGTGCGGTGTAAGCGTCGGCATCTCGCTGTGAAGTTAGCGAACGCGGGTGCGAATGCGGAGCGTCAACGTCCGGCAATCGCGCGCATCAACTCTCCGTCGTCGCCGCCCAGCTCCCAGATGACTACGCCGCCCAAATGATGCTCACGGACGTAGCGAGCTTTTGCTGCCACGGATTGCGGGTCGTCGTAGCTGATCCAGGTCTTCGTCGTCGAATCGTACAGCCATGGCACCTGTGCGCTCTCTTCCCAATGACGCACGTAGTGAGGATCCCGTAGACGGGTCTGGGCAAGAACGCGCCAGTCACCACCAGTCTCCTTCCATCCAATCGGTGTACCGTTGCCTCGCTGAAAGAGTCCGCCATTCACGTTCTGCACATCCCCATACCCGTGACCATAGAAGGGGACGCCAACCAACAGCTTGTCAGGTGCGACTCCGGCGTCGAGAAACGCGCGCATGGACGCATCGACATTGAGTCCCGGCGTCGGGTCTCCCCTGGCAGCGTACAATGGAGCGTTGAAATTCGTCGTGCCCGGACCCGAGTGATAGTCGTACGTCATCACGTTGATGAAATCCAACAGCGGATCAATGCGCGATATCTCGAGGTTGGCGATCTCCTGCGGGCGCGCCGACGCGGCGATGGTCAGCTCGTAGTGCCGATGATTCCGCACACCTTCGGCGTCGAGCTGCCGCCTCAGCTCCGCGAGGAGCAGTGTGAAGTTTTCGCGATCGGCCGAACGCTCGACATTCCCGGTCATGCCGCCGGCGACGGGGAACTCCCAGTCGATGTCGATCCCATCGAAGAGACCCGGATGCTGAAGGATGAATACATCGATCGCCGATTCCGCAAATAGCCGGCGACTCGCATCCGTGAGCGCGACGTCAGAGAATCTTCCCGATCCGGTCCAGCCACCGATCGAGATAGCCAGCTTCAAACGAGGGAACCGCGACTTCAGTCGCGCGAGCTCATCGAAGTTTGTGCCCGGATTCTCCACGCCGGCCTTTCCATCGGAACGAACATCACCGAACGCGTAGAAGATGTGAGTGAGGTCGCGGGCGGGCAGGTCTGCGATGTGCGTTCCCTTGCTGGTTACACCCCACGATGCGAGGTAGCCGACTACGCGCGCGACGGCGGGAGCCGTTGTCGGGGAGGGCGCCGGCGAGTTACAGGCAACGCCAATTGCGGCCACACAGGCGACAGCAAAACGAGTTTTTTTCAAGGGTTTCTCTCTCCTGATCGGTGTCCCCGGCGCGCGTTTGCCACTGTCGCCCGGCAGTCAACTATTTCCCGAGGACATTCCAATGAAAGGAATCACACTCTCGGCCGTTGCGCTCGCGCTCGCGGCCCTCACAGCCGGGCAGAGCCACTATCGCCTCTCCGAGCCCCGTGTCAGCCGTGCAACCGTCGTGTCCAGCGGCTCCAGCC
>DATCPG010000024.1:0-1775 GCA_036570225.1 Gemmatimonadaceae bacterium | reverse complement strand
AGCACTACTATCGATTGAATGAAACGGTCGTTTGGCCGCATTTTAGTCGATGGCATGTCGATTGCTCAAGGCGCGCGCACCAAACGTGTCAAGGCGAAATAGAAATGTCCCCGTTCTTAGCGAAATAGAAATGTCCCCTTCCCCCGAATAAGAAGACGACGCCTGTGGAAGCTCGTGGAAAACTGTTCTGTAGTTTTCCAAGGAGCGGTGGGCGCGCGCTCTTCGCGTCCACGGCTCCGGCAGCTTCCACAGGCTCTTCACAGCTGGGCCGCCCGGCTCAGCGCGCGCTCCCGATCGATCAGGCGAGTGTCGCGCCGCCACGGATGGTCCGCGCTCGGCCGAGCGGGCCGATGCGGGGCGGTGGACAGCGGCGCACGCACAGGAGCCGGCATGGGCTTGACCGGTGCGGCGATCTCAGTCCACTGCATCAGGCGCCCCCGATAACGGAGTTCAATCGCCCCGTCTTGCGCTTCACGCACCAGCACCGTGCTCCGGGCGGGTGCGTGCCCGCTCTGCCGCGCCACTTGAAAGTACCGCGTGTCATAGCGCACCACCCAATCATTCGAGAGGACGCGTTCCTCCTCGAGCTGGAACACCCGATCGAGCATCGTCCGACTGGGGACGCGCCGATGGAAGTCCTCGGCCGAGGCCGGCGCGACGGCGAACCGTTGGTTGTGACCCGACAAATACGTCGTGGCCAAGAAGGCATTCGCCGCGGTCGCGTCCGCGATCCCCAACCGCCGCAGTTTCTTCACGAGACGATCCTGATGGGTCCCGTGATTCCGCTCGACCCGGCCCTTGGCTTGCGGCGAGCTCGCGGCGATGATCTGAATCCCCAACGACGCGCACATGCGGCCAAACTGCGTCAGAGGCACGGCCCCCGTGACCTGCTCCTCCGCATTCGGCTCCCGCACATAGACATTTTTCCAATCCGTATAGAGCGCCAGCGGCACGCCGTACGCCTCGATCCACCGGCGCAACACATCAGCCGCCGCCCAGATCGTTTCCTCGTCCCCCAGCCGCGCGAGCGTCCGACTGGTCGCATCGTCGACCAGGTTCATCAGGCAGCCGCGCGGGCCGCGCGCCTCGTACCACAAGTGGAAACTGCCATCGAGTTGCACCAGCTCGCCGAAATGCGCCTTGCGCTCCCGGCGCTGGCGATGCGGCGCGCGGTTGCGGGCGCGGCTCCACAACCCCGCCGCCAACATCCACCGCCGCAACGTGTCGTGATGGACCGTGACGCCGTCTTCACTCGCCAGATGCTCGGCGGCCAGGGTCGGCCCAAACCGCACGTCCACCGGCCCGCTGTATTTCTCCCGCACGAGCGCCAACGCCCGCTCCCGTTCGGCCGGGAGCCGCGCATGATTCGACGCGTGCCCCGCGCTCCGGTGCTTCAATCCCTTCGCCCCTTCCGCCCGATACCGCCGCGCCAAACGCTTCGCCTGGCGATAGCTCACGCTCAGCAACGTCGCCGCCGATCCCAAACTCAGTGTCCCCGCCTTCACGCGGCTCAACACCTCCACCCGTGTCAACTCTCTTGCACTCATCAATGTCCTTCCCAAACGATGACCCCCTTCGAGGTCATCAGCTTAGGGGACATTTCTATTTCGCTCAGGAGGGGACACTATCACTTCGCGACAACACCATCTTCCAGGAGGTCCTATTGATCCCGTGAGCAGACGGGGGCGAATGAAGCAAGGAAAACAAGAATCCTCCGCACTGTGCGTCATCTCCTCTGCGAACAGACCGTTTCTTCGCGGCAAACAGCGCAGAAC
>DATCPG010000023.1:0-19926 GCA_036570225.1 Gemmatimonadaceae bacterium | reverse complement strand
GGCGTGAGGTGATCAAGGGAATTCTCTTCAAGCCCGGCGACATCGTCGAACATGGAGACGACGCCGAAGAGGAGAGCGAATGAGTGGCGACGCACCTTACGCGCGCCCTCCGGCATCGTAACTACCGGCTCTTCTTCAGTGGCCAGACCGTATCGCTCGTCGGTACGTGGATCACCCGCATCGCAACGAGCTGGCTGGTCTATCGTCTAACACATTCCGTATTCCTGCTCGGCGTCGTCGGCTTCTTCGGACAGATACCGACGCTCGTTCTTGCTCCGTTCGCCGGAGTGCTGGTCGACAGATGGAATCGGCACCGCATTCTGGTCGTGACGCAGGTGTTGTCGATGCTTCAGTCGGCCGCTCTCGCGGTGCTGACTTTCGCCGGAATCATCACGGTCGCGGACATCCTCGTCCTCCAGGTTGTCCAGGGGATTATCAACGCGTTCGACACGCCGGCGCGACAGGCATTCGTGGTGGAAATGGTCTCGGACCGCGCAGATCTTCCCAATGCGATTGCGCTCAACTCGTCGATGGTGAATGCGAGCAGGATCATTGGCCCTTCCATCGGCGGCGTTCTGATCGCAATCGCCGGAGAGGGCTGGTGCTTTGCGGTGGACGCAATCTCGTACCTCGCCGTCCTCGCGTCGCTCATCGCAATGCGGCTGGAGCGATCCGCATCGCGCACGACGGAAACAAGGCTCCTCGAAGAGCTTCGCACCGGGTTCCATTACGTCAGCAGATTTCCGCCGGTTCGGGACTCCCTTTTTCTCCTGGCGCTGGTCGCGACTATGGGGATGCCCTACACGGTGCTCATGCCGGCGATTGCCGCCAACGTTCTGCATGGTGGGCCGCACACGCTCGGATATCTGATGACAGCGTCAGGGCTCGGCGCTCTCGCCGGGGCGTTCTATCTCGCTTCCCGGCGCACCGTGCTCGGTCTGGGCCGTGTCATGGTTACAGCGACAGCCGCGTTTGGTGCAGGTCTCCTGGCTTTTTCATTTTCGCGCCAGCTCGCGGTCTCGCTCCTCGTGTTGCCCGTAGTTGGCGGCGGGATGATGGTGGTGATGGCATCGACCAACACGATTCTGCAGACGATCGTCGAGGACGATATGCGCGGCAGAGTGATGTCCTTCTATACGATGGCATTCCTCGGCACGGCGCCGCTGGGGAGCCTGTTGGCGGGATTCGTCGCTGACCACATCGGTCCAATGAGGACCATTACGCTAGGCGGAGTCGCTTGCCTCATAGCCGCGGCCATTTTCGCGCTGAGACTTCCGACATTGAGGGCGCATGTCCGGCCCATCTACGTAGAGCGGGGAATTCTCGCGGCGGCGGAAATCGAAGCCAGCGTCAAGTCGCTGTAGAATCTGGAGCTTTTTTGGCCTCGTCCCAGAGCGCGTCGAGTTTTTCCAATCCCGCGGTCGCGACGTTGATCCCTCGCTCCTTCGCCAGTCTCTCGATCTCCTGAAACCGCCGCTCGAATTTCGCGTTCGCCTTGTCGAGCGCGATCGATGCGTGCACTCCCGCCTTGCGGCAAAGGTTGACCACGGCGAACAGGAGGTCGCCGAGCTCCTCCTCGAGGGCGTAGTGACGCTCGGACGACGACGGCGGCGCGCCTGGCTTGGGAGGTGGTGACTTGATCAGCTCGGCACGCACTTCTTCGAGCTCTTCCTCAACCTTTTTCGCGGGGCCGTCGACATCCGGCCAGTCGAAGCCGACTCCGGCTGCCCGGTCCTGAAGCCGGTGCGCGCGATGAAGCGCGGGCAGCGCCGCAGGAAGACCGTCCGCAATGCTCTTCCGATGCTTGGATTTCATTCGCTCCCACGGCTCCTTCGCGGCGTCGCCGTACAGATGCGGATGTCGCCCCTTCATTTTGGTGATGAGCCCCTCCGCCACCGCTGCGAAATCGAAGGCGCCTCGCTCTTCGGCGAGGACGGAGTGAAAGAGTACCTGGAGCAGCACATCGCCCAGCTCTTCGCGCATCAACTTGTCGTCCTCGAGCCTGATCGCGTCGTCGAGCTCGTTTGCTTCCTCGATCAGGTATGGTCGAAGAGATTCGTGCGTCTGTGCGGCGTCCCACTCGCACCGTTTCCGCAGGTCGCGCATCAGCGTGAGCGTATCGTTCAGCGAATGTGTCTTATCCATGAGTCATGACGCGCGTTAAGCTCGTTTTCTTGAAGGGATCTGGGGTCCGGCGTATACTACCCGAATCGTAAATGAAGCGTCAATGAAGCAGACATTAGCTCGCGCCCTGGTCGAGATCGATCTGGGCGCGTTGCAGCGTAATGGAGCCGCGGTCGCGCGCCGCGCGGGAGTGCCTCTCCTGCCGATGATCAAGGCGGACGCCTATGGTCTCGGCGCGAAGGCAGCGTTGCGCGCTCTCGAGCCGCTCGAGCCATGGGGTTATGGCGTGGCGACAGTTGTCGAGGGCGAGGAGCTGCGCGACCTCGGTGTATCCCGGCCCATAGTGGTCTTCACGCCGCTCCTGAATGCCGATCTGCTTCGCGCTCGCACCGCACGACTGACGCCGACACTCGGCTACCCAAACGAGATCGAGGCGTGGTTGCGCGCGGGCGGTGGCGCCTGGCATCTGGCAATCGACACTGGGATGAGCCGCGCCGGCATACCGTGGCGCGAGATCCATCAGATCGCGCAGCTGACGTCCCTCGCACCGCCTGAAGGTGCGTTCACGCACTTTCATTCGGCCGAGCTCAACGACGGGACAATGGCGACGCAGGAGACACTTTTTCGCGAAGCCATCTCGCGCTTGCCCTCTCGCCCGCGGTTGCTGCACACCGACAACAGTGCGGCAATCGCGCGAAAAGATCGAAGCGCGTGGGACCTCATACGTCCGGGAATTTTCCTCTACGGCGTTGGGAGTGGAAGCACCGCGGACATTCAGCCCGAGCCGGTCGTCCACTTGCGTGCTCCGATTGTGGAGATTCGCAACCTCGAGGCCGGCGACACCGTCAGCTACGACGCGACGCTTCGCGTCGAGCGGCCCGCGCGCATTGCCACATTGGCGATCGGATATGCGGATGGGTATCCGCGATCCCTCAGCCAGGTTGGCTCGGCGTTGGTGGCAGGCACGATCGCGCCGATCGCCGGGCGCGTGACGATGGACATGACGATGATCGATGTGACGACAGTGAAGTGTGAAGTCGGCGACGTGGTCACGCTGATCGGGCGCTCCGGGAATACCGTCCTCACCGTGGAGCGAGTCGCCGACGCCGCGAGCATGTCTCCGTACGAGCTTCTCACTGGCCTGAGATCCCGGGTCGAGAAGTCTTACACGGGCCCGAAGCCATGAAGCGCGCGGTCATCATCATCCTGGACGGCGTCGGCATCGGCGCAGCGCCAGACGCTGCCGACTATGGTGACACTGGAAGCGACACGCTCGGTAACGTAGCGAAGGCGAGCGGAGGCCTTACGCTTCCGCGACTCGAGCGGTTCGGGCTGGGCAATATTCGAGGCCTGCAGGGGCTCGTTCGCCGAGGAGACGCGGCCGGCGCGTGGGGCAGCATGCGCCCCGCATCGGCGGGTAAGGACAGCACCACCGGTCACTGGGAGATCGCCGGCGTGCACCTCGAGCGTCCGTTCCCGACGTACCCGAACGGATTCCCGAGAGATTTGACCGAGAGATTTGCCCGTGAGACGGGTCGTGGCGTGATCGGAAACGTGGCTGGGAGCGGAACTGATGTGATGAATCGCTTCGCCGCCGAGCAGCGCGCGAGCGGAGCGTGGATCGTTTACACATCCGCGGACTCCGTCTTCCAGATCGCCGCGGACGAAGCTGTGATTCCACTGACACAGCTGTATCGCGCGTGCGAGACAGCGCGGGCGATGCTCGTGCCTCCTCACGACGTGTCCCGAGTGATAGCACGACCTTTCGTGGTCGAGAACGGCACCCCCACCCGCACGGCCAACCGTCGCGACTATTCTCTGTTGCCGCCATCTGAGACCCTGCTCGATGCGCTCGCAAAGGCGGAAATTCCGCGCGCGGGAGTCGGGAAGGTCGACGATCTTTTCGCGGGGCGCTCGATTACGTCGACGCACACAGCCTCGAACGCCGAGGGTATCCGCGGCATCAAGAATTGGCTATCGACCGCGGAAAGTGGGCTCCTCTTCGCCAACCTAGTAGATTTCGACCAGTTGTTCGGGCACCGCAACGACGTTGCGGGGTTCTATGGTGCGCTGCGCGAATTCGACGCAGCTCTGCCCTCAATCACATCCCGGCTCAAAGAGGAAGACCTGCTGTTCATCACGGCCGACCACGGCAACGATCCCACCACTCCATCTTCGGACCACGCTCGCGAGTTCGTCCCCCTCCTGGTGGGAGGCATGCGTGTCGTGCCCCGCGACCTCGGCACCCGTGACACTTTTTCCGACCTCGGCGCGACGATCGCGGAGTGGTTCGGCCTTTCGTTCAGAGGTCGTGGGAAATCGTTTCTGACAGAGCTGATCGTCTGATGGCGACGAAATCGGAAACCAAAGCTTCCCTCAGGGAGGCAGCCATGCGTGCGCTGGACAACGCGCACGCTCCCTACTCGAAGTTTCGGGTCGGAGCTGCCTTGCTGACGCGGGATGGCAAGCTCATTACCGGCTGCAACGTGGAGAATTCCGCGTACGGGTTGGCAATCTGCGCGGAAACCCTTGCGGTGGCCTCTGCTGTCTCACAAGGGCTGACTGAATTCGACGAGATCGCGATCGCATCGGACGACAGGGAGCCGACCCCTCCATGCGGGGCGTGCAGGCAGGTATTGAACGAGTTTGCGCCGAATATCAGGGTCTCCAGCTACACGCGCGATGGAAAGGAAGCCTCGTGGACGCTCAAGGAGCTGCTCCCACACGCCTTCGTGCTGAACCAATCACGTGGAAGGATGTAGTGAAGTCTTCGTCATTGCTGTTGCGCTCGCTCGCGACCGCGTTGTTGTTCATTTCTTTCGCATCGTGCTCGGAGAATCTAGATAGCTCCGGCGTCTGCTCGGTGCTATGTCCGCCAGTCGGCGGCAACGTCCAGAACATCACCCTCGACGCGGTGGCGATCGACACCACGGTCCCGGCGCTCTCGGGGTTGGGGACTGAGCCCGCACTGTTCCTCGCGGCCAGGGGCGACACGCTCGATGCGCGCGTAATACTCCGCTACGACTCTCTGCCGATCACTTTTGCGCCGACCAGTGATACGGCCCGGCCGATAACGAGCGTAGACAGCGCTTTTATTCTGCTCCACATCGACACGCTTTCGATCAAGGGCGGGGAAGTGACCATCGAGGCCTACGACGTTGACACCACGGCGAGCGACACTTCCACTGCCGCGGTCCTCGCTCTTTTTCGTCCCGACCGATTTATCTCATCGCAGACGTTCCTTCGCCCTGACCTCAAGGACACAGTCCGCTATTACATCTCCAACTCCGTCGTCCTTGGGAAGATCAAGAGCAATGCACAATTGAGGATTGGACTCCGCGCTGTCGCTCCGGGCTCGTCGCAGATGAGCATCAGCTCGACCGAAGGTGGCTCGCCGCCGACACTCTCGTTCCGCGCAACCCCCGATACTGCGACAGCTCCGCTGGTGGTGTCCCCGCTCTCGCACACACCCGCCGACGAGGCGGTTGTCGCCTACCATCTGTCCGATTACACCGCGATAGCGAAGGGCCCGCCGCCCGGACCTCCGACGGATCTCAACGCCGGTGGGCTTCCACCACGCCGGGTTTACCTGCGGTTCTCCATTCCGCTCAACATCATCGACTCCACGACGGTCGTTCGGGCTACGCTCCTCCTGAATCAGATTCCCAATTCGTTGCTCGACCCGACTGATACTGTGCTCATTCTTCCCTCGCTCGTTCTCGCAGGGAGGGCTGTCACTGATCCCACAAAGGCTGCCCAGATCGTGGCCGACATCACTCTCGACACCGTAAGGATCACGCCCGGCAGCTCGGGTCTGAGAGAAATCGAGCTCGTCAAGGCTTTTCCGATATGGCGCACGCAATCACCTGATACAGTTCCGCGCGCGATTGTGCTCAAGACGCTCAACGAGGGCGATTCTCCACTCGAGATACGATTCTCCTCGAGCGAGGAAGCACTGTCGCTCCTTCGCCCGCGTCTCAGAATCAGTTACACTAATCGCGTTCCTTTGGGGATCCCGTAATGCGCACACTGATCGTCGCAGTGCTGGCGAGCATAATGATTGTCTCTCGCGGAGACGCGCAGGGAGCGCTCAGCACTCAGGGCCTCGGCTATCCAACCGGAGAGATGAGCGCGAGGGCCGAGGGCATGGGTGGCGCGCTCGGCGACTTTGACGCGTTGAGCCTCGTGTCGCCGGCTTCGATTGCGGGAGTAGGCGCGTCGGCTCTCTTCTTTCAGTATTCGCCGGAATTCAGGAGGGTTACAGCCGGATCGAGTAGCGCCAACACTACGACTGCGCGCTTTCCGATGATCCTGGGCATTCTGCCCATGGGACCAGAGTGGGCTCTCGGCCTGAGCTCGGCGACTTTCCTCGATCGCTCGTCGGAGACCAGTCTTGTGCGCAGGCAGCTCGTTGGGCTGGACAGCGTCAACGAGACCGAGCTGAACAAGGTGCTCGGCGCCATCAACGACGTTCGACTAGCGCTCGGATGGTCGGGAAGTCCAAAGGTGCGTCTCGGTGTCGGCGTGCACGTTTTCAGCGGAAGCAATCGTGTCACGTTGTCGCAGCTCTTTCCCGACAGCGCCAAGTACTCCAGTACTTCCCAAACAGCGCGGATAAGCTTCACGGGTTTTGCCGCATCAGCCGGGCTCGAGTTTCATCCGTCGCGGGTGATTGGGTTTGCAATAGCCGGGAGAAAGGGCGGCGACCTCACAGCCGCGTCTAGCGATACCACGATCGGACGCGGGCGCCTTCCGGACCACTACTCAGCGTCGGTGAGCTACGACGGAATCACGGGCGCAAACATCTCAGCGCGCGTGGCGCACGACAACTGGAGCTCTCTCAGCTCGATCGGGGCCAGTGTGCAGGGCTTCGATTCCTGGGACTATTCATTCGGTGGAGAGGCCTCGGGACCCCGCGTTCTTCAGCGCGTGATCCTGATGCGCGCCGGCGCGAGATTCCGCACGCTACCGTTCGGATTCAACGGCGAGAAAGTCTCCGAGACTTCGTTCATGGGCGGGCTTGGCGTTCCGCTCGCGCACGAGCGCGCCGGCCTCGATTTCGCTATTCAGCACGCGGCCCGCTCCGGGGCCGGGATCAAGGAGAGAGGTCTCATTCTCAGCTTCGGCCTGAGGGTGACCCCCTGATATGGCTGACGCGGCGAATGCGAAGGCCGAGGTAATTCTCGTTGCTGACGACATTCCCGCGAACGTCGAGCTGTTGCTCGACCAGCTGGAAAGCCTCGGTTACGACACGATAACAGCGGTTGACGGGCCGTCTGCGGTTGCGGCGGCCTTCGAGCATCATCCGGACCTCTGCATACTCGACGTGTCGATGCCGGCTGGCGATCTCGGCGTCGACGACCGGTCCACCGGTTTCGAGGTGTGCCGGCGCATCAAGCGGGACCCGCGCACCTCGCGCATTCCAGTGATCTTCGTCACAGCGCTCAACGATACGAGCGACCGCGTTCGCGGGATCGAGGCCGGCGGCGATGATTTTCTCACCAAGCCCCACAACCGTCTCGTGCTCGGTGCGCGCGTACGGAGCCTGCTCAAGCTCAAGGCAGCAACGGACGCGCTGGAAGACAGCCTCCGCAAGCTTCGCGAGCTTGAAAAGGTGCGGGACGACCTGATGAAGATGATCGTGCACGATCTCAAGACTCCACTCACATCGGTGTTAGCGACGCTGGAGATGCTCGCCGACGGTGACTTCGGCTCGGTGACGATGCCGCAGAAGGCCGCGATCGGCGACGCTGAGACGAAATCGGAAGATCTCCTCGCTCTGATCGACGACATCCTCGAGGTCGCGCGCATAGAGGAGGCGCGGATCTCCCTTACGCTTGCTCCAATGGCCCCGGGAGCCTTGCTTGCCGAGCTAGTTCACGAATGGGCACACCGATTCCAGCAGGAGAAGACGACCGCCTCGGTGTCCGTCGCCGACGACGCGCCGATTTTCGCCGGGGACAAGGGGTTGATCAAGCGAGTGTTTTCCAATCTCATTCAGAACGCGGTCACCCACTCTTCCAATCCGGTCCATCTCGAGCTCAGCGCGCGGAGAGCACGGAACGGCGTACTATTCACCGTCAGCGATAACGGTCCCGGAATTCCGCCCGAGTATCACGATCTGATTTTCAGAAAATTCGGACAGGTGGAGATGCCCAGGTCACCGCGAACGCGTAGCTCCGGGCTCGGCCTGACCTTCTGCAAGCTGGTGGTGGAGCGCCACGGCGGACGCATCTGGGTCAAGAGCGAAGAGGGGAGGGGAAGCTCTTTCTATATCGAGCTTCCTTCGGACCCGACGACCCCGGAAACCAGCTCCCAAGTACTATCTTTCAGCGCGCGCTAACCATCTACCCGGCATCAATGCTCCAGCCTCCACGCCCAACCGTCTACATCGAGACGTACGGATGTCAGATGAATGTCAGCGACACCGAGCTCATGCTCGGGAAGCTGATCGAATCCGGGTACGAATCGGTTACGGAGCCGGAGGGCGCGGACGTCATTCTCATCAACACCTGCGCGATTCGCGAGCACGCCGAGCAGCGTGTGATTGGGCGCATTGGCGAAATGAAGAGTCGCATGAAGCAAGGCGCCGTGGTCGGCGTCACGGGCTGCATGGCCCAGCGACTCGGCGCCCAGCTGCTCGACCGCGCGAAGCACGTGAGCCTGGTCATCGGGCCGGATGGCTATCGGGATCTCCCTTCTCTCATCGAGAGCGCTCGCAGAGGCGTACGCACGACCGCCACCGATTTCGACCTCGAGGAGCACTACGAGGATTTCACTCCGCGCCGCTTCGCGGGCGTCAAAGCGTGGATCCCGGTGCAGCGGGGCTGCGATTACAGATGTACTTACTGCATTGTACCGACGACGCGTGGGCCGGAGCGCAGCCGCCGCCTCGCCGACGTCGTGCGCGAAACGGAAGCTGTCGTCGCGTCGGGAATCTCGGAGATCGTGCTTCTCGGACAAACGGTGAACTCATACTTCGATGGCGAGCATGATTTCGCCGACCTGGTGAGAGCGGTCGGAAGCGTTTCAGGAGTGAAGAGGCTCCGCTTCACGAGCCCGCACCCAAACGACTTCAGTGAGCGTGTCGTTCGCGCGCTTGCGGAGACGGAAAGCGTGTGCGAGCATGTTCACCTTCCCATGCAATCCGGTTCGACTCGCACGCTCAAGCGGATGCTGCGGAGATACTCGCGCGAGGAATACCTGGAATGCGTCGACGAATTGCGGGCCGCGATTCCGGATCTCTCCCTCACGACCGACATCATCGTTGGTTTCCCGGGCGAGTCCGAGGATGATTTCGCCGAGACGTTGACGGCGGTTGAAGCGGTGGGCTTCGATGACGCGTACACATTCAAGTTCTCGCCGCGCGACGGCACGCCCGCCACACGGTTTCCTGCGAGTGAGTCGGTGCCCGAAGAGGTCGCGAGCGAGAGACTTGCCCGGTTGATCGCGACCGTTCGGGGCGGCACGCGCGAGCGGAACATCAAACTCCTCGGGGAGCGTCGTGAAGTGCTCGTCGAGAAAGCCGCCCGACGCGGTGGACTACTCCAGTCCCGTACACGCGACTTCAAGGTCGTAATGATTCCCGGCGATCCATCACTGATTGGACGCTACCTGAACGTGGAGCTTACCGGCACGACCGGATCGACTTTCATTGGGCACGTGGTCGATCAGCGCGCGCCGCTCCCAATGGCCGTGTAACAGGCATCGGTCCAGCCCTGGGCGTCGCGGATCGATTCGGTCGCGCGCTGAATGGTTGTGGCGACACCCGCTTGAGATCTTAGGGTGATGAAGCCTGGAGCGGAGACGGCCTGCCCCTCATCACCGCGACATACCTCTCTTACGCAGCCGGACTGATCACCGGCTTCGGCGGAGCCGCGTGGCTGCCGGTCGTCGGCGCCATTGTGTGTGCAGCGGTGGCCGTGGCGAAGAGCCGGTTGGATCGAGCCGGGCTAGCGCTCGTGTTTGCCGGCGCGGCTATCATCGCGACCACAGTGCCGCCGCCGGAACGGCCGACCTCCCGCTCGAAGGCATCAGTGCCTACGGACTTGCTTACACGAATCCGCACACGGGCTGGTCGTTCGATTGACGAGACCTTTGGAGAGGATGCGCCGCTGGCCCGAGCGCTCCTCATCGCGGACCAGCAGCAGATTCCCACCGAGATGCGCGACCGGTACGCCTCCGCGGGTCTCATTCACATGTTGTCGATTTCGGGCCTTCACGTCGCGGTCATCGCTGCCGCAATGGAGCTGCTGTTCCAGGTTGGCCGCATGCCCCGGCGGGTTGCGCTGCTGGGCGCGTTCGTCGCGACTGGGGTCTATGTAGCCGTGATTGGTGCGCCACCGCCGGCTCTTCGATCTGCCGCCATGCTCGGCGTCACGATGATCAGCCGCCTTTTTCAGCGTCCGACGTCGGCCTGGGCTGCCTGGGCGATCGGGGCCTTTATTCCGCTTTTTGCACCTCGCACTGTCGTGGATGTGGGATATCAGCTGAGCGTCCTCGGAATGTGTGCTCTCGTCGCGGCGGGATCATTGTGGCGGACGCACCTGTCGACCCGCCTCATGGGATGGCGCGCGCGCATTGGCAGAGAGCTTATGACGTCTCTCGTCGCCTGCGCGGTTACCGCGCCACTTGTCGCGTGGGTCTTTGGGCGTGTGAGTCTCATCGCACCGCTCTCGAATCTGATCGCCACGCCGGTGATCACGCTCGCGCAGCCAGTTCTTTTCCTCGCACTGCTCCTCGGTCCACTCGGATCGGCGGCGCGGTTCGTCGCACAGGCGGTCCATCCCCTCCTTTTTGCTTTCGACTGGATTGCGTGGTCGGCCGCCTCCGTCCCGGGCGCGTCGATGACAGTTACGACAACCGCCGTCACCGCGGTTCTCGCCGCGTGTGCGGCCGTCGCGCTCGTAGTCGCCTGCGTGAGTCGATATCCAGCTCGCCCGGCGATCGCCGCGGTGGGATCGCTTGCGCTCATGGTTGTCGTCCCGGCGATTCCGCTCGCACGAACCTCAGGGGTCGAGCTGCACGTGCTCGACGTGGGACAGGGTGATGCAATCCTCCTCAGGACCGACGCGGGACGGTGGGTGCTGTTTGACGCCGGGCCTGCCTGGAACGGAAGTGACGCCGGACGCAGAGTGGTCATTCCGTATGTTCTTCGCCGCGGCGGATCTATCGAGTCGTTCGTCTTGTCGCATCCACATAACGATCACGTGGGAGGCGCCGCCAGCGTTCTCAGCGCGATGCACCCGCGCAGCTATTGGGATGCGGCGTTCGCGGGCGGCGCCGAGGCGTACATAAAGTCTCTTTCCGTTGCGCGGGAGAAGGGCATCGACTGGCACCGCGTGCACCCAGGTGATTCCATTCAGATCGATGGCGTTACAGTTTCTTTCCTGGCGCCCGATTCCGTATGGACGGTTGGGCTGAAGGATCCAAACCTCGCCAGCACGATCGCCCTGGTGCGTTACGGAATGGTGCGCTTTCTGCTTGTTGGTGATGCCGAGAGCCCTGAAGAGGATTGGCTGCTCGCTCATCACGCCCAGCTGCGCGCGGATGTCCTGAAGGTCGGTCACCACGGCAGCTCGACGAGCAGCAGCGACGAGTTTCTCGCGGCGGTCCATCCTGCTCTCGCTGTCATATCGGTTGGCGCGGGCAACAAGTACGGGCATCCGAGCGGTGACGTCATCCACGCGCTCGCGCTGGTTGGCGCTGAAGTTCTGCGGACGGACGAAGAAGGCACCATCGTCGTCCGCAGCGACGGCGCTCGAATCGAGGTCGAAGCGAAAGGGGAGAAATGGGAATTGGCGCGCGACTCATCACGGCGGTAGCGGGGCGGAAATTCGATCTGCCGCCCGCGTTCACGGACATCTACCCGGACCTCGCCGAGGTGAGCTACCGCAGGGGAGGCATGCCGGCGAGAATCGCGGGTTGGGCTCTCGGGACGAGTAGCGCGGCAGCAATCACGTTATGGAACACCGTTTTCATTGCGCCCGCGACGCCGTTGAGCGCCGAGCTGCTCTTGCACGAGCTTCGTCACGTCCACCAGTTTTTGCAGCGAAAAACATTTCCCCTTAGCTATCTTTGGCAGTCGCTTCGTTACGGCTACTCTCGTAACGCCTACGAAATCGATGCCCGCCAGTATTCAGCGCGGCGTCTCGCGCAGAACGCCGTCGACAAGGATCTCTGAAGTGGTCAAGCACACCGCGACGTCCGTCGTAACAATCGAGCGCTTCATCATCGAGCAGGAGAAGCTGCATCCCGAGGCCACGGGTGAGCTGTCCGGATTGCTGTATGATCTGGCGCTCGCGGCTAAGATGATCGCCAACAAGGTGCGCAGCGCGGGCCTGGCGGACATCCTCGGCGCAACTGATCTCGAGAACATTCAGGGTGAGACACAGCAGAAGCTGGATGTTCTGGCTAACGAGATCATCGTCAAGGCGCTCGATCATGGCGGCCGGCTCTGCGCCATGGCGTCCGAGGAGGAGCCAGGCATTATCGACATCCCCGAGAATTTTCGTTGCGGAAAATATTGTCTGCTCTTCGACCCATTGGACGGATCGTCGAACATCGATGTCAACGTTCCCGTTGGGACGATCTTCTCTGTCGTGAGGAAGATCACGCGCGGAAGCCGCGGCGAGATGGAAGACATGCTCCAGCCCGGCCGTCGTCAGGTCGCCGCAGGTTACGTCATCTATGGATCGAGCACCATGCTCGTCTACACCACCGGCCAGGGCGCGCACGGATTTACTCTCGACCCTTCCCTGGGAGAATTCCTCCTGTCGCATCCCAACATTCGCACGCCGGACGTCGGGCGATATCTCTCGGTGAATGATTCGTACCACAGCCAGTGGGACGCACCGGTGCAGAATCTCATGAATTATTACCGCGGGGAGGACGGAAACCGTCAGCCGATGAACACACGATACGTCGGGTCCCTTGTCGCCGACTTCCATCGGAACCTGCTCGGCGGCGGACTGTTCGCCTATCCGGCCAACAGGAAGAACAAGCGGGGAAAGCTGCGACTGCTGTACGAGGCAAGCCCTCTGGCATTCATCGTCGAGCAGGCGGGCGGCGCCGCCACCGATGGAGCTCAGCGAATTCTCGACGTGCAGCCAACCGAGCTCCATCAACGTACTCCGCTATTCATCGGCAGCAAGAATGACGTGGACGCAGCTCGCGCCATGCTGGGGCCTGAGCATCGGTCAGGCAGCTCTCTTTCTCCAGTTGGATCGGTAGGCGCGTGACACAACGCCGGCGGCCGCCGGTGCCCGCGAAAAAACACGAGTCGAGCGAGAGGCTTTCGCCGTCCGGAATCCCTCTCAAGACCGTATATCGTCCCGGCGACGCGGAGCTCGACTACGCTTCGGATCTTGGCGATCCCGGTCAGTGGCCCTACACGCGCGGCGTCCAGCCGACGATGTATCGCGGTCGTCTGTGGACGATGAGGCAGTACGCCGGATTCGGGAGCGCGAAGAGGACGAACGAACGATTCAAGCTGTTGCTCGATGCGGGCCAGACTGGACTGTCTGTCGCATTCGACCTTCCGACGCAGATGGGCCTCGACTCCGATTCGCCGCGCGCGCTGGGTGAAGTCGGACGAGCGGGCGTCGCGATAGACAGCGTCGAAGACATGCATGCTCTGCTCGAGGGAATTCCGCTGGACCAGGTTTCCACGTCGATGACGATCAACGCGACGGCGTCGACTCTGCTCGCCATGTACATCGTCGTCGCCGAGGAGCGGGGAATATCTCGCGAAAAGCTGAGCGGCACGATCCAGAACGACATACTCAAGGAGTACATCGCCCGCGGCACGTACATCTATCCGCCAGGGCCGAGCATGGCGCTGATATCGGAAGTATTCCGGTTCTGCGCGGAGCAGGTTCCGAACTGGAATCCGATATCGATCTCCGGGTACCACATTCGCGAAGCCGGTGCCACCGCCGTGCAGGAGCTCGCGTTCACTCTCGCCAACACGATCGCATACGTCACGCGCGCCATCGAGGCAGGACTGCAAGTAGATGCTTTCGCTCCACGACTGTCATTCTTTTTCGCCGCGCACAGTGATTTGTTCGAGGAAGTCGCCAAGTTTCGGGCGGCACGGCGCATCTACGCGCGCATCATGCGCGAGCGGTTTCATGCATCGGAATCCAGCTCGCGTCTTCGATTTCACACCCAGACAGGTGGCGTAACGCTGACGGCACAACAGCCGCTCAACAACGTGGTGCGGGTCACTGTTCAGAGTCTTGCGGCTGCGCTGGGGGGAACCCAATCGCTTCACACAAACGGCTACGATGAGGCGCTGGCTCTCCCGACGGCAGAAGCCGCCACGCTCGCGCTTCGTACGCAGCAGATCGTAGCGTTTGAATCGGGCGTAACGAATACGGCGGATCCGCTTGCGGGCAGCTATTACGTCGAGAATCTGACCACAGAGCTGGAGGCCCGCGCCCTGGAGCTCATCGAGAAAGTCGATGCACTCGGCGGTTCAGAGCTGGCGATTGCGGCCGGATTCTTTCAGGAGGAAATCGCGCGCAGCGCATATGAGCACCAGCTGCGGGTCGAGGCAGGAGAAACTGTGATCGTGGGCGTGAATCGCTTCGCCGACGACGAAGAATCGCTCTCCATACCGGCACCCGATTATTCCTCGCTGGAAAAGGCGCAGGTCAAAAGCGTGAAAGCAGTAAGAAAAAAACGGGATACGGCGACGGCGAAGCGCTCCCTGGCGGCGCTGGGGGAAGCCTCGAACGCGTCTTCTAGCGACAAGCAGTTGATGCCGCTCATCATCGACGCGGTTCGAGCGCGGGCAACCGTTGGGGAGATTTCTGCCGCGCTCGCTAAGAATTGGGGAATGTACCGGCCGTCGGTTTAGACGGTTCGGGGACTCTTATAGGGGATCCAAGTTTTGAGTGGGCAGTGTGTCAGTTGTTAGTTGTCAGTGGTCTCCAGTGGCACTGACAGCCACTCACAACTGACCAACCAACCAACTTCTAACTCAACACTTGGATCCCGTCAGCCAAACGACGGAGTCTCCATCCGACCAATCCGATAGCCCCAACAGATAACTGTGTGTCACGCTTGAGCACCTCTCTCTAGCGGACTAACTTTCGATCTCTCCCCAGACCCACATGCCCACCTACGAGTTTCGTTGCCCAAAGGGCCACGATTTCGAACAATTCTACCGCTCGATCAGTTCCGCGCCCGCTGAAGTTGCGTGCCCGGTCTGCGGAAGCATCGCTGAGCGGCAGCTCTCGGCGGGCGGCGGGCTGGTGTTCAAGGGTTCGGGCTTCTACATCACCGACTACGGCAAGGACGGCAAGAAATCGCAGACGCCCCCCACAAAAACGGGTGAAAGCGCGCCTTCTGCGTCCGGCTCGGATTCTGGATCCGGAAGTGACGCGGGCGGAAAAACGGAGAGCAAGCCCAGTGTGGAATCCAAGCCCGCGACTGCGGCAAAGTCTGATGCTTCGTCCAGGTCGGCTCCGAAGCCAACATCCAAGAAAGAGAAAGGCGGCGAATGACTGCGGCCGAACAGATTCGCGCCGAGCTCATTCGCGCGGCGCGTAGTCTTGGTGCGCCCGAGGATGTGAGTCCGCTTCTCGAGCGCCCGCGAGAGACGTCACACGGCGACTGGGCCACCAACCTCGCCATGGTGCTGGCGAAGCCACTCAGGTCGAAGCCCCGGGACATCGCTGACAAACTGCGAAACTCGATCGATTTGGGACGCGCTGGAGTTTCCCGGATCGAGATCGCCGGGCCCGGGTTCATGAACTTCTGGATCGATGCGGGCGTCATCGCGTCGGGACTGGGTGACATCATCGCCGCCGACGAACGTTACGGGCAAAGCGGTGCCGGTGGTGGCCAGATCGTCAATGTGGAATTCGTCTCGGCGAATCCCACGGGTCCGCTCCACGTGGGGCATGGCCGACAAGCCGCGCTGGGCGACGCGATCTCCACGCTCCTCGAGACTACCGGTTGGAAGGTGACGCGGGAGTTCTACTACAATGACGCCGGTGTGCAGATCGACAACCTGGCCGCAAGCGTTGCCGCGCGCCTCAGCGAGCTGGGAGGGAAGTCGTCTCAAATCCCGGAAGGCGGCTACCACGGGGAGTACATCCGCGAGATTGCCGAGCGCTACAAGGCCGGCAACGAGGGAATGACCGTCCGGGAGTTTGCCGTGCGGGAGCTCCGCAAGGAGCAGGATCTCGATCTCCAGGCGTTTGGAGTCACCTTCGACAAATATTTTCTGGAGTCCTCGCTGTATACGGGCGGCATGGTCGACGATACCGTGCGGCTGTTGATCGCGTCGGGAAAGACCTATGAGCACGAGGGCGCGCTCTGGCTCCGCACAACCGAGTTCGGCGACGACAAGGATCGCGTGATGCGGAAGAGCGACGGCACCTACACCTACTTTCTGCCCGATGTCGCTTATCACGTAACCAAGTGGAAGCGCGGATTTCACCGGGCGATAGACGTTCAGGGCGCCGATCATCATAGCACGGTCACCCGCGTTCGGGCGGGGCTCCAGGCGCTCGATATGGGAATGCCTGCCGATTATCCCGCATATGTGCTCCATCAGATGGTGACCGTCATGAAGCATGGCGAAGAGGTGAAAATCTCGAAACGCGCGGGCAGCTACGTCACGGTTCGAGATCTTGTCAATGAAGTCGGGCGCGACGCGGTCCGCTATTTCTTCCTGATGCGCAAGAGCGACTCGCAGCTCATCTTCAACGTCGATCTGGCAGCCTCGCAGTCGGAAGAGAATCCGGTCTACTACATCCAGATGGCGCACGCGCGCATGTGCGGGATTTTTCGGGTGGGAGAGATCGACCCGTCATCGGTGTCCGCTGACGGGGCTCCGCTTGACGTGCTCACAGAACCCGAGGAACAGGAGCTGATCAAGGCCCTGCTCGATTATCCCGCGCTGGTCGAATCTGCGGCGGAGACGCTGGAGCCGCATCGAATCGCGACATACCTGCTGGAGACCGCGCGACTGGCTCACGTGTGGTACCACAAGCATCACGTACTCGAGCAAAGCGAAGACATCACCCGGGCGCGACTGGCCCTCGCCCGCGCGGCACAGATTGTACTGCGAAACGGCATGCGCATTCTGGGAATCACTTCACCGGAGAGGATGTAATTGCCTCTCACGCAATCGCGGTTAGGATTAGCCGCGCTGGCTAGTACTCCAACGAAATAGGAATCGATGTCGGTATTGGTTGTTGGCTCTGTCGCGCTCGACTCAGTGGAGACGCCATTCGGGAAAGCCGACGACGTACTCGGCGGATCCGCGAACTTCTTCTCGGCGTCGGCGAGCCATCTCACGAAGGTGAGTGTGGTCGGGGTGATCGGATCCGACTACCCGGTGGAGAAACTGGACCAGTTGAAAGAGCGGGGGGTCGACTTCAGCGGATTGGAACGCGCCGAGGGTACATCTTTCCGCTGGCGCGGGCGCTACCGTCATGATCTGAATTCCGCCGAGACACTCGAGACGCACCTCGGTGTTTTCTCGCACTTCAGCCCGAAGATTCCCGAAAAGCTTCGCTCGTCTCCGTACGTCTTTCTGGCCAATATCGATCCACGCCTCCAGCTCGACGTCCTGCAACAGGTGAACAAACCCAGGCTGGTTGCGTGCGACACGATGAATTTCTGGATCCAGAGTCGCCGCGCCGACGTCCTCGCGCTGCTCGAGCACGTTGACCTCGTGACGCTCAACGACGCCGAGGCGCGTCAGCTCACTGAAAAGGCCAATCTGGTGCAGGCGGCCCAATGGATCATGGCGCGCGGCCCCCGACACGTCATCATCAAGAAGGGCGAGCACGGCGCGTTCATGTTCACCGAGAAGTCGATATTCTTTGCGCCGGCCTTCCCGCTGGAGAGCGTATTCGATCCGACGGGCGCCGGCGATGCATTCGCGGGCGGCTTCATCGGATATCTAGCGGCGACGGGAGATCTGAGCGAGGCCAACATGCGGCGCGCGGTGATCTATGGATCGGTGATGGGGTCATTCGCGGTGGAGAAATTCTCGATCGAGCGCCTGATGACGGTCACGCGCGCCGAGATCGATCAGCGGGTCAAGGACATGCGCCGGCTCGTGGCATTCGAGGAGGAGCTTCCGGCGTGAGTGAAGATGCGCTTCGCTACGGAAGCGCAGGCGTGGATCTCGACGCCTCCAACGCCGCGAAGAATCGGATAAAAAAGCTCGTCGAATCCACCTTCACGTCTGGCGTCGTCGGCGGATTCGGCGGGTTCGGCGGAATGTTCAGGATTCCACCGGGGCTGGAGAAACCGATCCTGGTGTCGAGCGCGGATGGCGTCGGCACGAAAATCAAGGTTGCGATCGAGGCGAACCGCCACGACACGATCGGGCGCGACCTCGTCAACCATTGCGTCAACGATATCCTCGTTCAGGGCGCGCTCCCGCTGTTCTTCCTGGATTACGTCGCGTTTGGAAAGCTCGATCCAGCGGTTGTCGAGGCAGTCGTTGCGGGGGTGGCAGCCGGGTGCCGTGAAAACGGTTGTTCGCTCATAGGCGGCGAAACCGCCGAAATGCCCGGTTTGTACGTCCCTCCGGATTACGATTTGGCGGGCTTCATCGTCGGTTATGTGGAGGAAAACCGCATTCTCGGCGCGCACCGCGTGCGGCCCGACGATGTCCTGGTTGGTCTTCCAAGCTCGGGATTGCACACGAACGGATACTCGCTGGCGCGGAAGATCGTAAAGGATCGACTGAAGCTCGGACCGAACGATGCATTTCCTGGTGGTGGCGGGGTGGTCGCAGACGTTCTTCTGGCTGGACATCGGTCTTATTTGGCGGCGTTAAAACCGGTGCTCGATCGCGTTCACGCGATGGCGCACATAACCGGTGGTGGATTGCCGGAGAACGTGGATCGCGCGCTGCCGAAGACTTTGGACGCCGTTATAGACACGTCCAGCTGGGAAGTACCACGTGTTTTCCGGGTACTGCAGGAGGCGGGCTCGGTTCAACCCGCTGAGATGTACCGAACGTTCAATATGGGTGTAGGAATGGTGGTCATCTGCGCGCCTGCCGACGACAAAGCTGTATTGTCGGCGGCTTCCGCAGCCGGAGTCGCGGGTTGGAAGCTCGGCTCTCTCAAGCCCGGATCCGGAGCAGTCATACTCTCTTGAGGATTATCAAATGAAAGCAGGTGTGTTCGTTTTGTTCGCAGCCGTGGCGTTTGGCGCGACTTCGGTGGAAGCGCAGGGTGTTGATACCGGTCGTTGCCCGCCGGGCACCGTGAATGGCTTCGGAGTTCCCGATCAGACGCGCGCGACCCAGGACGCATGTCAGAAGGCGATCGATCTCTTCCAGTACATGGCCCCGCAGCTCGGCGCAGCAATCACGGGTGGCAATGCCACGCTGGGTCAGGCCGGAAGCCTCGGCGGACTCGGGCATTTCTCTGTCGGACTCCGCGTCAACGCGGTTCAAGGAAGCCTCCCGCAGGTTCAGAACGTCTCGCCTGTTGTGACCGGAGCGGTTAGCAGCCAGTACGATACAAAGACGCAATTGCTTCCGATGCCGACCGCCGAGTTGGCGATTGGCGTCTTCAAGGGACTTCCCCTGGCCATCACGAATGTGGGTGGCGTCGATCTCCTGGTGAGCGCGTCGTATCTCCCCGAGTTCAACAACAGCAACGTGAGCGTCAAGGTTCCGAGCGGGTCACTCAAGTTCGGCTACGGCGCGCGCGTGGGAATCCTCCAGGAATCGCTGCTCGTTCCCGGCGTCTCGGTCAGCTATCTCCACCGTGAGCTGCCGACGGTCAACCTCGCCGCGAACAGCAACAGTGACTC
>DATCPG010000022.1:0-1554 GCA_036570225.1 Gemmatimonadaceae bacterium | reverse complement strand
AATCCATCCTCTGGGTGGACGACGAAGGTGAGCTTCTGGAGTCTCACCGCATCTTCCTGCGCTCAAAAGGCTACGAAGTGGAGTGGGCGAGCAACGCCGACGATGCCGTCGAGATGCTTCGCCGCCGCCCCTTCGACATCATGCTGCTCGACGAGCAGATGCCCGGAAAACGGGGCCTCGAGGCGTACCGCGACGTCCGCGAGCTAGCTCCCAACCTTCCGGTGGTCATGGTCACCAAGAGCGAGGAGGACGCGACGCTCAAGGAGGCCATCGGCGCAAACATCCGTGACTACCTCGTCAAGCCGATCAATCCGCGCCAGGTGCTGAGTGTCGTCACCCAGATTCTCGAGGGCCCGCGGATCCGCCAGCAGGCAATCGCCCGCCGTTTTGTCGAGCGCTTCCGCGCGATCGAGCTCGACCGCGACCGCAATCTCGACTGGCGCGGGTGGATCGACCGGTTCGATGAGCTCATGCGATGGGATGTCGAGCTCGCTGCCGCCGGCGAAACCGGGCTCTACGAATCGCTTCGCGGGCTGTACCCGGACATGCACCGCGAGTTCGCGGCGTTCATCCAGACGGAGTATCCGGGGTGGCTGAAGAATCTCGAGGGCAACCGGCCTCCGCTCTCGGTGGACATCGTCAGCGAGTTCCTGCTTCCCATTCTCCAGCGCGACCGCGCCGCCGTTTTTATCGTGGTCGACTGTTTGCGACTCGACCAGTGGCGCGTGCTCGAGCCACTGCTCGCGCCGTTCTTCGAGGTGGAGACGACGCACTACTTCGCGGTGCTTCCGACGGCCACGCCGTACTCGCGGAACGCGTTGTTCAGTGGACTTTTTCCCGGTGAGATTGCAGCGCGCCTGCCCGATTTGTGGGGTAATTCTGATCGAGAAGACGAATCGCTCAACGCGCACGAGAAAGAGCTGCTCGAGCATCATCTCACCGAGCTGTGCGGCCCGACCCCGGTGCGCTACCAGAAAATCTCCACCGCCGCCAACTCCGACGAGCTCGAGCGGCACCTTGGCACCGCCATCGGCAACGAAGGCGTCAGCGCTTTCGTGTTCAACTTCGTCGATCTCCTGACGCACGGTCGCAGCGAATCGCAGATCCTCTACGAGGTCGCCCGGGATGAGATCGCGCTCCGCCAGATCACCCGGCAGTGGTTCCAGCGGTCAGCACTGCTCAGCGTTCTGAGGGAAGCCTCGAGACGCAAGATCTCGGTACTCCTCACGACTGATCACGGCTCCATTCACTGCAACACTCCGGCGACTGTCTTCGCCAAGCGCGACGCCACGTCGAATCTGCGGTACAAGTTCGGCGAGGATCTGCGGGCCGAGCGCCCCGAGCAGGCGCTGCTTTTCACGAATGAGGACGACCTTCGGCTTCCCCGCCGCGGCGCGGGTGGCAACACGCTGCTTGCGACCAACGACTGCTTCTTCGTCTACCCGACGAAGCTTCGCGAGTATCAGAGTCGCTACCGTGGCTCGTTCCTCCACGGAGGAGTGACGCCGGAAGAGGTCATTCTTCCGCTTGCGCTGCTGACACCCAGGGCGTAAA
>DATCPG010000021.1:0-5061 GCA_036570225.1 Gemmatimonadaceae bacterium | reverse complement strand
GCGCAGTGGAACGCGGAGAACCCGGACATTCAGGTGCGGGTGCAGCCGTTGCCCGCCGGCCGGTCGTCCGAAGAAGTGTTGCTGGCGGCAATAGTTGCGAAAGCGACTCCCGACGTGAGCTCGAACGTCTCATCGGCGTTGCTCGCGCGCCTCGTCCGGGCAGGCGGCGTGGTGAGGCTCGACAATCGTGTTTCGACCGCGGCCCGACTCAAGGAACGAACGAATTCCGCGATGCTCGCGTCGCTCCGTCTGCCCGACGGCGGGATCTACGCATTTCCCTGGAAGACCAATCCAGAAATGCTCATGTACAACGTGGATCTCTTCAAGGCTGCGGGGATCGGGCCGCCACGCAACCACACCGAGCTGGTCAACGCATGGCACAAGCTTGCTCGCGATACGGACGGCGACGGTCGTCTCGACCGTTGGGCGATGTGGTCCACGCTCAAGACAACGTGGTACGAGCGCTTCTACGATTTCTATCCGTTGTATCTGGCGAGCTCCGGAGGCAAGACGCTCGTCAACAACGGAAAGATCGTCTTCGAGAACGCCGCGGCTCTGTCGGCCCTCGATGTCCTGCGGCGCGGATTCGCCGAAGGAGTGCTCCCCCGGTCGAATTTCGCGCTGGGGCGGGATCCGTTCATGGATGGAACGGTGGCGATGAAGATCATCGGGCCCTGGTTCGTGAAAGAGCTCGACGAGCTCAAAGTTCGCGGCTTGCACTACAACGTCACGCCTGTGCCTGCCGCGGACGGTACCGATCCGGCCGATCAATTCGCGTTCGCGGATTTGCGAAGCATCGCGATTTTTTCCACGACGAAGCATCCCGACGCCGCGGCGCGCTTTGTCGCTTATCTCACGTCGCCGGCCGCTGACCGATTGCTGATAGAACAGGCGAGTCAGCTTCCGTACCGGCGCACCCTCGCATCCGATCCGCGATTTACGGCGGCCCTGGCGCGGTGGCCGACGCTGTCGACCTACGCAACCTACGTCGAGCGCTCGCGCGACCTCGACATCGATCCAGATGTCGTCGAGATCTTCGACATTCTGTCCGAAGCGTACGAGGAGTCGGCGATCTACCAGACGACTACAGTGGCAACTGCGGTAAAGAAGGCCGCGGCAGAAGCGAGAAACGTGGTGAATGCGCGCTGAGCAGAAATCGGGTTCACTGCTGGCGGCGCCGTATGCGGCATTTCTGCTCGTGTTCGCGGTTTATCCAATCGCATTCGCCATCGTGCTCGTCTTTCTGCGGTGGGATCTCGTAACGGTCCCGACCTTCGCCGGCCCGGACAACATCCAGCTTCTTCTCCACGATGGGCGATTCTGGCGGGCGGTCGCTAATACGTTCGTGTTTCTCAGTATCCATGTTCCGCTCCAGATTGTCACAGCGCTCGCCCTCGCGCTCGCCCTCAACCGCCAGCTCGTAGGGCGGTCCTTCTGGCGGGCAGCGTTCTTTCTGCCGGTCGTCATCTCGGGTGCGGTCGTCGCGATCCTCTGGAGTAACCTTTACGCCACAGACGTCGGACTGATCAACCGACTGATCGTGAAGCTGGGAGGGGCGCCCGTTCCCTGGCTCACAGATCCGCGCACGGCGATGCCGGCGATCGCGGTGATGGTCACGTGGAAGAACGTCGGGTTCTACGTGATCATCTATCTGGCCGGACTGCAGTACATCCCTCGCAGCTGCCAGGAAGCGATAGAGATCGAAGGCGCGTCGGCGTGGCAGCGCTTTAGATTTCTGACGCTGCCGTCGCTCCTGCCGCAGCACATCCTGGTCGTCACTCTGTCCACCATCAACGGTTTCCAGCTTTTCATCGAGCCGTACGTGATGACAGGAGGTGGGCCACTCCGGCGTACCTACTCGGTGGTGCTCTACCTGTACAACAACGCGTTCGCGTATCAGAAGATGGGATATGCCGCGACGATTGGCGTCGCTTTGGCGTTGATCATCGGAACGGTCATCTTCATCCAGCGCCGAGTGATCGGCAGGGCCGAAGCGCTATGAAGCCGAAGCTGATCCAACGGATCCTGCTTTACACGGGCCTGAGCATAGCAGCTCTCACTTTCATCTATCCGTTCCTGTGGATGGCGTCCAGCACCTTCAAGCCTCCCATCGAGGTCGGAACGCTGGCGCTTATCCCGCACAATGCGACCCTCGACAACTATCGGACAATGTGGGCGCGCGCGCCGTTCGGGCGTGCCCTCCTGAACAGCACTCTCGTTGCATCGACCATCACGCTCTCGGTGCTCGTATTCGGATCGATGACAGCATACGCGATGGCGCGTCTCAACTTCCGTGGCCGCCCCGCGCTCAACGCCGCGACGATCGCGGTGCTCCTGATTCCGGGGCAGCTGACTCTGATTCCCCTCTATACGCTCATCGTGCAGCTGGGATGGGTCGACAGCTACACGGCGCTGATCGTGCCGTATCTGTTCAACCCGACGGCAATCCTGATGCTGCGGCAGTTCTTCCTCCAGCTGCCGCAGTCACTCATCGACTCGGCCCGAATGGATGGAATGAGTGAGCCGCGCATTCTCTTCACGATATTCTGGCCGCTCTCCAAGCCGGTGCTCTCGATCGTCGCGATATTCACGTTCATGGGGGCGTGGAACGAGGTGCTGTGGCCGCTGCTGGTGGTGCGAGAGCAGAACCTGATGACGTTGCCGCAGCTGTTGACGGTCTTTGCGCTTGGTGGAGGGGCGGGGTCGGTCGGAGTGTCACTCGCCTCGGCGATGGTTTTGGTGGTGCCGGTTGTCGTGGCTTATGCGTTCCTGCAGCGGAATTTTATTGAGAGCATGGCAGGGTCGGGGATCAAGGGGTAGCTGACTGGCGACGGATAGCCGGTTACGGGGGCATTGATGGTCGATCCAAGTTTTGAGTGGACAGTCGTGAGTTGTTAGTGGTCAGTGGTTTTCAGTTTTTTGTGGCGGACCTGGAGCGTTTAGCACCCTACGGCGGAGGCCACAGAGCATGCGGCGGATTTCCACTGTTTCGGCAGAGAGGGGAGCACAGACGCGGTGCGAGAGCAGATCGGCGTCAGTTGTCAGCTGAAGTTGGTACTCTAACTCGGAGGCGGATTTGATGCTGATATCGAGGAACCGAGCGAACTCCTTCGAGCTACTTGCTCCGCATCCTTCGACGATGTTGAACGCGATCGACTCGGCAGCGTTAGTCATCTGCCATTTGAGGGAGGCCCGCTCGCTTCGCGGAAACTGGCGGATTGCCCGGCGCACGCCGAGCACCAGCCCGTGCGCTCTCTGCCACACCAACAGTCGCCGAAAGTCTTGCACAACTGGATTCTCTACAGACATAGACCGATCGCAACGTCGATTCCTGGTTACCACACTCAAATCATTGCCTGACCGACCACTGAAAACCACTGACAACTGTCGCACTGACAAACTCACAACTCGAAACTTGCATCCGGCCCGCCCGACATCGGACTCTGCCAGGCACGAGTCGGGTGGAATCCAGTAAATGCCTTCCGTCCAGTTCGATCACGTCAAAAAAAGCTTCGGCGACGCCAAGGTTGTCGAAGACTTCAACCTGACCGTCGCCGATGGCGAATTGCTGGTGCTGGTCGGCGGCTCCGGCTCCGGCAAGTCGACAATCCTCCGGATGGTGGCCGGTCTCGAGGAAGTGACATCCGGCACAATAAGAATCGACGACCGTGACGTGACCGCCCTGCCCCCGCGCGAGCGCGACGTCGCGATGGTCTTCCAGGATTACGGGCTCTATCCGCACATGACGGTGCGCGAGAATCTTTCGTTGGGACTCCGGCTCAGGAAGATCCCGCGAGAGGAGATCGGCCGCCGAGTCACGTGGGCCGCGGGCATGCTGGGACTGGCGCCGCTGCTCGATCGCAAGCCGAAACAATTATCCGGCGGGCAGCGCCAACGGGTAGCGATGGGCCGAGCGATGGTGCGGGAGCCAAAGGTGTTTCTGTTCGACGAGCCGTTATCCAATCTCGACGCCGGCCTTCGCGGGCAGATGCGCATCGAGATCGGCGGCCTCCAGCGAAGGTTGAACACGACAACCATCTACGTCACCCACGACCAGGTGGAAGCGATGACACTCGGCGATCGCATCGTCGTGCTGGCCGACGGTCGCATCCAGCAGATTGGGCGGCCGATCGACCTCTACCGAGCGCCCGTCAACCGGTTTGTCGCGGGGTTCATCGGCACTCCGCCGATGAACTTCGTGGATGGGCGCCTGCGGGAAGAGGATGGGCAGGTGTTCTTCAGCGTCGGTAGCATCAGCGTCAGGATGCCACGTGAAAAAACGGGATCGGCCAAGGCAGCGGAACCGCTGACGTTGGGCATACGACCGGAAGACCTGCACGTCGATTCTTCGGGATCTGCTTCGGAGGCAGGTGTCCCGACCGACGGCGCGTTCGCTGGTCGCGTCGTGCTAGTGGAGCGCCTGGGCGCCACCAGCCACGTCCATTTCGACGTGGAGGGCGGCGGCCGCATGATGGCGTCCGTGGTGAACGATCGGCTGCCCGAAGTCGGGGAGGCGATCTCGGTTCGGATGCCGCCAGAGCGGGTACACCTGTTCGCTGCGGACGGAAGGTCTATCTCGAATTCCTCACTTCCGTCCTAGCTCGATCGCGCCGATCTAGTAGCCTGGGTTCTGCGTAATGCTTCCGCCCGATTTATCTATTTCTCCCTGCGGAATCGGGTAGAGATAGTTGTATGACTTGAAGTTCTTGCCAATGGCAGAAGTCAGAACGGCGGCGGCCATTTGCCATCTCTTCAAGTCATTGAATCGCTGCGATTCAAAACCGAGCTCCACTCTTCTCTCGTGAACCAGCCAGCCCTTGATCTGCGTCTTGTCGACCGAGGCAACGTCTCTGTCGGGCAGAGTGCCAATCGGTGGAAGAGAACCATCGACAGCTAGGCCCGTGCGCGCCCGGGCCCTGATGGCGTTGATGATCGCTATCGCCGCGGGATAATTCCCGGTTTCGTTCAACGCCTCGGCCTTCCACAGCAGGACGTCCGCCAGGCGAATATAGATCTTGTTGCTCGGTGCGTCGTCATTTCCCTTGTAAACCGTATTGGTCG
>DATCPG010000020.1:0-15242 GCA_036570225.1 Gemmatimonadaceae bacterium | reverse complement strand
CCTTGCGGGTGGCCCAATCGAATCCGGCCGACAGACGCGGATCACGGACACCAACGAAAATGCCCGAACGCGTGCGCGGCAGCGAAGATCCGATCTGCCCGACCTGCCCGGCACCCCCGTTGACGAAGGCGCTCGCGATTGCGCCTCTGTAGGTCCAACCGCTCAACGCGAACGTCTTGATCACTTTGTTGTCTGACCCCGACAGCGGCGTGATTGTCAGACGTGCAGCGTAGTCCTTGAACCGATCTGTCTCGCGGGAAGTGTAGCCGGGCCCGTTCACGACGTTCGCGTAGAACTCGCCGAACTTGTTCGGCAAAGTCACCAGCGTACCTACGCCGGCATCGGAGGACGAAAAGAACCCTGCCCGCTCGATCGCGGTCTGCGAGATCCATCGTGGCCAGAACTGCTCGATGTGATCGATGACGACGTTGTGGATCAATCCCGCGCGGGCTACTCCGGTCCAGGCGCCGCCCTTCAGGTAGTCGTACTGGAGGTACGCGTACTTGGCGCGGACAACCCAGCCCTTGTAGTAGGCGTCGGCCGGCGTGCCCTGCTGCTGAAAAACGTCAGCCGTGATGCGAATGCTGGCGCGATCTCCGGCCGGCATGCGGAACGTCAGGTAAGCGCGCTCGAGGTCAAACTTGTTCTGGGATTTTGTCGCTCCCTTGGCCCCCTGATACTGGAAGTTCGCGTAGAGGACTCCGGAGAAATCGACGGGAATTGATACAGTCGGGGCCGGAGCAGTCGGTGGAGGCGGAGCTGGTTTGGTGGTGTCAGGGGGCTGCTGTGCTGCGAGTGCTGCCGGCGCGATCAGCGCTGCGATGATTGCAAGGCTCGTCACCCGAATCATTGAGCACCTCCCGTGCGTGCCCTGGCGACGCGGACCGTCTTCAGTCTGCTTTGGAGCTGCACTACGATCTGTGGAGGCAGTGGGGCGTAGTCGAGCGAGGATGCCGCCTTCTCACCATCCTTGTATGCCCAGCGGAGAAAGTTCACCAGCTTCGCACCCTTCACGGCATCGGGCTGGTTCTGGTAGACGAGAATCCACGTCATCGACGAGATCGGGTAGGAATCCCTGCCTGCCGCGTTGACGATCGAGACACGGTAGTCTGTGTTCTTCGGGAGCTTTGCACCAGAAGCGGCAGCGGTGACCGACGCGATCGACGGCGTGACGTAGCGTCCGGCGGCGTTCTTCAGATTTGCAAACGCGAGCGCGTTCTGCCTGGCGTAGGCGAGCTCGACGTAGCCGACGGATCCAGGGGTCTGCTTCACCTGACCTGCGACGCCTTCGTTGCCCTTCGCGCCCAGGCCGACGGGCCACTTGATCTCCTTGCCCTTGCCGAGAGTGCTCGACCAGGAGGGACTTACGGCGGAGAGGTAGTCGCTGAAGATGTAGGTGGTTCCGCTTCCATCAGAGCGGTGGACGACGAGGATATCAGAATTGGGAAGAGTCACCCCGCGGTTCTGTGCGACAATCCGCGCATCATTCCACTTGGTGATCTTCCCTGAAAAAATATCCGCGACCACGTCGCCGGTGAGGTTGAGCGGACGCTTGATGCCGGGGACGTTGTACGTGATGACGACTGCGCCCATCACCGTCGGGAAATGCAGGACTGGACCGCCTTTGGCGTTGGCGATTTCCTGATCGCTCATCGGGCTGTCGGAAGCGCCGAAGTCCACAGTCTGTTCAGAAAGCTGCCTGATTCCGCCGCCGGAGCCGATCGACTGATAGTTGATCTTCACTCCTGTGCTCTTGGCGTAATCGGAGAACCACTTCGAGTAGATGGGATATGGGAATGTCGCGCCTGCTCCGGTAAGGTCGACCGACTGAGCTGAGGCGCCGCCTGCGAGGAACGCTACCGCTGCTATGGCGGTGGCGATGCTGCGGACAGTTTTGATCACTTATGACTCCGTGAGAGGTAGTTGTCGCACCCAAAGCTCTCACGGTCGTGTAACGGGTAGTTACAACGGATGTAAAGACTGTGTCACGACGCGGCGGGTGCCGCGACGTCCGGGAAAAAGATCCGAATCGTGGTTCCCGACCCTACCACACTCTCGGCGCTCACGGATCCGCCGTGTGCTTCGACCAGGTGTTTCACGATAGCCAGGCCAAGCCCGGTGCCTCCGGCTTCCCGTGACCGTCCGCTGTCCGCCCGGTAGAACCGCTCGAAAATTCTGGGCAGGTGGTCAGAAGGAATGCCGCTTCCCGTATCCCGGACTTCGAGGAGCACGCCGTTCCGGGCCGTCGCCGTGTCGACGGTGATGATCCCGCCCTCCGAAGTGTGGCGCAATGCGTTCTCCAACAGATTCAAGAGGATCTGCTCGAGCGCGGTTCGATCGGCGTGGATGACCAGGGAAGCAGGGTGGAGCTGCGTCTGGAGGCTGACCCCTTTCTTTGCGGCGCTACCTGAGATCCGCGCAAAGGCTTCAGCCGTCAACTCGGCGATTCTCACGTTCTGCGGCCGTGGCTTCCAGTACCCAGATTCGATTCGAGACAGATCGAGCAGCTCGTCGACAATGCGCTGCATGCGCTGCGTATTTGTGTAGATCGTCCTGGCGAATTCCGACCTCTTCTCGGGAGGGATGTCGGGATCCTGCAGAGTTTCGGCGAAGCCTCCGACGATCGTGAGTGGTGTGCGAAGCTCGTGTGACACGTTTGCCACGAAATCGCGGCGCACCGCTTCGAGTTTTCTGATCGCCGTCAGATCGAAGAGGGCGACAACCGCTCCGCCGTTTACCAGCGGACGCGCTGTGAGCGACATTGTATTGCCGTCGATCACTACTTCTTCGGGCTCGGTTTCTGTTCCGTTCAGCGCCAGTGAGATCGCGCTGCGAAGCGTTATTTCACGGGGCAGGTAATCGATCGCGAAGGGCAGCGAACGATCTATCGAAAGCAGACGCCTGCCCGTCTCGTTGATTCGCACCACCTCGTGTGCCGGAGAGATCGCCACTACTCCCTCGTTGAGCGTCTCCACCAGGGCGGAAAGGATCGACTGCTCGGCGGCGAGAGCGCCGATGCGCGCCTCGAGCTGTTCGGCGAGACGATAGATGGCGTCGGCGAGGTCCCCAACCTCGCCCGGTGCGGAGAGCGCCGGGTGGCGCCGCCGCTCTCCGGCAGCGATCGAGCGCGCGACGTCTCTCAGCTCGACGATGGGTCTGGAAACGGAGCGGGAGAAGAGCAGAGCGAGCATTGCCGCGAGGAGGAAGGATATCAGTCCAGCTGCCATGACTCCATTTCGAGCGCGTCCGAAAATGTCTTCGACCACTCGTGTGGTGACGGAAACGCGCGCGAAGCCGCCCGGCGCTTTGACCGCGACGTAAACCTGTTCCTCGCCGGTCGACGGGCTCATGCGGCGTACCGACCCCACTCCGACGGACCGCGCAGCAATGACTTCGGGGCGGTTGCTGTGGTTCTCGAGGCGCTTGAGCGCCGGTCCGTCGAACTCGGAATCGCCGACCACGAGACCCGCCGAATCTATGAAAGTGACGCGGTGCCCGGTTGCTCTTCCGGCTTCGTCGGCGAGCGAATCGGCGTCCACTCCCGGCTTCCACTGGCCTGCGAGCAGTCTCGCCTCTCCGGCGAGATCGTGGATCGTCTGATCGGTGATGTTGGAGTGGATCTGGTTGTCGATGATCAGGACAACCGATACGACCATGACGGCAACTATCGCTAGCGACTGAAGGAGCAGCCGTTGCGCGAGCTTCACGAGCGAGCTGCTACGTTCTTGATACGGTAGCCGAACCCACGCACGGTCTCGATGAGATCGCCGGCTTCTCCGAGCTTCGCGCGCAGACGCTGAACGTGCATGTCCACCGTTCGTGTCTGAATGTCGGGCGCCGCCTCCCACACCATCTCGAGCAGAAGGTTGCGAGGCTGCACGCGGCCCTTCCTCTCGGCGAGCAGTAGCAGCAGCTTGAACTCGGTTGGAGTGAGATCTATCTCGCGACCGTCGACCGTCACTCGATGCGCGGTGGTGTCGATTCTGATCGGACCCAGCTGCTGGACGTCTCCGGTCTCTTCCTGACCCGCCTTCACGCGGCGAAGAATAGCGGCGACTCGAAGAACCATCTCCTGGGGGCTGAACGGTTTCGTCAGATAGTCATCCGCTCCCAGCGTGAGTCCCTTGATGCGGTCGCTCTCCTCACGTCGCGCGGTGAGCATGAGGACGGCAATCCGCGCCGTATTCGGATCGCCCCTGAGCTCCTCCATCACCTCGAGTCCGGAGAGTCCCGGCAGCATCAGGTCGAGAACGACCAGAGCCGGCCTGTCCCGGCGCGCAGCCGCGAGCGCCTCGGACCCGCTGGTTGCCGTCGAGACGGAATACCCCGATTTCGCGAGGTGATACGCCACGAGAGCCACAATGTCGGGCTCGTCGTCCACGACGAGCACGCGCTCTGCCGAAGTCCCGGGTTCATTCACGAGTTCAAGTTGTCCGTTCCAGCGATGTGGCGTCAACTCGTCGCTTGTCACAAACACGTTACGATAACGTTGCACTCCCTCGTTGAGGGACGGCCGCGTAGCTTTGCAGAACATCAATAGACAATGGAATCGCCCACACCATGAGATTGAGTCTCTGCTCGGCAGTCATCTGCCTCGCGCTCGGCTGTGCACCCGCGCAATTGCCCCGCGCCGCGGAGCCCGTGGACATCGTGATCGCCAGCACTACCGATGTGCACGGCCGCGTGACGGCCTGGGACTACTACGCCAACAAGTCCGAGACCATTCGCGGACTCACCCGCGCTGCTACGATCGTGGATTCCGTAAGGGAAGCCAATCCCGGTCGCGTGATACTTCTGGATGCCGGCGATTTGCTTCAGGGAAACCCGCTGGCGTACGTCGCGGCGAAGGTCTCGGCAAACCGCACCAATCCCATCATCGCGGCGATGAACGCAATGCGCTACGACGCCGCCGCCGTTGGGAATCACGAGTACAACTACGGAGTTCCGTACCTCGACAGCGCGGTGAAACAGGCGACGTTTCCATTCCTGTCGGCCAACACATATCGTGTTGATCCCGCCGACGTTCATGCGTACAAGCCATGGGTTACCATCGATCGCGCCGGCATCAAGATCGGAGTGGTGGGGGCGACGACCCCGGGCGTCACGTTGTGGGACGCCGAGAACATCAGAGGACGCCTTCGGCTCGGCGACATCGTTCCAGCGGTTAGGCAGGCAGTGCAGGAAGTGCGCGCCGCTGGCGCGGACATCGTGCTCGTGACGGTTCACTCCGGCTTGAACGAGCCATCGAGCTACGATACCGTCTCGACGGGAGTGCCCAGTGAGAACGTGGCCGCGAGAATCGCGAGCGAAATTCCCGGGATCGATCTCGTGCTTTATGGGCATTCGCACAAGGAAGTCCGCGGCACCACCATCGGCCAGACCTTGCTCATTCAGCCAAAGAACTGGGCGACGAGCGTCGACGTCGCGCACCTGAGCGTTTCGCGAGTCGGCGCGGGGTGGCGGGTCACCGAAAAACGGAGTGATCTGGTTCAGGCGGCTGGCCACGCGGAGGACCCGGCGGTGCTGGCCGCGACCGCTTCAATTCACCGCGAAACCGTGGCGTACGTCACGACTCCAATCGGAACCACGCCCGAGCGGTGGACCGCGGACTCCGCGCGCGTCAAGGATACGCCGCTGATCGATTTTATCCTGGAGACCGAGCGCAAAGCCGCCGGATCAGATCTGGCGTCGACAGCCGCGTTCTCGACGGACGTTACGATGGGAATGGGTCCGATCACGATCGCCCAGGTTGCGCAGCTTTACCCCTACGACAACACGCTCCGCGCTGTACGCATTACCGGCAAGCAGCTTCGCGATTACATCGAATTCAGCAGCCGGTACTACAAGACCATTCCGTCACCAACAGCGCCACTGGAAACCGAGCCACAGGTCCCTGGCTACAATTTCGACATCGTCTCGGGCGTGGATTACGCACTCGACATCTCGAAACCGGTTGGATTTCGACTCACCCGTCTCGATTACAAGGGAGCGCCGGTTCGTGATACGGACACGTTTACCATGGCGCTCAACAACTACCGGCAGACCGGTGGTGGTGGCTACGCGATGCTTAATGGCGCGCCGGTTGTGTATGACAAGCAACAGGAGATCAGGCAGCTCCTGATCGACGAGGTGAAACGTCGCGGAGTTCTGAAGCAGGAGGATTATTTCGCTCGCAACTGGCAGCTGGTGCGCGGTAATGGGCTGGAGCTCAATGATTCCCGACCGCCGGCGACGCCCATCCACGCGCTGCCGGTCGTGCAGCCACAGTTTCCCCGCGGAACGAAGTTTCTGCGCATCATCGCCACCAATGATTTTCACGGGGCGCTCGAGCCACGACCAGACGCTTCAGGAGTGAGACGCGGCGGCGCGGCTTACGTGGCGACCGCATTGAACACGATGCGCAACGAATGTCTTCCCGGTTGCGAGACCATTCTTCTCGATGCCGGCGACCTCTCTCAGGGCACCCTCGCCTCGAACCTCTCTTACGGCCGCGCGGTGATCGAGTACTACAATAGAATGGGCTACGCGGGATCTGCCCTTGGCAATCATGAGTTCGACTGGGGCGTCGATACCCTGAGGGCCCGCATGCGCCAGGCGACGTTCGGAATCTTCGGCGCAAATGTGCGCGACACCGCGGGACGGGATGTGAAATGGATTCCGAATGACACGATCGTCACCAGGGGCCGAATCAAGATCGGTATCATTGGCGTGTCCACGATCAATACGCCGACGACCACTCGCGCTGCCAACGTAGTCGGCCTGCGTTTCGCCGATCCGGCGCCCATCGTCGACAGCATCGGCAGAGTGCTGCGGAGACGCGGCGCGAATTTCATAATCGTCATCGCTCACGCGGGAGCCAGCTGTGGCCGCGATGGGGCGGGTGCCTGCAACGGGGAGATCATCGACCTTGCCCGAAAGGTAAAAACGAAGGTCGATGCGATCGTGAGTGGGCACACCCACACGCTGGTCAACACGGAGGTCAACGGAATTCCGATCGTTCAGGCTCGGTCGAGCGGGAGAGCCATTGACGTGCTCGATCTACCCGTGGGTCCGGACGTTGGCCGGCCGGTAAGGCACGAGGTCCGCGAGCTCGCTGTCGACACGATCAAGCCGTTCCCGCCTGTCGCCGCGATCGTGAGGAGAGCCGTTGCGCGAGTTGCCCCGCTCGTGAACCGGCACGTTGCGACAATTCCCACTACGCTCGCTCGCCAGGGACCTCAATACCCGCTTGGAAACCTCATCGCCGACTCGCAGCGATGGGCGGGTAAGGGCGATGTGGCGATCATGAATAATGGGGGCATCAGAACCGAGCTGAGAGCGGGCGAAGCCACCTACGGCTCGCTGTTCGAGATTCAGCCGTTCGGCAACACGCTCTACTCTCTCACGATGACGGGAGAGCAGCTTCGCGGGCTGCTGGAGCAAATGTTGAGGAAATCTCCGGTTGACGACCATGTGAGCGGACTCACCATCAAGTACGATCCGTCGAGGCCTCCGGGATCGCGCATCGTTTCAGTGACAATGGCTGATGGAACGCCGTTGTCGGATACGCGCAATTACAGCGTCATCCTGAACGACTTCCTGGCCACCGGAGGCGAAGGCTACAACGCCGGTGGGCGCGCAACCGCCTCGCGGCCGCTGAACATCGTCGATCTCGACGCGCTCATCGGTTATCTCCGAACGTTGCCGGCGCCAATAGCAGCACCGACGGAGATACGAATCTCTCCCGTCGCGCAATGAGCGAGACTGTTCGGATCTACGTAAATGCCAAGCCGATCGAAGTTGCGGCGACAGCGACGGCTCTCGACGCGGTCGAGGCGTGGGACGAGACGCAGGCCGCTGCAATCCGCCGTGGCGAGCGCCTCATCACCGATAGTCGCGGCATAGTTACGGCCAACGACACGCCCCTGCACAACGGAGCGATCTTTCGCATCGTTCGCGCTCGCCAGGCTTCGGACGAAGACACGGACCCCAGCCAACTGTAATGCCCCTCTCGATTTTTTCCACGAAGCTCCGCCAGCTGCCAAAAGCGGAGCTGCACTGCCATCTCGATGGCTCCGTTCGCCCCCAGACGCTCCTCGATCTCGCGCGGGAATATCGGGTCCCGATGCCCAAACAAACCGCGGAGGAGCTCGCTGAGGCCATGAGGGCGGACGACGCGAAGAGTCTCGAGGATTACTTGCGGCTGTTCGACGTCACCATATCAGTGATGCAGACGGCCGATGCATTGGAGCGCGTCGCGTACGAGCTGGCTGAAGACGCTGCGGAAGATGGCGTCCGGTACATCGAGGTGCGCAACGCGCCGATCCTGAACGTCGTGAAGGGTCTCACACTCGTACAGGCCGTCGAGGCGCCGCTTCGCGGACTTCGCCGCGCCGAAAACGATTTCGGAATCACTGGCCGGTTCATCGTCGTAGCCATGCGACAGTTCCCGGCAGAGCACTCGCTGGAGATGGCGCGGCTCGCGGTGGAGTTCAAGAACGACGGCGTCGTGGCATTCGATCTCGCGGGTGGTGAGAAAGGGAATCCGGCGAAGCTGCACGAGGAGGCGTTCAGGTACGCACGGGAGCACAATCTTGCCGTGACCGTCCACGCTGGAGAGGGCGACGGAGTGGAGTCGATACGACAGGCGGTGCACATCTGCGGCGCGAACCGCATCGGACACGGCACGCGACTGATCGAAGATCCGGATCTCACGCAGTACGTGAACGACAGGCGTATTGCCCTCGAGGTTTGCCTCACGAGCAACATCCAGACGAAGGTCGCCGATTCGTACGCAACGCATCCTTTCCGCGAGTATTTCGACCGCGGCCTGAATGTCACACTCAACACCGACAACCGGCTGATCAGCGCTACGACGCTTACCGACGAATACGTCTATGCGGCCGAGCACATGGGTTTTACGATGGACGAGCTCGCCGGGATTGCGCTCAACGGATTCGAGAGCGCATTTCTTCCCTGGGAGGAGCGGTTGATGCTCATCGAGGAAGTCTCGGACAGGATTGACGAGATGATCGGATCCGAAGCGTGAAGAACGAATACTCTGGAGAGGCTGCGCGCAAAGCAGCGCAGGCGATCAGCAAGCGCACAGGCGCGCGTCAACCAGCCGTCGCCGTCATACTCGGCTCAGGACTCGGCGGACTCGCCAACGCAATCGAGAACGCTGTGCGCATCCCCTTCGGCGAGATACCCGGCTTTCCGGAAGTCACGGTCGTCGGACACGAGGGCGCAGCAATCGTTGGCAGCCTCAGAGGTCGAGAGGTTGTTGCGCTGAGCGGACGATTTCACATGTACGAGGGACATCCGGCTGCGCTCGCAGCTTTTCCGGTGCGCGTTTTTCACGCGATGGGTGTGCGCGAGCTGTTCGTGTCGAACGCGGCGGGCGGAATTTCATCGAAGCTCGCCGTCGGCGATCTGATGATGATCTCGGATCATCTCAACCTCATGGGCACAAATCCGCTGGTCGGTGCGGCCCAGGAGGGCGACACCCGTTTCCCCGACATGACCGACGCCTACGATCCCGGTCTGCGAAAAATACTGCGCACGACGGCGGAGGCGCTCCACATTGTGCTCAGGGAGGGTGTGTATGCAGGTCTACTCGGTCCTTCCTACGAGACGCCGGCCGAGGTGAAGATGCTGCGGCTGCTGGGCGCTGACGCTGTCGGGATGTCCACGGTGCCCGAAGTGATTACGGCGAGGGCGCTGGGCATCCGTGTCGCCGGCATCAGCTGCATCACGAACGCCGCAGCTGGTGTGACGGGGTCCGCACTGAGTCACGCGGAAGTGTTGGAGACCACGCGTCGTGTCAGCAGTTCATTCGAGGCGCTGGTGACCGAGTATCTGGCGCGATCGGGCCAGCGTCAGGTGTCTTCGGCGAGATGATTCAGGGGTCCGTGGCCTGACCCAAGTCCCGGCGCGGTAGCGATCGCGTTCTGCACGTACTGAATCGATCGCCGTACAGCTGCGTGGAGTGACTCCCCCTTCGCGAGCAGCGCCGTGATCGCCGCGGAGAGCGTGCAGCCAGTTCCATGGATGCTGGTGCTCTCGATGCGCTGGCTCCGGAACGTTCGCACGTCCCCGTCGTAGAGCAGGTCGATCACCCTGTCGCCGGAGTTCAGATGTGCGCCCTTCAGCAATACAGCCTGCGCACCCATTTCGCCTACAATCTTTTCGGCGGCGCGCGCCATTCCGTCCTCGTCCACGATCTTTTCCCCAATCAGAATTTCGGCTTCGGGCACGTTGGGCGTGACGAGGAAAGCCCGGGAAACCAACCGGGTCCGTATTACGTCGATGGCGTCCGGCTCGAACAGGACGTCCCCCGAGGTCGCGACCATGACTGGGTCGAGAACGTAGTTGGCCAATGAATGCGCCTCTATTGCAGCTGCGACCGCCGATGCGATCGCCCCGTTCGCGAGCATTCCAGTCTTGAACGCCGATGGAGGAAGGTCGTCGCAGACGGAGTCTATCTGTGCGCGCAGAAGCTCAACGGATACTGGCTCCCAGCTGTTCACACCGCGAGTGTTCTGGGCCGTTACAGCTGTGATCGCTGACGTTCCGAAGACACCGAAGCGCTGGAAGGTCTTGAGATCGGCCTGGATTCCAGCGCCGCCGCCAGAATCAGATCCTGCTATCGTGAGCGCGATGCGCATAAACGAAAGATGCGCCGTGACGTGTCACGGCGCATCCTGATTCCGGAGTGGATTGGATTGACTACTGCATCTGACGCGGCGGCGGCGACGGCGGAAGCGACTGGAGCCTGGCCTTGAACGAGTGGAAATTCCGTGTATCCGTCCCAAGGTTGGCCAACGCGTTCGGAGCGAGCTGATTGATTCGCGCCTGAATCGCGGTGATGCGATCCTCCTCGAGCGGGTGGGTCAGGAACCACGCCTCGACTCCCGCAGGACGGGTTTTCCGCTCCTCTAGAAGCTTCTGGAACATGCTCACCATGCCTTCGGGACTGATGCCCGCGCGCACGACGTTGTTGAATCCCTCCTGGTCGGCCTCAGCTTCGTCTCCTCGACTGAAACGAGCGAAGAGCGCGCCCCCGCCAACCTGGATCGCGGCGCTCGCGGCCTGATTGCCGCACACTCCGGTGAGTACGCACGCCAGAGTGATTCCGATGTTCGCGCCCTGCTCCTTCTGCATCTGTTTGATCGTATGGCGGCGGAGAACGTGACCGATCTCGTGCCCGAGCACGCCGGCGACTTCGTCCATCTTGTCAGCGCGCTCGATGAGCCCGCGGTTCACGTAGACGAAGCCACCTGGCACCGCGAACGCGTTGACTTCCTTGCTGTCGACGATGAAAAAGTGCCAATCGAGATCCTTCCGGCTCGTGAGCCTGGAGATGGAGTCACCCAGAACATTGATATAACGATTCAACTCCGGATCCTGGATGATCGGTAGTTGCGCGTTGATCTGTTGCGCATATTCCTGTCCCATCTGCACTTCCTGCTGCTGTGATACTCCGCAGCCAGTGAGAAAGCACGTGACGGCAATGCCTATGATGAATCGCTTCATTGATACTCCGGCGATGAGAATTCTTTCGAGACGCAAAGGCAAATCCTATTCCAAGAAATACTCTGCTCGCACCCTGTGAAACTACTTACAACTGCGCGTGATCTGCACCGGCGAAAAGCGCGCGAAAAGCATTCGCTTTTCGTAGCCGAAGGGGTCCGGTCGGTCGAGGAGCTGCTTCGCTCCGGACTGACGATTCGGGGCGCGCTCGTCGCTCCCCAGCTGGCCTCCGCGCCGCGGGGCGAAGCTTTGCGGACCCAACTCGATCGATCGCGCGTCGAGATCGAGGAGGTTTCCGAAAAGGATTTTCGCAGCGCGGCAGAGACGGAGTCGCCACAAGGTGTCATTGCCATCGGCGAAATTCCATCCCGTTCCCTGAATACACTCGAAGTACCCGTCGTGTGCCGCATCCTCGTGCTCGACGCGGTCCAGGATCCGGGAAATGTCGGAACGATCGTTCGCACAGCCGCGGCGCTCGGCGCGACGGCGACAATCGCATTGCCCGGAACCGTCGATCTCTGGAACCCGAAAGTCATCAGAAGCTCAATGGGTGGTCAATTTCACCATTTTGCGTTTCACGCCGAATGGGCAGATCTGTCAGGTCTTCTGGACCGTGAGGGGATCGAGCTATGGGCTGCCGACGCGCACGGGGAGCCGCTGGACAAATCGCGTGCTGTTAAGCGCCTGGCAATCGTCGTAGGTAATGAAGGGTCGGGTCTCAGTCCGGATGTCCGCGCCAGAGCCGACCGAACCATCTCGTTGCCCATCGCCGACAGCGTCGAGTCTCTGAACGTGGCGGTGGCAGCGGGCATCATCCTCCACGAGCTTCGCCCATGATCGATATTCTGGAAGCCATCTACGTGTTCACGGTCGGAGCCTGCATGGGCTCCTTTCTCAATGTGTGCATTGGCCGGTGGCCGGAAGGTCTATCGGTAGTGAGGCCACGGTCGAGGTGCCCCAAGTGCGGGCACCAGATCAAGGCGACGGAGAACATCCCACTCATGAGCTGGCTGATCCTTCGCGGGCGCTGCAGCGGCTGCGGCGAGAGAATCTCGATCCAGTATCCGATCGTGGAGCTCCTCGTGGCCCTCCTCTGGCTGGCGGCGTTCCTGCAATTCGGGCTCTCGTTTACGGCCTTTCGCCTGGCGGTGCTGGCGACCGTCCTCCTCGGCATTTCGATCACCGACGCGAAGCACTTTCTCATTCCGGACGGGTTCACGGTGTTCGGCGTGTTCTTCGTGCTCCTCACGTCCTTGGTGGCGCTATACCTCGGCGAGTCCTACCCGTTCGCCGGTCCATGGGACGCGGCGTTAGGCATGTGCGTCGGTGCAGGCGCGATATCCATTGTTGGATGGCTGGGCGAGGTGTGGCTGAAGAGGCCAGCGATGGGGTTCGGGGATGTGACGCTAATGGCTGTCGTCGGCGCCGCCGTCGGACCGACCCGGGCGCTGCTCACGATATTCATAGCCGCCGTTCTCGCGCCTATCGTACTGCTTGGCGTCGTCTATCCGCTTTCTGCGCGCGGCCTCGCCGACGACGCAGGCCAGACCGAGCTTGCACTGGAAGCACGCGGTGGCTGGCGCAGACGGGAGCTTCCGTTCGGCGTCTTTCTTGCGCCCGCGGCGCTGATCGCCTTGCTTTGGGGAGACACCATGATCGCGTGGTATCTGCGCATCTCGGGGCTCTAAAGCCGTTCCTCCATCTGGACGACATGACCGCTCACCTGAATCGAAGCGTCCTTCTCGCTGCAGTGGGGTCCCTCGGCCTCGTGTCCGCATGCGAGAGTCAGAAGCCCAAATACGAAGGCCCGTACGCCGCGCAGGTGGCCGAAGCGGTGCCGATGATCGAGAAGGCGGTGGGTCTCAAGTTCAAGACACCGCCGAGAGTCGAGACGCGCTCGAAAGAGCAGGTGAGACAATACATCGTCCAACAGGTCAGCGACTCGCAGGCGGTTCGAGAGCTCTACGGCGAAGAGGCCGCGTACAAGAGGCTCGGCCTGATCCCGGACACGCTCAAGCTGAAGTCCTTCCTCGAGAGCCTGCTCGTGGAACAGATAGTTGGCTTCTACGATCCCCACACGAAGATCCTTTACATCGTGGATGGCTCGCCCAAAGACCTGGTGACGACGATCGTGACCCACGAGCTGATTCACGCCCTTCAGGACCAGTACATCAGTCTTGATTCGGTGCAGAAGTCAGTGGGCGACAACGATCGGACGTCGGCGGCGCAATCCGTTTTCGAAGGTCAGGCCGTCTACGAGCAGATCTCCATCATGCTCGGCGGGTCCAACATCGCGATCAATCTTCCCGGCGGGTGGGACCGAATCAGAGAGATGATCCGCGAGACACAGTCTTCGATGCCGATCTTCGCAGCCGCGCCGCGGGTCATTCAGGAGACGCTGATTTTCCCGTACCTGAGCGGCGCGGAATTCTACAGAAACTATAAAGAGCGCAAGCCGGGATCGATCATCTACAAGGACATGCCGGTTTCCACCGAGCAGATCATTCATCCGTCCGCGTATTTCGGCACGCGTGACAGTCCGACGAAGGTGACGCTCGGGGCGCTCACGAACGCGAGTGAAGTTTACGAGAACGACCTCGGAGAATTCGAGACGAGGTTGTTTCTGTTCCAGCATCTGAATGACCAGAACGACGCCATTCGAGGCGCGTCCGGCTGGGACGGCGATCGCTATGCTGTGGTGAATACACCTCAGGGGCCCGGAATCGTCTGGCTCACGGTCTGGGATTCATCGGTCGAGGCAGGCGAATTCTATGATCTGGCGGGTCAGGCAATCGAGAAGAGATTCTCGACGAAAGCGGCCGCGAGCGGCTCCAATCTCGTCAAGAAATATTCGGCGTCAGGCCGCTCGCTTCAGCTGACGACGACCGAGATCGGCGGGAGACCGGTTGTCATCTACGAGGACCTGCCTGCTGGCGCGAACGCCAGCATCGTCAATCCCGCGAATGTGAAGCTGGTTCAGTAAGGCCTACAGCCCGAGCAGCTTCTGTAGGCCAAAAGTACAGACGCCGATCAGTCCACCGAGGACGTAACCGGTGGTGATGATCAGATTCAGCTCGTTCTGGATCACGTTGCGCAGAATTTCCTCGACGCGCTCGACGCTGAAGGCCATCACCTTTCGCTCCACCATCGCCTGCACATCGAGCTTCTTGATCAGCTCCGGCAGCTGGTCGTGTATCCACTCCCAGATGACGGGCGCCGCCGATGCGGCCAGGCGACGCGGAGCTTCGGGGTCTTTCTTCGCCTCGAGATTGCCCAGGATGTCCGAGATCGGTTTCTGCAGGTAGCTCAGGATTGCGTCGTGAATCGCTTTGGAGATTTCCTCTCTGATCTCGGGCTCCTCGAGCAACGCGACCACCTGCTCGACTCCATCCGTCTCGATCGCATCGAGCACCGTGTCGAACTTCTTCTCCGTCATCATCAGCTTGGCGAAGATGCGCTCGTGAAAGCGCATGTCATCGACGAATCGATTGAACATCGAATGCAACGCTCCCCGCAGCTTGACGCGTGTGGTGGGCTGTCCGAGAAACGCGCCGAGCTTGGTCATCGCTACGGGCAAGTAGGCGGTCGTCGCTCCCTCCAGAGCGGTCACGACGGCGGGCGGGACTTTATCGATTAGGGGATCGCGCGAGGTGAGCATGTTGGCGATGACATCTTCGACGCGCGACTGAAACGCGGCGAGCAATTCCGGACGCGCCAGCTCGCTCTGCAAG
>DATCPG010000019.1:0-2068 GCA_036570225.1 Gemmatimonadaceae bacterium | reverse complement strand
CGCGAATGCGGTTGTACACGTCGCGCGTTTCGGCGGAAACGCCTCGCGCGCCGAGCGCATCAATCGTGGCATCTGCCAGAAGCTCGACACGCTCACCGTAGTGGGCGCCGGCTTTGACGTCGGCCACGATTCCGCGGATCTCATCGTCGCTGATCTTGACGCCTTCAACCTTGAGGTCGAGTGCATCGCGAACCCACGCGACAGCGGCGAGCTTGAGCAGCAGGCCGATCTCGCGCTCGTTCGCGCCCTGGAAGACAGGCGTCTTGGCGTAAAATCCAAGTAGCCTGGCTGCCCAGCCCAAGTGGGTCTCGAGAATCTGTCCGACGTTCATGCGGCTCGGAACTCCGAGCGGGTTGAGAACGATGTCGACCGGACGTCCGTCGGGGAGGAACGGCATGTCCTCCTCGGGAACGATGCGGGCAACGATACCCTTGTTGCCGTGGCGTCCGGCCATCTTGTCACCGACCGAGACCTTGCGCTTCTCGGCCATGTAGACCTTCACGAGCTGAATGACGCCCGGTGGCAGCTCGTCAGGCTGCAGCACGCGGTCGATTCTCTCCTCCGCCTTCTCCTCGAGCTTGGCCTTCTCTTCGTTGGCCAGGTCGATGATGGTGCGGATTCTCTCGTTCATCTTCTTGTCTTCGACTCTGAACGTCTTGAGATCGAGCCCCGAGATCTTCAGGTCCTGGAGCATCTGCGCGTTCAGCTTCGTCCCGGCGGGAATCGCTTCCTCCACCGTTCCGGACTTGAGCGCGAGCGATACGGTCTGCCCATCGAGCAGCACGTTCAGCTCGGAGTCGCGAACTTCGTTGACGCGGATCTTCTCCTCGCCCTCGAGTCTGCGGATCTCACCGATTCTCTCGCCGCGATCCTTCTCGACGACCTGGTCCTCGATGCGTGAGAAGATCTTCACGTCGATGACCACGCCTTCCATCCCGGGAGGAACCTTGAGCGACGAGTCCTTTACGTCCTTCGCCTTTTCACCGAAGATCGCGGTCAGAAGCTTCTCTTCAGGAGAGAGCTCCGTCTCGCCCTTCGGCGTGATCTTGCCGACGAGGATATCGCCCGGCTTCACGTGCGCGCCGATGCGAACGATTCCACGCTCATCGAGATCCGACAGCGCCTCTTCGGCGACGTTCGGAATCTCTCGCGTGATCTCTTCCTGCCCACGCTTGGTGTCGCGCACGTGCAGCTCGAGCTCCTGGATATGGATCGACGAATAGACGTCGTCCTTCACCAGTCTCTCCGAGAGCACGATCGCGTCTTCGAAGTTGTGTCCGTACCACGGCATGAACGCCACCGTGACGTTCGCTCCGAGCGCGAGCTGACCCATTTCGGTCGACGCGCCGTCAGCGAGGACTTCTCCCGCCTTCACCTTCTGTCCGGCCCTGACGATCGGGCGCTGGTTCAGCGCGGTGTCCTGATTGGTGCGCCAGTACTTCTTGAGGCGATACCGGTCGTGCTGAGTAAGCCTGGCGAGTGGGCGGTCTGAATCCTTCTTGCCGCGCTCCGAAGCGCCGGTGTCGACGATGATCTCGTCGGCCGTGACGCTCGTGATGGTTCCAGCGCGGCGTGCGATGACGACTGCACCAGAGTCGCGAGCGACTTTCTCCTCCAACCCGGTTCCGACGAGCGGAGTCTGCGGATTGAGAAGCGGAACGGCCTGCCGCTGCATGTTCGATCCCATGAGCGCGCGATTGGCGTCGTCGTGCTCGAGGAACGGAATGAGCGCGGCGGCGATGGATACGAGCTGCTCGGGAGCGACATCCATGTAGTCGATGCGCTCGGGTGCGACGAGCGGAACGTCACCGCGCTGGCGGCAGAGCACCAGCTCGTCGACGAACGTGCCGTCGTCATTGAGCTTCGCATTTGCCTGTGCGATGATGACATCCTCTTCGCGGTTCGCATCGAGCCACTCGATATCGGCCGTCACTTTGCCGTTCTTGACGACGCGGTAAGGAGTCTCCACAAAGCCCAGGTCGTTGACCTGGGCGTAGCAGGCGAGCGACGTGATGAGTCCGATGTTCGGACCCTCAGGCGTCTCGATTGGGCACATGCGGCCGTACTG
>DATCPG010000018.1:0-11535 GCA_036570225.1 Gemmatimonadaceae bacterium | reverse complement strand
GTCGCCCGCTCCATTGCCATCGCCGGAACCGAGGTCAGTAACACCGGCGGTGCACAGCGAGTCCGTCCCGGTGGCAGCTACCAACCTGTCTGACTCCGTGAGGCGGAGGCAAGTCGCTCGTTGGCGTTACGTCGGCGCGTCACTTGGACTCGTGGCTGCGGCAGTCTTGGGGCTCTTGGCGTTCACACACGCGCATGCGACCTCCAACAGAACCTCGTGCGTCGCCGTGCTGCCACTCGCCAACTATTCAGGCGATCGCTCCCAGGATGATCTGGCGGATGCCGTCGCCGACGCGATTGTCACCGAGCTCGCGCGCTATCAGCGCCTGAGCGTGATCTCCCGGACGTCCGTAGGACGCTACAAGGGAACGAAGAAGCCGCTTCCCGAGATCGCTCGCGAGCTGGGTTGCAATGCACTCGTCGAGGGCAGCGTTGTCCACAACGGAAATCGCGTTCAGGTCGATGCGCAGCTCGTGGACGCCACGTCCGAGCGCCACCTCTGGGCCGAACGATACGACCGTGAGATGGTCAATATCGTCCAGCTGGAGCGCGACATTGCCGAGGGAGTTGCCCGACAACTTCGCGCGGTCGCATCGTCTGACGAGCCTCCGCTCAGTGGACCATCGGCTGCCGCGTCCGCCCGGCGCGCCGACCCGATCACTTACGGTCTGTATGTCCGAGGCCGCGATGCTGCACTCAGCCGGGATCCGGCCGGAATTCGTCTCGCGATCGAGCTGTACAAGCAGGCGCTCGCGCGTGACACCACCTTTGCCCTCGGCTACGCCGGACTCGCCGACGCCTATCGAGCCGCGGGCGGACTCGCGTACATGCCGGAGAAATACCAAGCGGATAGTGCGCCCGAAATGGCGCGTATGGCGCTGACGCTCGATGGCGATCTCTCGGAAGCGCACACTTCAATGGGTGGAGTGTTGACGGATGCCGCGGCTTGGCCGGCGGCAGAGCGCGAGCTTCGACGCGCGATCGAACTTGCTCCGAGCAACGCGCTCGCTCATCACTGGTATGCAATGCTGCTCGTCACGCTCGATCGGAAACAGGAGGCACTGCGCGAAAGCCGTCGCGCGCTCGAGCTCAACCCACTCGATCAGTCAGTTCGCAGCACAAATATGCGGATTGAGATATTTGCCGGTGTTCGATCTCCCACGCATCATCTCGCGCCGCGAACAGCCCTGGTCGATCCAAACCATCCTGGGAACGCAGCCGCCCGGTCAGTTATTCTCGCGCAGCAGCACAGATGTCCGGACGCCTACGAGGAGAATAAGCGGGCGCAGCAGCTCGCCCCCGACAATTCGTTGATGCTGATCAGCCTCGTCGCCGTGCGATTCCAGTGCGGAGACACCAATGGCGCGACGTCGCTCCTCGCACAAGTAAAGCAGCGACCGGATATCGAGCAGCAGGGCTACTATATCGCCGAGATCTATACCCGGCTCGGTCAGATTGACTCCGCCTTCGCGTGGCTTGACCACGCCCATTGGGGAATGAACACCCGCATGGAGTTCCGCTCGGCGGGCGATATGAAGCCTTTGCGCACTGACCCGCGATACCCCGCTATCCTCCGCAAAGCGAAAATGCCCTGATCGCCGCTCACATCCGCCAGATAAGCCGCGGGTGAGACCGGGATAAGCGCGCGCCACCATAATCGGGCGCGTCGACTACATCGGGTCGGAGGAGCCAATCAAATGATGCGCCATCGGAGATTTCTCATGGGAGTCTACACGGCTCTCGCCGTCGTCGGGTGCGACACCAACTCACCCACAGAGCCACATTCGCAGAATGAACTTGCCGTTCCATATGGGGTCACGATCGCCAACGCTTCCGGGTCGACCTTTACCGCTTCCGCGATTTCTGCGACGGAGATCGATCTTGCCTGGCAAAACCCTTCGCCCAAGCAACTGACTGGCTTCCAGATTTTCCGCTCGGCGACCGGACCCGCCGGCGTCTACTCGCTGATCGCGAGCGTCGCAGCCACTGCGACGCAGTACGCCGACGTCGCGCTCACGCCGTCCACCAACTATTGCTATGAGATTCGATCGTACAAAACGGCCGGGCGGAATACGACGTACTCGGCGTATTCGGCTCCCGCATGCGCGACTACGCTCGCGCCACCGGTTGTTGCGCCTTCGGAAACCAATGCGACTCCTTACGGTAGCACGATAACAGTCGTCTGGAAGGACAATTCAACGGACGAAGATGGGTTCCGCATCGAGCAAGCTACGACCACAGCCGGTCCGTGGACGCTTGTCGCAACTGTCGGCGCAAACGTGGTCACGACCAACATCGATTACGTGCCGCAGGACCACATAGTCTGCTTCCGGGTGACGGCGTTCAATACCGTTGGCGCCTCGCTGCCGTCGACCGCGGACTGCACGGCTCTTCCCGCGACTCCGACCAATCTCTCGGCGAAGTCGCTCGATCAGCAGACCATAACACTCACCTGGACCGACAACTCCGCCGTTGAAGACGGATACAGGATTTCGCGACTGCAGTCCGGCAGCGGTTGGGTGGACATCGCAACCGTAGGTGCAAACATCGCCAGCTACGTCGATGCCGCTGCACTCGCTAATACGAGTTACACCTACCGCGTCCAGGCGGTGAAAGACGGCGGCTATTCCCTGGCGTCCAATGAAGTCGTCGCCGTGATTGCTACCGCGCCCCCCGCGGCGCCTGAAAACGCGGCGGTCGATCTACAACCGCATTGCACTTTTGTAGATGGATGCTTTGGCGCAGACCTCAATCTGTATTGGAATGATGTTTCGACGAATGAGGAAGGGTTTCGGATCGAGTACTCGACCGATGGCGTGAACGGCTGGAGTCTCTTCACACAAACGGGTCCCAACGTGAATGGCCTGGTCATGGGACCGACTGTGAGCTATGGGTGCTTCCGGGTGATCGCGTTCAACGGCGCCGGCTCCTCGAGCCCCTCGAACGTCGTCTGCGGGGACGCATATGGGAACTAACGATGCGGTCAACAAGGACTGAGGAAGCCTTTTCAATGGCACTTACAAAGCAGCAACCCTGCGTCGGGCTCGCTCATACTGACCAGAGCGAGGCCCCCTCGACTATCATCAGTAATGCTGGTCAGACACCGTCTCTCGCCACTGCTTTTCCTCGCCACCACCTCGTCCGCGTCTTCCGCACAGTCGCCCCTCTCAACTGTCCCCAGCGACAATCCGATCGCGGTGAACCGGGGGGCCTTCGCCCCCGGGGAACGCCTTTCCTACGACGTGAGTTTCGGGCACCTGCATGTAGGCCGCGGAACGATGCTGCTCGGTGGGCCCGACACGATACGCGGTCACACCGCCTGGCGCGCGACTTTCACGATCGCCGGCGGCACATTTTTCTTCCACGTCCGTGATAGCACGGTCAGCTGGTTCGATACCGCGACGTTGTCCTCCCTCCGCTTCGTGCAGCACATAAATGAAGGACGCTACCACGCGGACAGAGACTATACGATCTACCCGGACCGTGCCGCCTACGCCCGCCTCGGCAAGCCCGAGGTCCCATCGGTTCACCAGCCGCTCGACGACGCGTCGTTTCTGTATTTCCTGCGGAGCGTTCCGCTCGAGGTCGGCCGCACCTACACCTTCAATCGCTATTTCCAGCCCGAAGGAAATCCCATCGTCATTCGCGTGCTCCGTCGAGAGCAGGTGACGGTGCCAGCAGGGACTTTCAACGCGATCGTCGTCCAGCCCCAGTTCAAAACGCCCGGGATCTTCTCACAGAATGGACACGCCGAAGTCTGGCTCGCCGACGACAGCACGCACATGATGCTGCAGCTCAAATCGGGCCTCACTTTCGGCTCCCTGAATCTCTACCTCCACCGCTATTCGCTGAGAGACCGCTCACGGTAGCACACCGCGTGGGATCTCGGTGAATCGATTACGGCCCGGGAGAGCGGCTACCCAGCTCGAACGGTATCGACCACGTAAGAGCCTTACCACCGCCGGCGACCGGAACGACACTGGTGGACCGAAGCATCGCGAGCAGCGCGGATGGAGCTCCACCACTTTGTAGTCCCGATTGTCGGGTGTTCCGGTGCGAGCGAGCAACCACGGTGAGTCCGCTCCACGTTCCGATTGCTGCCGCAAGTGGAAGATCGCTCGCCCAATGGACGTTCTGGTACATGCGCGCAAGCCCGACGAGTCCCGCGCCGCCGTAAGCGATGGGACCGACGATGCGAGCCAATTCCGGGTGCCATCGATCGACCTCCGCGGTGACTACGGAGGCCATGGCGAAGCTCGCCGCGGCGTGACCCGACGGGAACGACACGAATGGTCCATTCCTGTCGTGGAACCCGCGGAAAAACTGAAAGTTGTCCGGGTTGCTGTCGTTCACGCTCGGGAGCGCTCGCCCGAAAGTCCCCTTGCCCAGACCTGTGACGCTCGCCGCGAGAAGAACAGCCTCCGTCATGTGAAGCCCGGCATCCGCCAGTCGCGGCATTCGTGATACGCGGCCGGCGGCAAAAAGCCCCGCGCTCAGGACAAATGGCCCGGGCCCGCCGAGGAAGGCGAGCTCGCGCGCGGTGTGCTGCAGATCGCCATTGCTCTGAAATTGCTGCTCCTGCAGCTCTCTGGCAGCCCGGCCGTCGAGCGGCGCGATGGCCACGGTCGCCAATACGGCCAGTGCGCCGGCCTCCGCGTCACCTTTCGTGACCCACGCCCGCCTGGTGGAAGCGCTATCGCCGAGTGAATTCTGCGCAGCCGCCCGGGACACAACGCCGATGGCGCATAACACAGGGGCGGCGGCAAGGACCGCGCGAAAGAGCGAGCGTAGCTTCATTGAGGCCTGGAGTGGTGCGCGTAACGAGATCCGATTTTACCCACACCGTTGAGTGAGGCCCGAGGTAGAATAGTTGGACCTCCGTTGCAACGGCAAGGCACGCTCCGCGATGTCAGTTTCACGACAGGTGGGTGTGAGGCGCGGCATAGAGCCAATCTCTCGGATCGCTTCGAGGATGCGACGGCGGAGCCGTCGCTTTTTCCCGGGATTCTGCCATGCTTGTCGCAACGAAGTAAGCACAGCCGAATGTATACACCTGGTAGACGTGGTCTAAGCGCAGTGTCGCGATCCGCCCACAGATATGTGGCGGTGCCGCCGCACGAACCCTCGAAGAGCCAAGGCAGAAACAGCGCGCTGTGAGAGGCAAAACGTTTGGCCGTAACATGTTATCAACTTTCAAACGGGGCAGCCGACGTGTTTGCGCCCAGCATGTGGCTTGCACCTCATTGGCGTGGCGATGTGCAGAGGCTGCCACCTCACGTACTCTAGGCCAAGAGAGGCTATATGCGTCTCACCGCGTTCCTCCTTCCAGCAGCGCTTGCGCTCAGTGTCGCGACTCGCGCCTCCACCCAGACCGTCGCGTACAACAATGGCGCCCCGAACGGCGTATCGGGAGGCGAAATGTCTAACTATGTCCGAGCAGACGACTTCATCTTCGGATCAACCTCCACGTTTAACCAGATACGATTCTGGGATGACGAATACACCTCGGAACCGCCGGGCTATTCAGGACACGGTTTTACGTGGTGGATTTTTTCAACCACACCTGACTCTCACCACATTTCGGGGCAGATGCCCGGATCAATCCTGTACACGGGCACCGCGGCACCGACCCGCGTTGACCAAGGACCAACCATTGTCGGCGGCCCCGAGCGGTATCAGAACGATTTGTTCATAGAGAGCCTGACGTTGGGTCCGGGAACCTACTGGCTCGGGCTCAATGAGGGAACGAACTTCAATTACGATTACATCTACTGGGAAACGACGAACCCGGATGGAACATACTACTCCTACTACAGCCAGGGCGGCACGAATAACTGGCAGTTCAACAACGACGGTACCTACGCCTTCGAGTTGCTCGACAACACCAGTTCGGTACCCGAGCCCGCCTCGATGACTTTGCTCGCTACGGGCCTGATTGGCGTCTTTGGTGTGACTCGCCTAGCTTCGCAACGCGCCGGTCGAACGATGGGACCACCCGCCCATCGCTCCCACCACAACCGGAGATAGGGAGGAGCCTTCCATGACGAACCTGCTCACACGCACCACGCTGCTGGTCGCACTGACCTCGCTTCCACTCGCCGCTCAAACCATGCCGCCCGGGCCGCCACCAGTTCTCTGGATCCAGCGAGAGCTGGTAAAGCCCGGAAAGAGCTCGGCCCACAACGACTGGGAGGCAGGATGGCCGCGCGCGTTCGCGCAGGCGAATTGGCCAACGACATACCTGGCAATGAATGCTATGTCGGGGCCCAACGAGGCATGGTTCCTGATTGGGTATCCTTCATTCGCCGCGATGGAAAAGGATCTCGCCGCGATGGACGCCAACGCATCGCTCACCACTGAGACGAAGCGTCTCGGCGCCGCGGAGTCCGAGTACGTCGAGACTACGAGCAGCATTCTCGCCCGCTATGTACCGAGCCTCAGCCATAATCCCCAAGTCAATCTGCCGAAAATGCGCTACTTCGAGGTGATCCGGTACACGATGAAGCCCGGCCACGACCCTGATTTCGCGAGGGGCGCGAATCTATACGCCGAAGGCTCCACAAATGGGAAGGTCGACAACCATTGGGCGACCTATCAGGTCGTGAGCGGACTGCCGGCGGGCACATACCTGGTGTTCGTTCCAATGTCGAGCATTTCGACCTTTGACACCAGCATGGCCAACGACAACGCGATCATGACCGCACTCGGATCAGACAAGGCCGCAGCGCTCGGTAAGGTCATGACCGACGGCGTTGCGACCGTGCAGTCGCAGATTTTCGCATTCAACCCGAAGATGAGTTACGTAGGCAAGGATATGAAGGACGCGGACCCGTTCTGGAGATAAGCCAAACGGATCTGATGCGGCGACGGAGCAAGGGCACGACGACTTGACTGCGTCGCCACATCAGGCTGCAAGGACTGTGGCCGGCAGGCAGTTGACATGACCGCTGCTGTTCCCTAGCGTCAGAGTATGACGCGGATCTCCGCAATCCTGTCCGTCTTAGCAACCATCGCCTGCTCCGCCGCTACCTCGGCGCACATCACGGACGTTGTTGGCACGTGGGGCGGCGACAACGCCGGATTGATCGTGAGCAACACCGACGTCCACATCCACATCGGCTGCACCTTGGGCGATGCCGTCGGCCCGATCAATCCAGACGCGAATGGCCGGTTCCAAGCCAACGGGACCTACAACGTCGACGCGTATCCGGTCGACCGCGGCATCACCCATCCGGCCACGTTCACCGGACAGGTCATCGATCAGACGATGACGCTGACGGTATCGCTCACCGATACCGCGCGTGTGTTAGGGCCAGTCACACTGGTTTACGGGAAGGAGCCGAAGATGGGCCCGTGCCCCATCTGCCGAGTGCCAAAGGGAGTGCGAAAAACCGCAACTCGCGTCATCGGAAATCAGGGCGCGTAGCCCATCCGGCTCCGTATCTCCGACAGCTTCGCCTGCTGCTGCGCTGTGAGCGTGTTCTTGATCCTTACCATCAACGAGATTTGCGCCTTCTTGATCTCCCGCTCCAGATTGAGAATCCTGTCGACTTCGTCGAGCACCGCCGCCTCGTCCACCTGCGTCCCCTGAAGCAGACGCCCCATCTTCTCGCCCTCGGCGCTCAGCTTCCACTGCATGTCCATGAACTTGCTTTGCGCCCCCTGAATCGCGGACGTCAGCGTCGCGCGCTGCGAATCCTGCAACCCGATTTCAGTCTGGTGCTGCATCACCAGCTCGGGAGAAAAAAAGTTGCGTCCCCAATCTTCAGGCCCCTGACCCGGAACTGGTCCCGGCGGACGCTGTCCCATCGGCGGCGGCCCCTGCGCCGCGAGATTCCCGGTGACGAGCACAAACGCGAGCGCAAGAATTGAACGTCTCATAGTCAGGTTCCTCTATTGGTAGGTGTCTGTATCATTTTGTCGAGCACTGACGCACTGAGCGCGGGCATCGCGCCGAGCACCTCGCTGCCCGGAGTGCGGAGCAGCGCATCAGTCGGCGCACGCCATGCCGTGATTGCCGCGACCGTCGGCGTGACAGGGTGAAACGAGAAAATTCGCGCACTCCCCAGCCACACCGCGACGATCACGACCGCTGCCGCCGCGCCGATCACGAGTGGACGAACTCTCATCGTCGCCCCCAGGCCCCGATGCATGCGTGCGCGCGCTGACATCTGAGCGAAGCTTGGAGCACTATCCCGATCGGCCTCGCGCAGCTGTGCGAAGCGCTGGCGAATCTCGCTCTCGTCGCGGGAAGCGGGAAGCGGGAGGCGGGAAGCGGGAATACTAACCCTCATCACAGCTCCTTCCTGTCGCCGAGCAGCTCGGCGAGTCTGGCTTTGCCCCGCGCATAGGGTGTTCGTGCCGAGCCAACGCTGACGCGCATCACGCCCGCGGCTTCCTCGACAGTCGTCTCGTGGTAGAACACGAGCTGCAACACCTCACACTGCCGCGCGGAGAGTTGGGCAAGCGCATGATGCAATCCGTCGCGACGCGATTCATGTTCGACCCCCGCGTCCGGCGCGACAAAAGGATCCGCGGCAACGATTTCCACTTCCCCCGTCCCCCTTCCCCCATTCCGCTCCACCATCAGTCCGCGCAACCAGGCCTTCCTCCGCTCCGACGCCGCCGTCCGTCGAATCACGCCGAAGATCCACGTCCGAAAGCTCGATCGCCCCTCGTAATGCGCACGCCCGTCCAGCACACTCAGATACACGGTCTGCAGCACCTCCTCGGCGTCGTCGCGATCGCGCCCGCAACATGACATCGCCCAGCCGAAGCAGTCCGCATGCACCCGCTCGAGCTGTACTCTCAGCTCGACATCGTCCATTGCACGCTCCTCGGCTTGTGCGCTTCGGAGTATGTGTGGCGTGAAAGCGGTTTCCATATGACACACGAGCTAACAAAAAGGGAGACAGTCCGATAGGACTGTCTCCCTTTGAACACCGAGTTACCGGCGCATCAGCGTCACGAGATTACTTGACCGTCAGGAATCCGTGCATTCCAAGCGCGTCGTGTGGATCGCACACGATCTCATACTTCCCTTGGCTGAAGCGCGAATCGACCACTACGGTGTATGACTGCCCCTTGGCGGTGAGGTAAGGGCTGGTGGTAGCGCCCCCGAGTTTCGCACCCGCTGGCTGGGTCTTGAAATGCACGTTGTGCATCTGCGCCGACGCTTGCACAAAGCGCAGAGTGTCACCGCGCTGCGCGGTAAAATTCGCCGGCTCGAATGCGAACGGAACAGCGCCCGATCGGTCGACCAGCTTTATCAATACCACGTGCGGCGCCGCGCCGGATACTGCGCTCTGTGCGCCGGCCGGCATCGCGATAGCGACACCAATGGAAAGGCAGGCGGTGATGAGTAAATGAGTGCGAGACATATAGCTCCTCGGCGAAACGCCGGATTTGACGGGAAAGGATCGACATGGTGTCATTTGTCTGATAGTAAGCTAGGTCCTCCCGACAGTCGGCTCCGCCGGGGTCACCCTGAAATTCCGGGAGGAATCCTTCACCACTTGTCAGGGTTTCCCTTGCAGGCATCCACCACTGCCAAAACGCAAGATGATTAATCCGCTCTCACCCTTTTGGGCGATAGGTGAGGGAAATGGCGTGGGGGTAGTTTGAAGTGCTCGTGCAGACGCGCGTGTAGCAAGAGAGTTACAATCGATTCCCTGGCTCGGACGGCCGTATGAGAGCGTATCGCTCGCAATCGGGATTCACAGCAAGGCTGGTTTTCACACTCATCGTGTTGCAGCTCTTCCCAATCGCATCGCACGCGCTGCCAGCAGTCGGACGCTCGGCGAAGCGATCACCGAACGAAGACTCTCGTGTGGAGCGTTCGTTCGGGACGACAAGCAAGCGCACAGTTGCTCCCGCTTCGCTTTATGCAGCTCTCGCAAAGCTGCTTGTCCCCAGCTTTTCCCGCCAAACGGGCCTGGCGTGCAGTGCCTGCCATTACCAGTTCCCGCAACTCACTCCGTTCGGGCGGATGTTCAAGCTCAATGGCTACACGCTGACGTCGCTGTCGACCATCGGTCAGCCCGGCGACAGCACCAACCGCGAATCGCTGAAGCTGGCAACGATTCCGCCGTTGGCGGCAATGGTCGTAACGAGCCTCACGCAGACAGGTCGCGCCCAACCCGGAGCGCAAAATGCCACCGTCAGCTTTCCGCAGCAGCTCAGTCTCTTCCTCGCGGGGCAGATCACTCCGCACATCGGAATATTCAGCCAGTTCACCTACGCCGCAGCCGACGGTTCGTTCGGAATCGACAACGTCGACTTGCGTTGGGCGAAGCATACGACCGTGGCAAACCACGATATGCTCGTCGGTTTCACGCTGCACAATAATCCGACCGTGCAGGATGTATGGAATACGGCTCCTGCGTGGAGCTTCCCCTTCATGGGCTCCGATGTCGCGCCCTCACCAGCGGCAAGTACGCTGATCGATGGCGCCCTCGGGCAGCAAGTGGCCGGGCTCGGCGCTTATTCGTTGTACGACGATGTGCTCTACACCGAGATCACCGCCTACAGATCCGCTCCACAGGGCGCAACGGAGCCGCTCGACGGCACCGCGACGAACGTGACGAAAGGTGTGATTCCATACTGGCGGGTGGCGGTGCAGCACGCGTGGCCATCCACTTATGGAGAGATAGGCACGTACGGTTTCGCCGCTCGCTTGTACCCGCAGGGGGTTACCGGACCGACGAACAACTACACGGACGCTGCCATCGATGCGCAGATCGAGCACCGCGCCGGGACCAGCATGTGGATCGGGCGAGCTGCGTTCATTCACGAGAGTCAGACCCTTTCGTCGTTCATGGCCTCCGCGCCTCCGGGAGCCGCAAACCTGCACGAAAATCTCTCGACGCTTCGGACCAATCTTACATTCGAGCCCAGTCTGCGGTACGCGCTGAGCGCGGGCTACTTCCAGACCACTGGTACGAGCGACGCGGTCATCTTTGCTCCCGCATCCGTTACCGGCAGCCGCACCGGGAGCCCGAACTCCAGGGGGGCGTTGGGCGAATTCGCCGTCAACCCCTGGCAGAATACACGCTTCGGACTTCAGTACGTCGACTATACGCTATTCAACGGCGCATCGAGCGACTACGATGCGGCGGGTCGAAAGGCGGCGGACAACAATACGCTCTTCCTTTATTTGTGGCTGGCGTTCTAGCAGGGAATGGCGCTGGAATGATTACCGGCGCTCAGGGCGTGATTGCGACCTTGAGGACTCCGTCGCGCTGGTGCCCGAAGAGGTCGTAAGCCTCCTCGATCTGGTCCAGCCTGAAGCGATGCGTCACAAGCGGACGCAAGTCAATCGCGCCCGAGCCCACGACGCTCATCAACCGTCGCATGCGCTCCTTGCCCCCTGGGCAGAGCGTGCTCACGATCTCGATGTCACCGAGGCCGGCGTGAAACGCTTCGAGCGGCATCGTCAACTTTCCTGAATACACGCCGAGACTCGACAGCACTCCTCCGGGCCGCAATACCTTGAGGCCTAGCTCGAAGGTCGACTGGCTGCCGAGCGCTTCGATGG
>DATCPG010000017.1:0-14603 GCA_036570225.1 Gemmatimonadaceae bacterium | reverse complement strand
TAGCAGAGCCGATAGGTCTCCTGATACTGGACGACTTCGCCGACGAGTTGCGCGCCATGCCGGCTGAGTCTGTCAAGCGTCTCGTCGATGTCGCTTACCGTGAACATGACGCGCAGATAGCCGAGCGCGTTCACCGGGGCTTCCCGGTGATCGGCCACGACCGGCGGTGTAAGGAATCGCGAAAGCTCGAGCCGACTGTGGCCGTCTGGGGTGACCAGCATGGCGATCTCGACACGCTGATTCCCCAATCCGGTGACGCACCCGGCCCACTCCCCTTCGATCATGGCTCGCCCTTCGACCCTCAAGCCAAGCTCGACGAAGAAGGGGATGACGGCATCGAGGGATTCTACCACGATGCCGACGTTGTCCATCCGCTTGAGACTCATATCATCCCCGCTCCTTCTTGACCGAAATGTCCGGGATTGTGATCCACATGGCGTCTAACGCCTTAGTTCAGCTGCGAGCGATCTACCATCCATGGACGATAGTATTTCCGCGCCGCAGGCGCGACACCTGAAAGGCGAGAAACCCAACGACTATCACGCTCGTCTGTGCAGCGTTCGTTAGGGTTCACGCGAATCGATCGACAGGCTCAAGACTCTGCGCACGAACGATTCCTTGCCCGCGATGTACGCTTCCCGATCTCGCGGGAACCGCGCCGCTAAATCACGCTTTAGAGCTGAGTAGGCGTCACGAAGAGTGTTATCAGTGCGGAGCCGATCCCGGAAGGTGAGGTGATCCCGCCAGAAGGAGCTGTGAATCGCGGCGAGGTGCAGATGATAAGCGCGCGGATTTCCCCGCCGGAAGAACTCACGTCCTGGGATCCCCTGCTCTCCGCGATGCACATAGCCCGCCTCTGTGAGCACTTGGATGTATGCAGGCACAGACGCGCCCTCCTGATATCCTGCGAGAATATCAAGAATGGGCTTAGCTGCCAATCCCGGAACTGCGGTGCTACCTGTATGCTCGATGATCAACGGGAGTTGAGCGGGGGCGAAGCAATGCAGCAATCGTCCGGCCTCGGCAGCGAAGAGGCTTGGCCAAGATGCATCATACGCCGCGACTCGAACCGTTCCGCTCTCAAGTCCTAGTGACATAGTCGGGGTGAAGCCTAACGCCCCAGTTCAGCTGCAAGCGACTCCAAACAAATGCGAGCGTCGCGAGCTTCCTCAGATCGCTTGTCAGCTTCAACGTACGTTCGGCTGCAGGCGCGAGACCCTATTACGCGTCTTCGTGTCCGCCGAAACTTACGCGGCGATTTCCATCCGGCGAGTCGTGAGATTAAGCAGGAACGTAGGTCAACCTGATCACATCCTCGGCAATCCGATCATTAGCCATAAGGCGGAGCGGCGGCCGGGGTCCGGCGAAATATGGCTTCCCGTGACCAAGCACGACGGGGTGCAGGTAGATTCGATACTCATCGATCAGGCCAAGTTCGGTGAGGCTTTGCGCCAAGGCCGGGCCAGCAACTTCGATCTCCCCGTCGCGCTCGGCCTTCAGCTCGCGGATCGCGCCCTCTAGATCATCCTCAACAAGCGTGGCGTTGGGGCCGACCGACTTCAACGAGCGCGAGACGACCCATTTCGGCTGGTTCCGCCACGCCGCCGCGAAGGCGTGTTCCGCTGCATCCCATTCAGGATGATCGTCGTCCCAGTAGCGCATGACCTCATACATTTGGCGACCATACACACTCCCCGCCTGTCCCTGCGCCTCCTCGATGAAATGGCGGAAGAGCGTGGGGCTCGGCGCAAACGCCATATGATCGACGTAGCCGTCCAGGGACTGGTTCATTCCGAACACGAGCTTAGCCATGCCTCATTCCTCCCACGGCCCATCCGACGATGTGTGTTGGCGCCTAACGCCCAAGTTCAGCTGCGAGCGATCTGCTTTCAAGGCGCATTGCACCCAGCGTCACCGCGTTCTCGAAAGGCGTTCAACCCAATGACTGTCACGCGCTCGTCTGCTGCAACTACCGTTAGGTAGATGCGGGGCGCGATGGTTAAGCAATCAACAGATCGGCCGGGATGCCTAATTCCTCGCGGAGGTTCCGGACCTGACCGATCGAAAGTGCGCGCTTTCGACTGAAGAACTCGGACAAACGGCTTCTTCCACCTAGGATCTCTGCCAAGTCGCCCTGCGTAATACCGCGTTGCTCGGACATGAACTGTACGATTTCCTGAGGGGTCGCATCTGGTAATTCGGGGACGTTCTTTTCTTCGTAGTCCTCTACCAGAATCGCCAAGACTTCCAGTACGTCATAGCCCAACGATCCTTCAGGGTGTGACTCGCGCAGAAGCTGCCGAATGATCTGTTGTGCGTGATCGTATTCGTCCTCGGTACGAATCGGTCGAGTCGCGTAGACAGCTGCTCTCTCAGCGAATGATTCTGCGTCCGCGTCTTTGGCTTGCTCAACGCGTTTATTGCGATGTGGAGTAGCGGTTCCAGGCATTTCTTCTCCTTGTCCGACCGAACCCTCGTGCTACGAGCCTAACAATCCTGCTCTAGTGAGGCGATCGTATTCGACGTGAGTGTACACTCCCTCGACGAAGACGGTTCGCATCGAGTACACGATATTGACGACTAATCGATATTTGTTGCCGCCGATGTTGAACACGGTCGTCTCTCCACCGATGAACGAGGCACTTGGAAAGTCCTTCCTCAACAAGTTGGGGTTCTCGTAGCTCTTGGCTTTCATAAGCTTCCACCAAGCGCTCAGCCCTGTTTGAGCATCTGGGTAGAGCCGAGCAAACTCGTTGAGCGCCTTCCGAGAAATGACTCGCATTCCTTATGTTCCCAATATGGGAACGTCAGAGCCGGAAGTCAATAGCGCGTTGAGGCCAGTTGCAGCTACCTAACGCCCAAGTCAGCTGCGAGCGCACTACAACCATTGCGGCGAAGCCGCATCCGAAACGTGCTTGTCAGCTACAACGTTCGTTAGATAGCCTGCGTCAGTTCATGACTGGCGAACCGCACTCCGGACACTTGCGTGTGCGTAGAGTGTAATAAGTGAAGCACGCTCCTTCGCCGCCGACGACGGGCCGGTGGCAGTTCGGGCAGTCCAAGCGCAGGCGCCCGGCGAGTACTCCCAATCGCCATTGGAATAGTATCGGCGCGGTGATAACTCCCACGATGAAGGGAACCATCAAAGTCCAGAGAAACCAGGCAGGTTCCGGTATCCCTAGCCTCTGGTAAAGCTGCTCGCCCAGGAATCCAGCCGCGGCAATACTCACCGGCACGCCGACGGCGAGGATTAAAGGATCGTTGCGCGCGTCGAGGGCGATCAGCCGATCGTGGAACTGCAGTCTCGATGGTAGCACAGCAGTGGTGGCTTGAGGAAAGATGACTGTGTTACAGCTTGGGCATCGGTCTCCGACGAGCCACGACCCGAGGAGATTCTCCCCACACTTGGGACACACTATGCCTAGCCGCCGCGCTTTGGCCAAAGCGCGACGGCGGAATATGAGGGGCGCAACGAAGCCGATCAACAAAGGAGACAACAGGCCCGCTAGCCGGACCTGGGGCGGGAAGGCTGGTCGGCGTTGGAGGAACAACGGAATGCTGACAACCAGCGCGGCAAACGCGACGGCGATGCTCGCGACGGCTTGGCGTTCGAAACCTTCGAGGAGTCGCGTTCGCGCCGCGAAGAATTCCTGGCGGGTCATCTATTAGTGTTCCGGGCAATGGTCGAAGCGCCAGAAGCGCGTCTACAGACACTGACGACCGCGCGCCCGTCGCCGATACGAGTTGCCACGAGGAGAAACAGCGCCAGTATATCGCGGCGCCTGGCGTACGGCGGAGCCACTCCGACCCGACTCTCGGCTTACGGTGCGAGCTCAAGCCAAAAGGAAATGCGACGCGTGCGAACCGCGCATGTCCGGCGAGGTATTAGTGAGTCCACGGACGGTCGCGGTGGTCACCGCATCCCTCCGGCCCGAGAGTGCGGATCAGGATGACGCGTGGTGTGGCTGTGTGGCTAGGGACGTTGTCCCAGACAATCAGCGCGGTGGAAATGCCGGCTGGTTCAGTCGTAATCCATCGGACTTCCCGCGCCGTCCACTGATGCGCGTAATGGCACTCGACGGGTGGTCCCAATCTGCCCGCGAGCTCGCTTTCCAGAGAACGGCCGACCCGCAGGGCGGTGACGCCATCGGGCTGAATCCATTCGCGCGCGAGCGTTACCACATAACCCGCACCTGTCCAGTTCACCCAACCCCGGGTGTCGCCACCGCGCACGCAGCCCTGCGGAGTTGTTCCAAAGTCCAGATGCCGCACCGGTGCGCAATACAAAGGTTGTGTCGAGGCGACGAAAGAATCTGCACTTGCACTCAGTGGGCCTTCGAACGTTTCCGGCAGGATTGGCGTGCGCGGGAAGTAGAGCGCGCACGCCGTTACGAACAACGCTGCAGGAATAAGCAGTACCTGACGGTGGCGGTTCCGCATATCTCTCTCACCTCGTGGTCGAGACCACATGAAGTTCGGGTTTCATGGCGCATAGAGAGTGCGTGGGTCTACCTAACGCCCAAGTTCAGCTGCAAGCACACTACCACCATTGAGGCGTAGCCGCATCCGAAAAGTGCTTGTCAGCTGCAACGTTCGTTAGATGGCACGCGCGCGGTACCATGAGCCCAAGTAGTCCCGTCGAAAGGACTCATTGCGAATAGCGACCTGCGGGGGCCCGAGCTCGTAGGTGGTGCCGCTTGTGCACCAGGTAACGTGACCGGCTGCATCTAGTAAAGTCTGCACTTCGTGCCCGGTGATAACAACGGCAACTCCATCGGCGGCGAGCGAAGAGAAAGCTTTCGTGAGATCCTCGGCGTCTTTCGGCGCCACACCTCGATAGGGTTCGTCCGCTAGTAAGCAGAGCGGCCTTCGCACGAAGAGAGCTGCGAGTTCGGCACGTCTCCTCTCACCACCCGACAGCTCGGAGGGACGTTTGTCGAGATGCGCGGCGATTCCCAATAAGCCGGCCGCTTCGGCGGAATTTCTGCCCGAGAATTGGCGGCGAATCATCTCAAGCTGGTGGCGGATCGTGAACGCGGTAGACAGCAGATCGTGATCTGGCAGATAGAACAACCCCTTCGCCGCGAGGTCGCGGAGGCGCACGGACAGGTATGCGCGTCCGGCGAACTGGATGGAGCCGCTGTCCGGTGCAATCCAGCCGGCGCCGATCTTAAGCAGCGTCGACTTCCCGCTACCGTTCCGGCCCAAAAGAACGCGCAGCTCGGAAGGCACGGCTCGTAACGATGCTGATGAGAGGACGCGCCTCCGCCCGAACGATTTCGCAACGCACTCGACGGTGAGGATCGGCTTCACGCGAGCAGTGTGCTCCAAAAGCGGAGCACGAATTCCCCCACTAGAGCTGGTCCCGCAAAGAAACACGTGAGGACGATTGGAGAAACCCCGAGGTTAGCAAGGAACACGCTTTCACCGCGGCGGCGGGTCTCAATCGATCCCAGAGCAACGATCAGAAGTACGACTTCGACGAGGGCGATTGTCGAAAGCCTGAGTGCTTCGCTACCAGCAAGAATAAGGAGACCGGTGATCGCCGCTCTCACGACGAGCCACAACAACGCTCCTCGAAAAAGATACGCTCGTACGACCAACGGATTTGGAAGCATAGTTCACTCTCTTGCCAATCCGCGAGACCCGGGTGCCATTTAACGCCCTAATTCAGTTGCAAGCACACTACCACCATTGCCGCGTAGCCGCATCCGAAAAGTGCTTGTCAGCAACGTTCGTTAGGCGGCCGTTCGAGGCGGTAGTTCTGCCGATCGTTAGGGAGGTGTGGTCAGCGCGCAGGCAAGTTTTTTCCGAATGTAATCCAGAAGCGGTTCGGATCGCGGATGATGAATTCCCGCATCCGATAGTGGGTGTCATGTGGTGGTTTCACTACTTCCACGCGGTCCTTGAGTGATGCGAAGAGTTCATCGACATCCTCCACGTCCACGTACAGATCGACCTCGCGCCGCCGCTCGGCACTCGTGCGGCCGCCTTGGTTGAACATGATGCGGGTCCCGCCGGCCGAGAGGATGGCGAAGCTCAGCCCTTCGGCACCATCGCCGTAGGTGTCAAGGACGGTGAATCCGATCGACTCGTACCACTTCGCCGTCGCCCGTACGTCGGGCACGTGGATCATGGGAGTAGCCGCCCGTACCATTCCGATGGTCTCAGGCATTTCCGTGTCCTCCATGTGCGTGTGGTCCGCCTAACGCCTTAGTTCAGCTGCAAGCACATCTAACAATTGCGGCGAAGCCGCATCCGAAAAGTGCTTGTCAGCTGCAACGTTCGTTAGGCGGCGGCGCGGGCGCTGGCTAATATGCCGATCGTGCCACAGCCGATGGTCGCATGCAGCGACCCCTGTTCCTTTTCCCACGCACAATTCGACCTTCAAAACACCTTGATGGTATGCAGCCATTTTTCCACCAGCTTAGGCCATTCCGTGGTGATGGGATCAGACGTTGCACGCATCCCAAATGCGTGACCACCCCTGGCATAGAGGTGCATTTCGACCGTAACGCCCACGTCATTCAGAGCCAGAGCATAGGCGAGTGAATGCCGGACATCATCCGTGGGATCGTTCATACTGTGAATTAACAAAGTTGGTGGGGCGTCCGCTCTGATCGCGACCCACGGAGAAAGCTTGAGGCTCGTCTTGGGACCGGTCTCATCCCACAGATGTCCCGGATAGAGCAGGATCGCGAAGTCCGGACGCGAAGGCTCACGATCGGCCGCGTCTAATGATTTGTAAATGCGCTTCTCGGCGTTGCTCACCGCCGCGGCAAGCTGACCGCCGGCGGAAAAACCGATAACGCCGATTTTGTGGGGATCGATGCCGTAAGAAGAGGCTCGGTATCGTAGCAGGCCCATCGCACGCTGCGCGTCTTGCAGCGGAAGCTGCACCTTCGGCGCCTCCTCGACGTGGTCGTGACGCCATGCTTGCGGAACTCTGTATTTCAACACGATGCAGGTTGCGCCCTGCTTCGTAATCCAGTCGCAGATCTCCGTACCTTCAAGATCCATGGCGACGGCCTCGTATCCGCCACCCGGCAACACCAAGATCGCAGCGCGGGTATTTCGCCCCTTGGGCGGGTAGATCGTCATGGTCGGACGCGAGACATAGGTCGCCCAAGTCCAAGGGCGTCCCGCAACCAGCTTGGAGCCGTTGCCGATCTGTTCGGGCTTTTCGGACTCGGGGCTTTGAAGGGTGAGGCCCTCGGGCCATAGGGGCACTTGGTTCCCCTCGGGGCCCGGCTCCCACACCATCGGTCGCGAAACCTTCTTAATGTCTGTTGGAGCGCCGATGGCTCCGCTCGTCTGGCCAGCGCCCACGCGTACACCAAACGCCAACAAGACTGATGTCAGCCCGAATCGGATTGACTGCATCTTTAGCATGTTTAGAAACTGCGCGAGAACAAAGCCGCCGGAGTAAACCACGATCCTCTCTTGTGACGCCTAACGCCTTAGTTCAGCAGCAAGCACAGTACAACCATTGCGGCGAAGCCGCATCCGAAAAGTGCTTGTCAGCTGCAACGTTCGTTAGCTGGCCCGCGCTTTGGTCAGACCGGGCGAGTCGGGCAATGATCTCGACTGGATCACATATCTCAAGCGGCTCCAATGCCGCACGCAACGTTGGGGTCATTGATGAGCGGCGAGACAGAATTGTTGTTCGATCGAGCGTCAGAAAGAAATCGCACCCGCTGAGACGAGCCTGAGCAATATGTAAAGCATCTTCGGTGTCAAATAAATCCTCGAGAGAGGTGAGCAATGAGTGGCGCCTAAGTACTACGCCGTTCAATGCGGCTGTATTAAGGGCGGCTGAATTCAGCCCCCCGACACTCGCTTCGATGATTTGCCAAGGCAATTGCTCAAGAGCATCCACGATGTAAACGAGTTCGCTTCTGCGCCCAGAGTCGCGTGTCTTCTCGACTTCCTTTCGCGTCATCGCTGAAGCTGCAACCGTTACGTCTTTTCTGGCGGCGAACGACACAAGAGCGCTTCGTTGATACGACTTCACCCGCCCGTCACTACGGGAGACGATACTAGTATCGAGGTAAACGAGGTGCATCGGCCTCCAAAATCTCTATCGTCCAGTTAACGCCTTAGTTCAGCAGCAAGCACAGTACAACCATTGCGGCGAAGCCGCATCCGAAAAGTGCTTGTCTGCTGCAACGTTCGTTAGACGGCAAGACACTAAAGCCATGTTTTGGTGACGGCCATGGTTGCCGTAAACAGTGCGCCAGCTGTCACCACGCAGCGAGGCAGGAGGCCGCGACGGTCTGCCAGAGTCGGCCTCGGTGCCGCCAGGTCCAGCCAGACCGCCAACGCAACTTGAGTCCTGCACCGGTCGAGGTGCGGGAGATTTCTTCATGCCGGCTCCCGAAGAGAGTGAGGCCAGGTGACAAAACTAAAAATCATCGTCCGGCATCATCCTCATCATTTACAAGTTTATCGGACCTTAAAGGCGCCATAGTTCCATGCCGGCCGGGCGCACGTGATCGTCTTCGACGAATTATTTACCCCTTTACTCCATATATCCACATATGTAGAGTTATTCATGGCGCGTGACAGATCCCTTTCACTCCACGCATGGAAGTTGCTCGAATTTCTTGCCGAAATGTCGGGCGAATGGGGTTATGGCTACGAGATCATTCGATTCTCCGGTCTCCAATCCGGGACACTTTATCCGCTGTTGATTCGGCTGGAAGCCAAGGGTCTCCTGCAAGCCAAGTGGCAGCCGCCTATATCGCCGGGGCGTCCGCCTCGGCACGCATACCGGCTTACCGCGGCTGGCCGTGCCTTGGTTCGTAACAACGAAGCAGCGCAGCGACGGTCGCCTCGACGACTCGATCCGGTGCCAGTGTGAGGGTCGGCAAGTTACGATGGTTGGCGTCTGCGCTTCTGGGGTGCGTTCCGTGGATCGTTCCGGACAATTGCTCGGAGTGGACCGATGCCATGTCGGCCGAGCTTACAGACATCGATTCTGATTATGAAGCTGTGAAGTTCGCGCTGGGCTGCATCTGGGCCGCGTTTGTGATAGCCGGGGAAGGAGACCTCGGCGACCTGCCCGGTCAAGGAAGACCACTCCAAAACATCACGGAGGGATGGAGGCGAAATCCTCGCACGATCGGCCTCACATGCGGGTTGAGTTCGATAGCGCTTGGTATTGCGTATCTCACCGTCGCCGGCGCGCCCTTCCGCTACATCGTTGTCAACTTTTTTGCGGCGGTGATCGGTGTCGGCTGCTTCGTTGCAACGAACAAAGGTGCGAATCGATCTCGGCGGATGACTCCCGGTGTCTTTTTTGGCTTGGCTTCGTTTCTGCTCGGCGCCACCATATTCGGGGTGGCGGCAGATGGAGCGAGCCGATGGCTGCGTGTTGGATCAATGACCCTGCAGCCAAGCCTGATTCTCGTCCCCGCAATGGTAGTCGCCTTTTCGCAGCGGCGCAGTGTCATCGCAACCGTGAGCATCATCCTCGTCGCGTGCGCACTCGCGCTCCAGCCAGATCGGGCGATGGCCGGGGTTCTCGCGGGCGGGATGATCTTTCTTGCGGTCAAAGTTCGCGACCGCCTTGCGACCGCAGCGGCAGGATTTGCCATGGCGGGTTTCGGTGTCGCCCTCTATCGCCCTGACAGCCTGCCCGCAGTTCCGTATGTGGATCGAATTCTGTTCACCGCGTTCGACCTGAGCTTGGCCGCCGGGTGCGCGGTAGTACTCGGCGCGGGGCTTCTCATGTTACCCGGTCTCCTGATGCGCACCGCCGATCATGAAGCGCTTAACGCGTACCGGATACACGCGCTCGTGTGGCTCGCGATAGTAGCCGCGGCCGCGATCGGTAGTTATCCCACCCCGCTCGTCGGCTACGGCGGCAGCGCCATTGTCGGCTATTTCCTCAGCCTTGCGCTCCTGCCGACACCTCTCGCGTCAGCTGCGTTCGCAGGCTCGGCAGCAACTAACACAAAGGAAGAACATCGTGAAGACAACCCTCCCATCGTCAGTGTTCGTGGCCGCCTTGTCGCTGTTTGCGTCGGTGCATTCGGCATACGCACAAACCACAGGCTGGCAACCAGCGGGTCGTAGGCAAATCCTGCTCTGGCCATCAGCGCCTCCCGGTGCGAAGCAGAAGCCAGACAGCGAGACAGCAGCTTATGCAGAGAAGCCGGTGGCTGGCCGGCCATGGACCTACATCTCGAACGTGTCGCGTCCGACTCTGACTGTGTATTCGCCCAAGGGAATCAACACCGGTGCGGCCGTAATGGTTTTCCCTGGTGGCGGCTACCAGATTCTCGCCATCGATCTGGAAGGAACAGAGATCTGCGATTGGTTGACGTCAAAAGGCATTACGTGTGTGTTGCTGAAATACCGCGTGCCGCACGGCGGGCCATCATACCAGGGCGACTGTGACTGCATGATCAATCCCAAACCGGCGCCCGCGGTGCAAGACGCGCAACGCGCTATGGGAATCATCCGACTGCACGCTGCGGAATGGAAGATCAATCCGCACAAGATCGGTGTTATCGGGTTTTCGGCCGGCGGACATCTAGTGGCAGCCATCAGCAACGATTGGCAGAAGCGTCTGTATCGGCCGATCGATGAGGCGGATCGACAAAGCGCGCGACCGGATTTCGCGATCACGCTCTATCCGGGTCATCTATGGCAGAAAACGGACGACCCTCTCGCCTTCAACCGCGATCTTCACGTGACTGCCAAAACCCCGCCTACGTTCATGGTGCATGCTCAGAATGACAGCGTCGACAACCCGAATCACACGCTCTCGTACTACGCACAGTTGAGACGCGCAGGGGTGCCAGTTGAATTGCACATTTTTGCCGAAGGCGGTCACGCGTTCGGGCTGCGCCGGACGAAATACCCCATCACAGAGTGGCCCGCGATCGTCGAGAAGTGGATGCGTACGATCGGCGTTCTCTAGCAACTGCGGAACCGGGTCTGATTCCCGGCAAACTGCATCTGGTGGACGGTTTCATTCCACTTTGACAGATAATAGTCGAGCACCTGAAAGCCATCCGTGATACCTAGAAGACTTTGTTGCGTGTTATCGTCCAGATGTTCATCGGTCAGGCTGAAGTCGGTCTCCGATAACGTGCTTTCGAATGTGGGGCTAACCCGAGGCCGCCGCGGGATTTGGAGATGAACCGGTTTACCTTCGCTCCAATTGAACTTGGCGGTATGCGTCGCCGCGTTTCTCAGATCTGCGCGTAATAGTCGGAGGTGACGGGCATGAGCATTCCGAGCCCGAAAGCAGTCCGGCAACAAAATCTGTAGCGTGCCGAGCGCGTAGCCAAAAAGCGCAGAAAACATCGTTTGTTACAGTCGCACAGACTTCAGGATGCCCGCCTAACGCCTTAGTTCAGCTGCAAGCACGCTATCACCATCGCGGCGAAGCCGCATCCGAAAAGTGCTTGTCAGCTGCAACGTTTGTTAGACCGCGATCGCGGGCGCCCTGATCCAGCGCACGCAACGCATGTAACGTCCGAGCGCCGCGGGCACCAAGGAAGGACGTCACGCCGACCACGAGCCCGACGGCAAGTACCGCCGGTGGCGCGTGGGCTAGCCACCAGCCCAGGATGAAGCCGAATGGCCAGACGCCGAACATCAAATACGCGGGCCACCGATGGCGACCATAGAACAGAACGACGGCGATGAGCAGACCGCTCTTGAATATCGCCAGCGCGAAGTCTACCGGATCGAGTCGCCCACGACTCCACTGGAGCACGACAGTTGCGAGCCGCGCGACCAGCATCGTGGCGGCAGTGGCCCATCCTAACCAAAGCTGCCACTGAGCAGTACGTCGCGCGTGATCCAGATCGGTCGGGTTCATGATGCTAGATGTTGTTGCGCGGATACCAAACCCCGCGGACCCCGACCGGGCCGATATTGGGAACGACGTGCTTTTGATCGAGATTCTTGACGTCGATGTCTTGCCTGGCTGTGCCCAGCGGGCGCGCGTCGGGCCAAAAGCGACGCTTGGCCTGTTCGGCTAGTGCTGTCGCCTCATCGAGAGTTGCTGCCGTAACGCCGACTCCCAAATGGCCATCGAGAGGAAACCAGAATCGTCGAAGCATCATGTTGGTCGGTCTAACGCCCTAGTTCAGCTGCAAGCACACTATAACCATTGCGGCGAAGCCGCACCCGAAAAGTGCTTGTCAGCTGCAACGTTTGTTAGACCGCAGGGGTCGTGATGCTCACGAGCGGTACTGAGAACGACTCGCGACAGCATTAGGGCGGGTTTAGAGCGCTCTTACTCGCTCGCTGGAGCGTCAGATGCCCACCGCCATGCGGCTGAAGGATCTCTAGTTCCAGCCCACCATCTGCCCGCTCGCGTCCCTGCATAATCAGAGGGCCCTTCGTGAGCCACGTCTGCCACACCCGCACAAGACCGTTCCTTGCAACTTCGAAATGATGCGTCGCATCAACGCCATCCGCAGTTCGGAAGACGGCCATCGCCGCTCGGTTCCGCTCAAAAAACACGGTACGCCATTGCGGGACCGATGCAGCCCCCCTCGATTGAGCTCTTACCAACCAGATCCCGTCAATCGGTGTTGGCGCACGATTGTTATAGTTGGCCACCCACCACGTAAAAGCGAACGCTCCAATCGTCACAACGGAGAGCGTGATGAATGAACGTGGTGCCGGGCGCATCGGCAGTGTTTCAAGAAGGATGGTCTTCCGAAGCCGGGTCACGTATGGCGCGATCGTGAGCCAAACACAGAGGAGGAGGACGACCGCCGCCAACGTTCCACCTAGATCTACCCCGTAAAAGACATCGATGAGGACGATGTTGGTGGCGATCGGCAGGAGCACTAATGCTCCTAGCAGTGCGGTCCGTGGTACGATTAGCAGAATCCCGGCGGCGACTTGAAGCAACGCGATCAAGGTGCCGTAAACCGCAGAGTAGCTGAAGTAGTACCAGGTCAGCCAGAATCCGCTGAGGTGATCGAGCGGTTTGGTGAGCTCCGAATCCAGTACGGTGAACTGAGAGCCGTTAATCTTTGCAAACCCGTACAGAATGCAGAGCGTAGCGGCGATCCAGCGAGGTAACTGGGGCGGCGCCAATTCGGTTGTCGCATTGGTCTCAATGGCGCGAATATTCTCCGACCGGGGGTCCATAATTAGTGACGATGGTTGCCTGCGGTCTAACGCCCCAGCTAAGCTGCAAAGGGCTCATATAAGAGTGCTCGCGAAGCGAGCACAATTCAATAAACCCTTTGTCAGCTTCAGCGTTCGTTAGCTAGCGGGCGGATGGTGTCTACGGGCAATCGCAGCAATTGCAACGAACGCGATCGGGGGAAGAACGAGTAGAGCGAAGAAGGACCACGATCCGCCAAAGCCGACGGCCGCGAGCCCGCCAGCTCGAAACGCAGGGCGGAGGGCGATCGCTACGTCGAGGACGGCAATGAGGAGCCCCAACAGCGGCCACATTGCTGCGATCCAAAGGACTGTTCTTGGCGAGAGGGCGGCGAGACGTCTCAGCATGGTTAAGGCTTTGTCGCTAGCTAACGCCCTAGTTCAGCTGCAAGCACGCTATCACCATTGCGGCGAAGCCGCATCCGAAGAGTGCTTGTCTGCTGCAACGTTCGTTAGGACGTCGCGGCAAAGTTCTGTAGGTCATGATACCACGACCATTGGCCGCCCGTCGCCTTCCACACGCACTGCCTGGCCGGCTGCGTCGAAAAACACACGGCGAGTAAGTGTGAACTCCATGGCGCAAAGCATTCCGCACCAGTAATTCCACTGGAGCTGAAGTTCCACTATCCGGGCGACGCCGGGATCCGAGCTCTGAACGACGCGCGCCGTGTAGGAGATAGAACCGTGGTCTGTTCCCTCCGTCGCGCTGAAGCCAAAAGGGCTGCGGCCTGCCGCGTAGTCGTGGAGTCTGCCGAGATAGTAGTCGACGGCCCCAGCTGTTACGGCGAACGCGATCCACGTCTCGTCGAAATCGTCGAGCCACCACCGATCCGTCGGGCTCCCGGCGGGACGCTGCGGCACCTTCAGGGCGCGAAGTGAGACCCCGGTTGCTGCTGCCAGTAGGCGCTTGCGTTCATCGGCATTCGTCGCGCTCGCGACAATAGCGTCTGGGTTCGGGTAGAGTTGTTCTGCCACCGCGATGAGACGGGCATCGTTCGCGCTCGCAGACACGCGAAGTACTGACGCCCGAAACCTACCACCCACGAGAACCTCGACCAACGAGTCGGGAAGAACAATCGTTGCGCCGACGTGATAACCAGTCGGTTGTGCACTGGCCGACGCTCCGATCACGTAAGCAACGACTAACCACGTAAGGAATTTCATCAAAGCTCGTTGATCGGCCTAACGCCTTAGTTCAGCTGCAAGCGACCGACTCTCCGGGCGCAGGGGAGTTCGATTCCTAGTTGAAGCTGAGAGGCGGTAATACGCGTTCATTAATACGAGCGCTCGTCTGCTGCAACGTTTGTTAGGCAGCGCGACTGACGCGGCGCCAGTACCACGCTGCAAAGAAAACCAGTGGGAGAATCACTGCCAGGCGCCAAATCCAGCTGCTCGTTATGAAATATGTGTCCGTCCCGTGGACGAGCGCCGTAGGATGCCGAATGGTCCACCAAAAT
>DATCPG010000016.1:0-5018 GCA_036570225.1 Gemmatimonadaceae bacterium | reverse complement strand
CTGCTAAACGCTGCCAGCTTAGCGGGTCGCAGATAGCGGGCAGCGATTAGCGGGACGCTGGTAGTTTCCGTTTATCCGGCCTTCAGTGCAGCCCTCTTCCGACTGCTTCCACGTTCCCGTTTTAGCATCGTTCTCAAGTATTGCCCCGTGTACGACCCCTTCACGTCCGCGACGTCTTCGGGCGTTCCGGCCGCGACGACATCGCCGCCGCGGAGCCCGCCTTCCGGACCGAGATCGATGATCCAGTCGGCCGTCTTGATGACGTCGAGGTTGTGCTCGATGACGAGCACCGTGTTGCCGCGATCAACAAGCCGGTGGAGCACCGTCAAGAGCATCCGCACGTCCTCGAAATGGAGACCGGTCGTGGGCTCGTCAAGGATGTAGAACGTGCGGCCGGTGTCCCGCTTCGACAGCTCCGCGGCGAGCTTGACCCGCTGCGCCTCTCCGCCCGACAGAGTCGTCGCCGACTGGCCAAGGTGGATGTAGCCGAGTCCGACGTCGAAGAGTGTCTGGAGCTTCTGGCGAACGCGCGGCTGGTTCTCGAAGAACGCCAAGGCGTCTTCGACCGTCTGCTCCAGCACGTCGGCAATGCTCAGTCCACGGAAGCGGACCTCGAGCGTCTCACGGTTGTATCGCTTCCCTTTGCAAACGTCGCACGGAACGTAAACGTCGGGAAGGAAGTGCATCTCGATCTTGACGAGGCCATCGCCCTCGCACGCTTCGCAGCGGCCGCCTTTGACGTTGAACGAGAAGCGTCCCGGCCCGTAACCGCGAATCTTCGCCTCGGGCAGCTCGGCGAACAGCTCACGGATCGGTGTAAACAGTCCCGTATAGGTAGCGGGATTCGAGCGCGGCGTGCGTCCGATCGGGCTCTGATCAATGTCGATGACTTTGTCGAGGTGCTGGAAACCGGTGATGCGCTTGTGCGCGCCGGGAATCACCCTGGCCCGATAGAAGTGCCGCGCCATCGCCTGGTGAAGGATGTCCTCGATGAGCGTGGACTTTCCGCTCCCCGAAACGCCGGTCACGGCGACAAAGAGCCCGAGCGGAATCTCCACGTCGAGGTTTCGCAGGTTGTGCTCACGAGCGCCCTCGATGCGAATCATGCGCTGACGATCGGGCGCGCGACGCACTTCCGGAATCGGGATCTCGGCTTCGCCGCGGAGATAGCGGCCGGTTATTGAGTCCGGGTGGTCGCGCACCTCGTCGACAGTTCCCGAGGCGATCACCAGACCGCCGTGCTTGCCGGCGCCCGGACCCAGGTCGATCAGATGATCCGCGGCTTCCATCGTCTCCTCGTCGTGCTCGACGACGATGACGGTGTTCCCCAGATCGCGGAGCTGCCTTAGAGTGTTGAGCAAGCGCGCGTTGTCGCGCTGGTGGAGGCCGATCGACGGCTCGTCGAGGATGTACAGGACACCGACGAGACGAGATCCGATCTGAGTCGCCAGACGGATGCGCTGCGCCTCGCCGCCCGAGAGTGATTCAGCCGAGCGCCCAAGAGTCAGGTACTCGAGGCCAACGTCGTTGAGAAAGCGCAGTCGCTCGCGAACTTCCTTCAGGATCGGCGCAGCAATCTCGGGATCGAGTCCCGGTTTGCCGTTGGTCCGGACGGGAACGTTCTCGAAGAACTCCAGGGCGTCGGTGATGGACAGCTGGACGAGATCGCCAATGTTCCGGCCGGCGAGAGTGACCGCGAGCGACTCGGGCTTGAGCCTGCGCCCACCGCACGTGGTGCACGCACGCGGCTGCATGAACTCCTCGAGCTCGAGGCGAACCGAGTCGGAGTCGGTCTCGTCGTACCGGCGCTGGATGTTGGAGAGAATTCCTTCCCAGCTGGTTCCCGAGGTGTCAGCGCGCTGTCCGGTCTTGCCGCCAGTGCCATAAAGTAGCTTGTCGCGCACTTCCGGGCTCAGCTGGCCCCATGGCGCGTTGAGGTTGAATCCGAACTGCTTCGCGAGTCCTGGCAGGATGACCTTCTTGAGGTATCCATCGGGCTCGCCCCACGGGAGGACGACACCCTCGAGAATGCTGATGCTCGGATCGCCGAGAAGGAGCTCTTCGCTGACTTCGCGGCGCGAGCCGAGGCCGCCGCAGGCTGGACAGGCGCCGAACGGCGAGTTAAAGGAGAAGTGGCGTGGCTCCAGCTCCGGCAGCGAGATGCCACAGACCGGGCAGCCGTACCTCTCGGAAAAGAGATGCGGGCTGCGATCATCCTGTCGGTGAATCTCGACGGTCCCCTCGGCGAGCTTGAGCGCGGTCTCGACGGAATCGTTGAGGCGCCCGCGGTCTTCGGATCTCACGACCAATCGGTCGACGATGACCGAGATGTTGTGATTCATGCGCCGATTGAGCTTCGGAGGGTCGGCAACCTCGATCAGCTCGCCATCGACGATAGCCCGGACGAAACCCTGTTTGCGTGCGGCCTCGAACAGCTCGCGGAACTCGCCTTTGCGGCCGCGAACGAGGGGCGCAAGGATCTCGATCCTCGTTCCCTCCGGCCAGGCGAGGATCGAGTCGGCTATCTGCCCGGCACTCTGACGCTCAACGGCGCGGCCGCAGTTGGGGCAATGTGGAGTACCAGCCCGCGCGTATAAAAGCCGGAGGTAATCGTAGATCTCCGTGACGGTCCCGACTGTGGAGCGAGGGTTGTGGCCGGCGCTCTTCTGCTCGATGGATATGGCGGGTGACAGGCCCTCGATGGAATCGACATCCGGCTTCTCCATGAGTCCTAGGAACTGCCGGGCGTAGGCCGAGAGCGACTCGACGTATCGGCGCTGCCCCTCGGCGTAGATTGTATCGAACGCGAGGGAAGACTTCCCCGATCCCGACAGCCCGGTAATGACCGTGAGGCGGTCGCGGGGGATGGTGACATCGATATTGCGCAGGTTGTGCTCGCGGGCGCCGCGTACAATCAGGGATTCTTCCGGCATAGCCTTGTAAAATCGCGGGTTACGCCCCCAGACTCAAGGCTGCTCTATAGAAGCCCAAACACGCTCGCGGGCCGCCAATTGACCTAGCTGAGGCGTCCATTTTGCACTTGGAGGGGCGATATGCCCGTTTTGAAACAAGTAATCGACGTCCTGACGATGAAGTCGGATCGCCCAATGCGCCGTTTGGTGGCGTATTACGTGATTCTGGCGCTGGTTGTCGCCATACTCTGGTTCTTCTTCCCGGGTGAGATCGCCCGAATCGCCGCCAAAGGCTTGGGAGACGTCCCTGAAGGTCCGACAGTGCTGACAGACGCCATCAGCGCGCCCAGCTCGTCGGGGACCTTCGGCCTCGCATCTCTTCTGGGTGTCGCCGTAACCACCGCGTTGATACTCATCGGGGCTCTGGTGTTGATTCTGCCAGTGACGTGGGTGTACATGTCGGCCCGCCCGTCAGGCGGTCAGCACAACCAGAACGTGGTGCAGACGCTGATCATCCTCCCCCTGGTCGTGGCGGGGATCGTGTTCATGGTCCAGAATAGCCTGGCACTGGCATTTAGTCTCGCCGGCGTCGTTGGAGCGGTGCGATTCAGGACAACCCTGCGCGATTCCCGTGACCTCGTTTACATCTTTCTGAGCATCGTCATCGGCTTCGCCGCGGGAGTGCAGTCGCTCGCCGTGGGCGCAGTTGTCTCGATCATCTTCAACTTCGTGCTCATCATCACGTGGCGCTACGACTACGGCAGGAACATGCTCATGCCGACGGCTGCAGCGCAGTGGTCACGACCCCTGCAAGCGCTAGCGAGTCCGACGGGCGACCATCAGATCCCCGACAGAGATCTTCTCCTTTCACTGACGCCGGACAAGGCAAACGCGCTCGCCGAGCGTTTCGATCGGGTGCGTGACCAGATCGGTAAGAAGAAAAAGGCGCGCTACGACTCTGTGCTGACCATCACTACGGACGATGTTTCAATGGCGCAGAAGCAGGTGGAAGAGGTTCTCGACAGGATGACCAAGCGGTGGGACCTCGACGAGGTCGTGACCAACGTCGGCAAGCCTTCCGAGATCTACTATCTCACGCGGCTCAAGAAATCCATCCCGAAAGACGTCCTGCTCACCGCGGTTCACGAGAACGCTGACGGCATCATCAATTCGGCCGCTCTCGAGACCGGCGAGCCGGTGGATGAGAAATCCGACAAAGGATGATTGGCGCGCGCAGCTTCGTGCTTTTGGTAAGCTTGTCGCCGTTGGTGGCGGGCTGTCGGGAGACACCTCAGGCCAAAGCGGCGCAGGTTCACAAGGTCGAAGTGGCGCGCAGGGATACGCTCGCGAGCAGACTCGCTCTGGCCGATGCCAATCCTTCGAAAGCGGTCGCGGTAGCCGAGTGGATCATGCCGCCTGAGTTGCGGGAGATTTCCGGTCTCGCGCTCACCTCGCGTGGAACGGTGCTCACCCACGACGACAACGTCGGGCGGGTCTACGAGATCGATCCGAAGACCGGGATCCTGATCAAGGGGTTTTCTCTCGCGGACGGAGTGCGCGGCGATTTCGAGGCAATCACGATTGCGGGACCCGACGTCTACCTGCTTCGCAGCAACGGCAAGATTTACAAGTTCAAGGAAGGCCCTGATGCCTCGCAGGTTCCCTATTCGATTTACGACACCGGATTGGGGAAGCAGTGCGAGTTCGAGAGCATGGCCTTCGAGGCGGACAGCTCGCGGCTTGTGCTCGCCTGCAAGAAGTTTCTGGAGAAAAAGGCGCCCAAGGAAGTGCTGATCTTTCACGTACCGCTGCCGTTTGGCGATCCTTCGGCCATCACGGCGCTGCAAGTGCCGATCAAGGACGTGATCGGATCGAACAAGTGGACGAACTTTCATCCGTCGGACATCAACATCGACCCATTCACGAAGAACTACGTGATTGTGGCATCGAAGGAGAAGGGTCTGATCGTCGTCACTCCTGACGGCGAAGTCGTACGCTCGGAACCGCTTCCGGGCGACCACCGCCAGGCAGAAGGAGTGGCGATCACCCCCGACAGCCTGCTGCTGGTGAGCGACGAAGCCAACGTCAAACCCCCGGCCATCACAC
>DATCPG010000015.1:0-1665 GCA_036570225.1 Gemmatimonadaceae bacterium | reverse complement strand
CTGGATCTCTCGCCGGAAGAGGAGCCCTAACAGGCTATGACTCCGCCGCGAGTCTCCTGGACTTCTTCAGCGAGACACGACTAGTTCTTCGGGCGCAATCCCGTAATCGCGCAACTTTCTGTACAGCGTCCTTTCTCCGATGTCGAGCAGCTCCGCGGCCTTTCTTCTATTGCCCCGCGTGTCTCTGAGCGCCGCTTCGATCGCCGCTCTCTCTATCTCGGCCATCGTCATTCCCGGCGTCAACGTCAGCGTACTCGGCGCTGGCGCCTGATTCGGCGCCTCGATCGCGCTCGTAATTGCACCCGACCCAATCGCCGGTGCCGGATGAACTTCTCCCACCCACGCGCGCCCGTCCTGACGCTCTTCGTCGAGACGACGACGCAGTTCCTCCACCTGCAGTCGCAGCTCCAGCATGCTCCTCACCAGAAACTCGAGCTCCCTTCCCTCTGCTCCAACGGCGCCGCGCACCAGCGGGCCAACGTGCACCGGTAAGAATCGCGCTGCTCCTCCCTCTCTGATCGCGCGCGGAATGTCGTCGGGCCCAATCTCGCGACCCGGCGCGAGCACCACCATGCTCTCGATCAGATTCCGCAGCTCGCGCACATTCCCCGGCCACGAATAGCTCATGAGAATCTGCATCGCGTCCGCCGAGATGCCGCGGAATGGGCGGTCGTGCTGCGAGGAGAATTCCTTGATGAAGCGACGCACGAGAAGCGGGATGTCTTCCCTTCTCTCTCTCAGCGGCGGGAGGTAAATGCTGAGGACGTTGAGGCGATAGTACAGATCCGCGCGGAATCTTCCCTCTTCCACGCTCTGCCGCAGCGGACGATTGGTCGCCGCTACCACCCGCACGTTGATCGAGATCTGAGCCGTCCCGCCAACTCGCGTGAGCTTTCTCTCCTCGAGCACGCGCAGCAGCTTCACCTGCGTCGACGGAGGAATCTCCCCGATCTCGTCGAGAAACAGCGTTCCCTCATCCGCCAGCTCGAACCGCCCAATGCGACGCTCCGCTGCACCCGTGAACGCGCCCTTCTCGTGACCGAACAGCTCGCTCTCGATCAGGCTCTCTGGCAATGCCCCCGCGTTCACCGCGATGAACGGCTTCCCGCGCCGCGGACTCAGTTTGTGAATCGCCAGCGCAACCAGCTCCTTTCCCGTCCCGCTCTCGCCCTCGATGATCACCGTGCTCGACACCGGAGCGATCTGCTCGATCTTGAGCAACACTTCGTTGATCGCTTCCGACTGTCCGATGAGACCGGTCGCATCCGTGAGTCGCTTGCGATCCATCACTCGACGCACCGCGAGATGAAGCTCATCGGCCGAGATGGGCTTGGTGTAGACGTTGACGAAGCCGATCATGCGGAGTCGCTCGCGCAGATCGGGATCCTCCACTTCCGCGAGACCGATCAACGCCGTGCCGTTCCACAGCTCGTCGCGCACCGTCTGCAGCGTTCCGGGATCCGCGAGCCCGCCGGTGAGCACGATCATGTCGGGCTTGAACCGCTTTATCTCGCCACGCAAATCGTCGAGAGGGGATACGACCGTCGTCTGGGTTCCTTCCGCCTCGAGAACCGCGTTCAACCGGACCGCCGGCTCGACGTCTGTTAGCGTGATGAGAACCTTCATCGGGCAGGACTCGGCGCGTGCTCGGTGACTCTTCCGCGC
>DATCPG010000014.1:0-12270 GCA_036570225.1 Gemmatimonadaceae bacterium | reverse complement strand
GCTCACAGCGCTCGCGGTGCTCATTTTCGTCGGAGTGTTTCTGGCGCGCGGAGGAGCGCAGGCCGCGCCGCCGGCCGAGACGATTCAAGGGTTCGGCGTGGTGCGCGCGCTGGGGATAGCGCTGATTCCGGTTCTGTTCGCCTACGGTGGCTGGCAGTACTCCAACAACATCGCCAGCGAGATCGTCGATCCGGAACGGACGCTGCCGAAGTCGCTCGGGATCGGAATTGCGGTGGTGATTGCTGTGTACGTCCTGGCCAACGTCGCCTATATAAGGGCACTCGGCCCGGCCGGACTTGCCACAAGTCTCGCGCCGGCCGCTGACACCATGCGAGTGGTGGTGGGTCCGGTCGGCGCTGCGCTCATGGCGATTGGCATCATCGCGTCGACCATCGGATTCGTGAATACAGGAATTCTGTCGGCGCCACGCATGCTGCAGGCGATGTCCGCCGACGGGTTGTTCTTCAGATTTGCATCGCGGCTGCATCCCACCTACCGGACGCCCACCGGAGGAATCCTGCTCCAGGCCTTTTGGGCCGTCGCGCTCGCGCTGTCGGGAACGTACGGCCAGCTGCTCGACTACGTCGTGTTCGGGGACTGGATATTCTTCGGGCTCATCGTGGCCACCATTTTCTCCTACCGGCGGCGTGATGCCGCGACCGGAATCACTCCCAAAGTCTTTCGAATGCCTGGATATCCTGTCCTGCCGGCGCTGTTCGTGACGATTGCCGCCTACGTCGTCGTCAGCGCCATTTGGTCCAATCCCCGTAATGCTTTCCTCGGAGCTATCCTCATCGCGCTCGGCGTACCCGCTTTTCTATTCTGGCGGCGACAGAGCAGACTCGAGAGCGGGACGACGCCGTGACGAAGGTCCGAGAGAGCGAGTATCTCGAATGGGCGAGAAGTCACGGCAATATCAAATACAGCCTGGCACTCAGTGGCGTCCCGCCGGCTGACGTGAGCCTGCTCTCACCATCGGTGGACGATTTCACGATGGTGGCGGACAACGAGTACGGCTGGGCACCGCTGCTCGAGCGAATCGCGCAGCGCTACGGTGTCGAGCCCAAAAATGTGGTCCTCGCGCACGGGACGTCGATGGCGAATCATCTCGCCTGCGCCGCATTGGTCGAGGCGGGGGATCACGTGTTGATCGAGCGTCCGGTTTACGATCCGCTCGTCGCCGTGCCCCGGTACCTCGGCTGCGAGATTGGGTTCTTCGAGCGCCGCGAAGAGGACGGGTATTCTCTCGACGTCGCTCGTGTGGAGGCAGCCATCACCCTGCGGACACGACTGGTAATCTTGTCGAATCTTCACAATCCGACGGGCGCAACAATAAATCGCGCCGCCCTCGAATCGCTGGGTGATCTGGCCGAGCGTCGCGACTTCCGTGTTCTGGTCGATGAAGTTTATCTCGAATGGATTTACGGAACCGGCCAGGATGCCGAGGTCCGCTCAGCGATAAATGTTTCGCCGAGGTTCATCACGACACGCAGTCTCACGAAAGTCTTTGGACTGGCTGCGCTGCGCGCCGGCTGGATTCTCGCCGACGCCGAGCTCGCCACCAGGATGCGACGGCTCAATGGATTGTTCGCCAGCTCGATGTCTCACCCAGCCGAGCGCTTGGCCGCGCGAACGTTCGAGCACGCAAAGACTTTGCTGGACAAGCAGCAGAAGCGCGTCGCTCGGAACCGGAGCGTGGTCACGAAGTTCATCGAGTCTCAACCGAGACTTTCGTGGGTTGCACCCGACGCCGGCACGGTTGGGTACGTCCGCCTCGACGGCGGAAATGTCGACGAGCTAGTCGAGCGATTGCTGGCGAAGGATTCGCTCGTTACGCCGGGGCGGTTCTTCGGCGCCTTGGATCATTTCAGGATTGGATTCGGGATGGAGGCAGATCACCTCGATGAAGGATTGAAACGACTGGGGTCGGCGCTGGCGGCGGTCTAGAGTACCTTGACCTAAACTCAACTGCAACTGAACACTACCGGCCGGGAGCCGTGTGCGTGCCGGCCTTGGGCCGCGGGTTATTTCGATTGGCGCAAAAGCTTGCCCGTAGCCCTCGGCGGATCCGCCAACGGCCCCCGGCTGGTAGTGTTCAGTTGGAGTTGACCTAGTCCGATCCGTGCGGCGCGGGCGATCCTGGTGACCGCTCCTGCCCCCGAACGATGTCGAGTCTGAGCTCGTACCAGCCGTCGCCCTGATAGTATTGCACCCGAATGTCGTGGTGCCCGCCGCTCAGCGGCGCAAAATCGAGCGAAGTCTCGTGCGGCTTCCAATCGTCGATGACAAGCGCCCCGTCGACCCAGACTCGCACCCCGTCATCGCTGAGAGTGCGAAGAGTGTACTCGCCGGGTGCGAGATCGACTGAGCCGGTCGCCTCGAGCGCAAAGTTCTCGCGCGGAATGGTGGGGAGCGCGCGGTATCCCTCATAGTCCAGGCGCTGCAGCTGCGCGCTGAGAATCGGAGCGCCTCGCGTCAGCACACTCATCGCGTCCGGAGACTTTCGCGGATCGCGGCTGCTGTCGCTCCACGTGAAAAAGCGAGTGGTCCAGGAGATCGGCGGCTCGAAGCGACCGTATGAAAAGCGGTACGGCGCACGAGCCGGCAACACGATTCCCCTCGGCGATGTCGTCGCTGTCCCGACGTACTCCAGCGTCAGGTCCCAGTCGCCTAGCGAGTCCAGCCTGGGAGCAACGGCGATCGTGTCGCCGATCACTCCACTCTCCGACGATAGCGAGGCTACGCCGCGCCGCGAGACGACGCGCCACTTTCCGGCTGGTCCCAGAGTGCGAAGTCGCAAAGGAGTCTGTCGCGCGCTGTCGACCGGCCAGAACTTCGGTGACCGGTAGTCGTAGGGCCCCCATTCGTCGACGATGATCGCCGAACGCGAACGCACGGCGACAGAAGTGTCTGGACGCAACGGCATGAACCCGCCCGGCAGAGGGAGAACGCTGTCGACCAGCTCGAGTGGCGGCCGCAGGAAGCGGCGGGGCCAGGGAGCGTCGAGCGCAGTCGTGTTGTCCTTGAATGAATAGCCACTCGATTCGCGCACCACGGTGACGGAGTCAACATCCATGAAGCGATTGTTGATTACGCTCAGTGCGCTGGTATTCGCGGCCCGCACGCCCACGCGAGCGCGACCAATCAGATTTCCATCTATCTGGTAATTGGTGCTCCGCGTATCGCGGTGTTTCGGGTATCCCCAGTCGGATGGCGCGATCGAATCCCCCCAAACGCGGACACCGATTGAATCATCGACGAACATGTTGGCGACGATGATGTTGTTCTGCCCGTGCTCGATGGCGATTCCGGTGCGGTTGTCGATGAACCGGTTGCCGACGATGCGCGAGCCGAAGCTGTACCCGCCCCATATCCCGTACTCGCAGCCTTCCACGTAGTTGCGGATGAAGACGTTGCGACTGAACGTCGCCTCGATGCCGTTTGCCGGCGCGAAGCTGACATCGTTCATGTAGAAAAGATTGTCGTTGGCCCCGCCCTCTCCGGTGTCCATCGTGCTCTGTCCGGCCCAGAGGAATACTCCGTCGCCGCCATGCGTCAGCGAGTTGAAGGCGACGATGTTCTTGCTGCTCTGCTCGTACATCAGGAGATCCGCCGCATCCTGTCCGCGACGATAGAAGCCTTCGCTGTACCCACGAACGTCATAATCGACCTGGTTGTGCATGATCGAGTTGCCGCTCGACCGGTATAGTCCGATCCCGACTCCGGAGTTGAACGAGAAGTTGTTGTTCCAGACGCGGAGCCCGTTGGTCCGCACCAGCATCAGCCCGTTCATTCCCTGTGTGACACTGTTGCCGCGAATCTCGCCAGCCTCGACGTCGGCCAGATACGCGCCCGCGCCGTAGCGGAGCCACTCGTCCTTCTCGTTGTGATGGAACGAAAGCCAGTCGATGAGGCTCTCGTGCTCGATCACGCTGTAGAGACGCGGTTTCCAGTTGTAGCTCAGATCGTTGTCGATCAGCGAGAGATTTCTCGTGCGACGCGCGAGGATGCCGACCTTGTACCCACGCACGCGCGCGTTGAGAATGCGCACGTTGCGTCCGCCGTCGATCCGGACGGCCACTCCGGTCGCGAGATCCGGATTGGAGTCGGCTGGCGTTCCTTCCATCGTCGAGCCGGCAAAATCGAGCGTGATGTCGTCGCCGCGAACCGTGATCACCGCGGAGTCGCCCGCATCCGGTGCCGGGAAACGATAAACTCGGGGAGCAACCCGTGCCGATTGAGTGATCACGAGCCCCGGCCGGAGCTCTATCGTCGGTGGTGTCTTTGCTCTCGATGGATTCTGGCGCTGGCCAAATGGCGCAGCCAGCAGAGCCATTCCCAGCAATGTGAAGGACGGGCGAGTCAGCATCGCCAAATACTACATCCTCGCGGGCGCCGAAGCATTCTCCTGGGTGAGGTCGTGATCCTGATGTCGCAGGCAGTTGACTACCATGCCGGATTCGCTAACTCTCACGATTGGTCCCCCCTGCCAGCACGAGGAATTCATGCGCATCGATTTCCGTCTCGCCTTCGCCCTGATCCCTTTCGCACTCGGCGCATCGCTTACTAGTCCACCGGCGAACAGGCTCGCGCTCACTCCCCCGATGGGCTGGAACAGCTGGAACCACTTCGGCTGCAACGTCAGCGACTCGCTCATCCGGGGTACGGCCGACGCGATGGTGTCGACGGGGATGCGGAGCGCGGGCTATCAGTACGTCGTCATCGACGACTGCTGGCAGGTGAGCAGGGACTCGAAGGGAGTTATCGTGGCGGACGCCTCACGCTTTCCTCACGGAATAAAGGCGCTGGCGGACTACGTCCACAGCAAAGGCCTCCGGTTCGGGATCTACACTGATGCGGGAACCAAGACCTGCCAGGGACGGCCCGGAAGTTACGGGTACGAGGACCTGGACGCCCGGACGTACGCCGAGTGGGGCGTCGATTACGTGAAGGAAGACTGGTGCAACGCCAGCGGGCTCAATGCGCCGGTGCAGTACGCAAAGTTCCGACAGGCGCTGGACAAAACCGGGCGTCCGATCGTGCTGAGCATCTGCGAGTGGGGCTCGAATCAGCCGTGGGACTGGGCGCCCCGCAGTGGCAATCTGTGGCGGACGACTGACGACATCGAGGACAAATGGAACTCGATGCTCTCCAATCTCGATCAATCGTCACAGCACTCGACTGTTGCACGACCGGGCGCGTGGAACGATCCCGATATGCTCGAGGTCGGCAACGGCGGAATGACAGATGATGAGTACCGCGCGCATATGAGTCTGTGGGCGATTCAGGCCGCGCCACTCATCGCCGGCAACGATCTGCGAACCATGTCAGAAGCGACGAAAACGATCCTCACCAACCCCGAGGTCCTCGCGGTGGATCAGGATTCCCTCGGCGCTCAGGGCATTCTGGCTTGGGAGCCGGTGCCCGACCTCCAGGTGTGGGCGAAGCCTCTCCGAAACGGAACCCATGCCGTGGTGCTCCTCAATCGATCCGCGAAGCCCGATTCCATCACCGTCTATCTCTCCCGCGTCGGAATTCGCGCGGACTCTGCAAGCGTACGCGATCTCTGGTCACACGCCGAGATCGGAAGGGTGAAGGGCAGATTTTCCGCATTGGTCAAACCGCATAGCGCGCTGATGCTGCGCATGGCAGCCGTGGGCAAGAGGCCGTAACCCTGCCAGTCAGGCGCGGTGTATCCGCGCCAGAAACTGGCTCGTCATAAATAGAGGGCATTCGCCAGGACAGACAGCGGTCAAACCAGCAGTTTCGCGGGAAGGAAAGTGAAGAAATACTGCAACTTTTGCGGCGCACCGCTGAAGGATTCGGCGAAGGAATGCGAGCAATGCGGATGGGACAGATCGCAGGACGGCCCACCATCATCTGATCCAGCCGATACGAAAGCTCGAATGGGCGTCGCGGCGGGACTGGTTGTCGCTTATGGCGTGATGTGGTTCCTGATCCAGGGCGTGCCCGATGTTGCCCTCGCCAACCCCGCGAGGACCATTTCTGCTCCGACCGAAACGATCACAGAGCCGGTCAGTGAGCCGGCCACCGGGCCTGCGGTATCCCTCAGCGTGACTCCGACTGCAGTTGCCGCCGCTCCCCTGACTGGTGCCGTCGGCGCGAAAGCTTTCTCGATAAAAGTCGCCGACGCCAAGCTTGCGCACATCCAGGCGCACGATGCGCTCGACTATGGGTTCGTCGTGCCCGAGACGGATCAGAAGTGCCGGCTCACGGGCCAAATGCACGGCGTCGGCGGATACGATCGCGACCTGGAGACGTTTCTGCTCACCGACGACGAGTACATCTTCTGGCACGCCAACACCGCCGCGATCCCGCATTCGTCATGGGACACCATGCGCGGATCGGAGACGACTCTCGCTTACGATCTTCCAGGCGCCGGGACCTACCATCTCGTGATATCCAACGCGATGGCGGCTACGGATAAGACCGTTCAGGTCAAGGCGTTGGTCAAGTGCGCTAAGTAGTCGGTCGCGACGACGCGATCTCTACAAGGCTGACAGCCGAGCCACGGACAAGCCCTTTTAGTAGCGGACCCTTATTTGCAGCGACGTCGACAGTCGGACGCTTACGAGGAACGTGGTGAACCGCATATTTATCAAGTGCCCAACGACAGGGAAGCTGGTTTTTACCGGCTTTGCGATGGACGCTCAGACATTCGAGATGCTGCCCATCGAGGAACAGGACCCGATCAAGTGTCCGGCGTGCAAACAGATGCACCGCTGGAAAAAGCGGGATGCCATCTTCGAGCGCGACAAGGCGACCCCTACAGGTAATGGGTAAATCCCGCCCTGGCGGGGGAAGGTGTTACGCCTCTAACGCTGAGCGCGGAGCAACTGCCTGATCTGCGCCACCGCGTCGTCGATCTTGTACTGAAGAAAGACATTCCCCAACGCCGGCGTGGCTTTCGTCGGATCTCCATCCACTCCAGTCACAGCGGTCTGCGCACCCGAGCTCGGCGCCACCTTGTCGGTACGGATCCAGCGATGTTGTGCGTCGAGCGCCATCAGCTCGGACGTATCGTCGGTTCCTGCGTGCACGTCGTGCGCGGTGATTCCGTGTGACGCCTCGTACGCGTGCGCCTGCTGCTTCTCCTTGAAGTACACGTCGGGCACATAGAAAACGCGGACCCCGCGCGGCCGCCACTGCGAGTCCAGCTCCTTTGCCACGGCGCCGAGTGCGTCCTGACCGTCCCCGTGATCGCCCATGATGAAGATGTTCCTGAATCCGGCGACCGCCGCACTGAGGGCAACGTCGTGCACCACGGCGCGGTACGTCTGCGCAGTGAGCGCCACCGAGCCCGGAAATCGCATGTGGGCCGTTTTCTTCACCGCGTCGCCGGTCACGGAGAATGGCAGCGTGGGATAGACCAGAGCATCACCAAGCTTGATCGCGATCGCTCCAGCGAGGTACCGCGCGATGAAATTGTGCTTTCCGATCGCCATGTGGGGACCGTTCTGCTCGGTGCTGCCGGTGTAGATGATCGCGCTCGTCTTGCCGGATTGAATCGCGGCCTGGACTTCGGGCCAGGTCAGGTCCTCGATGTACACCGATCGCTGCGCGGAAACGCGTGGCGCGCAGATCGTGAGGCCAGCGACGACCACGAGAGCGATGCGCGTCATCGCGATCATCTCATGTTTCCGGTGTGACCGAGCGAATAGCGTCCCGGCTGGGGCCACACGCACAATCCGTGAGGCTCGTGGCCAACCGGAATCCGATGCGTCAGCTGGCCGGTCGACGTGTCGAACACGTACACCACGTCGTCGTAGCGCCCTGACACCCACAGCTCCTTTCCGTCCGCCGTGACGTCGCCCATGTCGGGGCTTCCACCGCCGGGAATGGGCCAGGTGGCGACGATCTTGTCGGTCAACGGATCGAGCACGCTGATCGACCCCGGTCCGCGAGGCCGACCCGCGATGCTGTTCGAGCCACGATTCGTCACGTACAGTCTCGTGCCGTCGCGGCTCGGATAAATCCCGTGTGCTCCGACTCCCGTATGGATGAACCCGATGCGCTCGAACTTCCACGGATCGACCACGAAGACTCCATCCTCCTTCATGTCGGCCACGTAGAACTTGGTCCCGTTGGCTGACGACCGAATGTCCTGCGGCATCGACGGGACATTCATGAGCGCGGCCATCGCCGAGGTCCTGGCCTTGCGCCGACCCAGAATTCGCTTGATCTGCCGCGGGATAAAGTTCGTGAACTTGTCCGGATCGAGCGTGAGATATCCGATCGCGGTTCTAGTCGCGAGATCGACCTTTACCAGTTGCCCGGAGAATTCGCACGTGGCGATCGCGAAGCGATCGTCAGACGTGAACTCGACGTGATCCAGGCCTTTGCACTTTACGCGCAGTGACTGCTCGAGCCTCATGTCCTTCGGATCGCGGAAATCGATCCGGCGCCTCGCCTCGGCGATGATCATCGCGCTCTTGCCGTCGGGCGTGAAATAAATGTTGTACGGGTCGTCCACATTGACAGGCTTCCCCTCGAGCGCGGTGACGGGATCGATCGGCGTCAGCGTGTTCGACGAGTTGTTGGCGACCCATAGCGTCGAGAGATCGTACGCCGGCACCACGTGCTGCGGAACTTTGCCGGTGGGGAAGGTTCGCACGACCTGATAGGTCTTCGGATCGATCACTGTCACGGTGCCCGAGCGTGAGTTGGGCACGTAGACCATGGGAACCGCGCGCGCGGCTTCGGGGGCGAGATTGTTCGCGCCGTCTTCCGCGTAGATGTTGACGCCACCGGTGTTCGTGCGGTACGCGGGGCTGGCAACCGCGGCCACAGCGGTCTCTGTGGTCCGGTCGCTACCTCTGCCGCATCCGGCGAGGACCAATGCGGCGAGCGCGACGAGCCATCTTGAGCTCTGTCCTTTGCAACAAACTTCCATTTTTTGCGGTCGTCCTATGACGATGATCTAGTTGGCAAGAATTGGACGTCCGCGAGTCTTGTACAGCGCCGACTCCATTATGAGCGCTGCTGTATTCAGACTCGGCACGCCAGTTGGCTGAAGAGTGTCTTCGTACACCCCGGAGCCCCAACCATCCGGAGTGGCGGCTGGCCCCACAGTCTTCAACACGAGCTGAGTGTACGCGCTAGGCAGCACCGCGTTCCAGCCGAACGCTGCCTTCGAGCTCACCCAACGCGGGCGTTGTACGGCTTTGTCGTCGAGACTCTCGACGATGAACGATGTCCCGCGATGGTAGACGCTGTAATAGTAGAAATAGTAGGGAGGATCCGGCAGTGCGTCCTCCGTGACACCAGTGACAATTCTGGTCTGCTGGTACCGCGCCGCCTGTGCGGCGAGAACCTGTGCGGCCTGGCGCGCGATGCCCGCAGTACGGAATCCGGTCTCCATTCCGATCATGATGAACGGCTCGCTCATGACGCGATCGTTTCCCGGACTGCTGATCAGCATCCGGACGCCGAGCACGTTGATGGTCGCGACATTCTTCCGCACATCGAGTCCGTCGGCATTCACCCGCGCTCCCCACATCGAGAATCCGTACAGCGCGTACTGCTGATATCCAATCTCATCTTCGGTGAAGGTTTGCTTCTTTCCCGTTTTCGGATCGACCTGCAGGCCCCGCAGGAACCCGTCGTCCAGCACTTGCGACATGTTCAGTCGTCGCACAACCTGGGTCGCGAGCGGGAGGTACTTTGGCTGCTTGGTCGAAACGATGCGGAGCCAGACGAGGAGCCGGCCGATGTCCACTGACGACCAGCCCGCTCCGACATTGGAGATCTTGCCCGCGTTGTCGACCATGCGTCCCGTCTTCGCGTCATAGCTGCGATTGAACGCCTTCCTGTCGTAGAGATCGACGGTAGTCAGCGTGGCGAGTATGCGCTGGATATGCGCGTCGTATGTTGCGTCGTTGATGAACGCGAGCTCGTGCGCGGCGTAATTCGCGGCGATGACTCCCGCGATGTCCCACAGCGTGACGTAGGAATATTTCGCGTGCGCCCTCGCGAGTCCGGTAGATGGCTCCGTGATCCGGTTCACGAGATTCCATGAAGTGCGAGCGGCATCGAGATAGAGCTGCCCCTCCTGCGGCGTAACCGCGGGCTGGCTGACAAGCGGCGTTCTGGTCGCTGCGCCCATCGTCAGGGACAAAACCAGGAAAAAGTTTCCAAATCGCATGTGTTCTGTGATTGGTGAAAGATCCGATGCAAACTCTGACTGCTCGCGGCGTCAGAAATGCAGCTGACCTGTCGGGAAAATGACATGGAAGTCCGCGCCTTCGACAGTCTTGCTATCGTTCTCCTCCTTCGCGCACCGTTCGTAAAGCAACAAGCGTGCTCTCCGTCAGCTTGCTGAGCTTCGCACCGTTGGCGCGGGAGACAGGAGGGCCTCGCCATTTCCGGAGAGCGTGTCGCGATGACGACAAATTCAATCTCGAGGAACAAAATGCATCGATCGATCCTGCTGCTGTCACTCCTTGCCTCGCCGGCGATTTCCGCGCAGGCGTATAGCATCACACACACATACACCGTCGGCGGCGATGGCGGCTGGGACTACGTGGTCACCGACGCCCCGAACCATCGGATCTTCGTCGGAAGATCGAACAGGGTGATGGTTGTGGACATGAACGATGGACACCTGATCGGCGAGATCACCGGCATCAACGGAGCGCACGGTACCGCGCTTGCGACGGGGACCGGGCACGGATTCGCCACCTCCGGGAATGACAGCTCCGTCGTCATGTTCGATTCGAGAACGTACAAGACTCTCGGGAAAATCCCGGCGGCGGAAGACGCCGATGCGATCATCTACGATCCCGCATCCAAACGCGTCTTCACGTTCAACGGCGACGCGAACTCCTCGACCGTCATCGATCCGCGCAAGGGAACCCTTATCACCAACATCCCGCTCGGCGGCAAACCCGAGTACGGCCAGTCAGCGCGTAACGGGATGGTTTACGCGAACCTTACCGACAGCAGTCAGATCGTCGAGATCGACGCGAACAATCTGCGCGTTACGCGCAGATGGTCGACCGCTCCGTGCAAGAATCCGGTCTCGATGGCGATCGACACGCGGCACGAGAGATTGTTCAGCGGATGCAGGAGCGGAGTGATGGCCATCTCCGATTACAGGAATGGCCGGCTGATCACGACCGTTCCCATCGGGCGCGGGGTAGACGGCGCAGGGTACGATCCGGTGACGCGCGACGCGTACGCGTCGAACGCTGACGGAACGCTGACCGTAATCCATCAGGATACGCCCGACACCTACCACGTCGTCGAGAACGTGCAGACGGCGCAGGGCGGACGAAATATGGGACTCGATCCCGCCAGTCATCGGATCTACATCGTCTCTGCCAAGTACGGGCCGGTGCCCGCCGAGTCGACCGCCACGAATCCACGTAGGCGGCCACCGATTCTTCCCGGCACTTTCATGGTGATGGTCGTCGAGCCGGTCGGGTCGCACTAACTGCAACTACACAAACTGAACACCACACGCTACAAACTGAACACTACACGCTGCCCGCTGATCGCTACCCACGGCCTGCTACCTGCCCGCGGTCACGCTCGACATTGAGACGCGGGCAGCGGCTAGCATGCAGCCATCAGCGGGCCGCTGGTAGTGTTCCGTTGCAGTAAGCCTGTCCTAAAGCTGCGCCCGTATCCAATAGAAAAAGATGCTGAGTAAGCGCTCGTAAAAAGGCAGCTTGCGAAGGTCTTCGGTCGTAACGCGGCGCGACAAGCCGAGATCGCCCGCGAACGCGTCCTCCATCTTCTTCGCAAGCTCCCGGTCGAACGCGACCACGCCGAACTCCGCGTTGAGCGCAAAGGAGCGCGGGTCGAAGTTGATCGAGCCGATCGAGCTGACGCTGCTGTCCACGATCACGATCTTACAGTGAATCATCGTGGGCTTGTACTCGTACAGCTCGATGCCGCCCTCGAGGAGTAGACGCCAGGTTCGCCGGCTCGCGCGACGCACCGCGGGTTGATCGTGATACACCCCGGGTAAGACGATCTTCACATCCGCACCCCGCGCCTTCGCATCGCGAAGGGCCCTGACGAATGGCTTGGGCGGAACGAAGTAGGCGTTTGCGATCCAGAGCCGTCGAGTTGCTCCCGCGATCAGCACCGCCATCGAGCGCTGCGCCGAGCTTGCGCCGAATACCGGATTGCTCTGTATTCCGCACATCGATGTCTCGCCTGCGGGCGTCAGCTTGGGGAAATACTTCTCATCGATGGGAAGCTCTCCAGTCGCTTCGTTCCAGTTATCGACGAAAGCAGCCT
>DATCPG010000013.1:0-1865 GCA_036570225.1 Gemmatimonadaceae bacterium | reverse complement strand
GCCTGGAGATCCTTACCACCCATCGTGATCTGCCCATTGGCGCCGATAGAGCTCTGGATGACAGGCGGCCGACCCATCACGCGCTGGTCCAGAACGATCGCCATGAAATCCTGGATGTGCCGCGACGTTTCCGTGCGGAAGCGGCGCGCGCCCTCGTTGTTCATCGTGAACTGGACGAGGTTCCCTTCGGTGGGCGAAGTGTTGGGCTTTGCGTCGGTGAGGAATTCACCGGTGATGATCGGCTTCGCGTCAAGGACATAGAACGCGCGATACACGCGATTGCCCAGAGACGTGGTGTCGCTGCTCCACCGAACGACTTTCCCCGGCGGAAGCGCGGCAGCGACTTCGGGCAGGGCAAGATACTGGGTCATGGTGGCGACATCAGTCTGCGCCACGTAATACTCGCCCGGCATCTGTCCCTGCTGCACCAGCTTCGAGAAAGCTCCCGGACCGCCCACGGTTGCGGCGGCTGCTGTGCTGTCCTTCTTCGAGCTGTCTGCCTTCTTCGACGTGTCGGCGGTAAAGAGGGACTGAAGTCCGGCGCCGGCTGCCGTATCTGATTTTGTGGTCGATCCCGGCGTCCCCGCGACTGCGAGCTTCTTGTCCTTCAGCACCGCGTCCAGGCGCGGCAAGGATTTCTCGAGCGCCTGCGTCTTGTCGGTGATCTGGAACTCGAGGAAGGCCGACTTCTGAACGACGTCCTGCGCGCGACGGGGGTCGTCGATTCCGGGCAGCTCTACGATAATGCGGTCATTTCCAGCCTTCTGAACCACCGGCTCGGAAACGCCGAACTCGTCGATTCGGTTGCGGACTACCTTGAGGGCGTTGTCGATCGCCTTGCTCTTGTCGGGAACGACACCCTTCGACTCATCTACTTCCAGAGCCAGGTGCATCCCACCCTGCAGATCGAGGCCGCGCTTGAGCGGAACGCGCCGGACGGTGTCGTAGACGAACTCGCCATTGCGTTTCACGCGCTCGACGACGGTTCGCGGAAACAACGCCCACAGGGATGCGCCAATGAGGGCGAAGATTACGAAGATACGATACTTCAGACTCATGCTGCGGAATGGGGAAAAAGTTGCACTTCGAGACTAGCCTGTAAGGTTACGGGAAAGCTGAACCTGAGTCAACGCGTTTCTGGCTTCGGTACCGGTATAGTCTCACTGTGGAGAATCACTAAGCAGCGCGATGATTTCTTCGAGCTTCCAGACGTGATCTGATACACCAGCTGCCATTGCTGGTGTCGTGTGTATTCCGTTCGCTGCCTTCGTTAGAGTCTCATGCTTCCGACAGAAATTGTAGTGCATGAAGTAGAGCGAGATTGCGTGCTTGTGATTTTCGAGCTTCTTAGAGTGCGCGTTGGTCAGTCTCGTTAGACGGCGGATGTTCATACGCATTGTAAGATTCTGCCGTTCAGCGTAAGACGTCGAGACATCAGCCTTAACAGGCTTTCCCATAATCCACGTCTTGTTGATGCTGACCAATTCGGGCGGGCTATAGCGGGTCTGACCTGAAGGAGTCGGGCCATACAATTTCTCTAGCATCGCGTAGTCCACACCGTTCCACCCAAAGGCTCCCTCTACTGCTGTGAGATAAGCCTTGTGACCGTCAGTCGTGAGTTGAACGCGGGTCGCGAGACGCGATGCCAGATCCCTCATAAATAGTAGTGCTGCCTCGGCATCGCGCCTGCCGATGTGCCAGCATGGTATGACCTTCGTGTCGGCGCAGATCGCCGTCCACGTCCAAGCGTCGCCCCGTCCCTTTCCCTTCTCGGCCTTGGGGACATTCTTCTCCTTGCTCTGGACGAAGCTCCACACTTCGTCAGCCTGAACCCTCTTGCATGGCAGACTCACAAGCGTCTTGCG
>DATCPG010000012.1:0-9570 GCA_036570225.1 Gemmatimonadaceae bacterium | reverse complement strand
GTCTCGCTCCGTACGTCAACCGGGTTTGGTCATCTCCCCGCTGCACGTACAGGTCCTGCCGCAGATGGTAGGGATCGAGATAGTCGGGCTGCGAGAACAGGATGCTTCCGTCCGGAAGCCTCGCGTTCACACCGGTGCCGTTTCGCCGGCCGAGATTTTTTTCTCGTCCACTGAGCGACACCTCATAGGCGGCTGGCATCTCCCGTCCTTTGTCGCCGACATAGAGCAGCGCTGTATCCCCGAGCCACCGCGGAAAGATCGCGACCCGTCCTCCGGCGGTGACTTGTTGCCACGCCGGCATCACTTCGTGCGGCGCTTTCATTTCCCGAACGAGGGAGTCGCGCCACTGCTGCCAGGCCGTCTGGAACGACTCACCGAACGCACCGCGCGAAGTTCCGGTAAGGACGAAGGGAAACAGAGTCTTCGCGCCGCGCTCGACAAAATCCCTGACGCTAACTGGACCGCGCGTGCGCGAGAGATAGTCGAACAAGAGTGATCCATACACGTACACGACCTCCCCGCCCGGAAAGCGCGACGTACCAGGCGCAAGCTCCTGCAGCGTAGGAATCCGATTGGCGAGGGCGGCCGCGCGCGCGATCATCGAGTGCTCGGAGCTCTCCAGCCGTCCGACTCCAGTCAGCCTCGACTCGTAGTAAACCGCGAGTCCCTCGATGACCCAGCGCGGCTCGTACAAGTTCGGAAAGAGCAATGGATTCCTTCCGAAGATCGCTTGAGCGCCCCGCCAGAAGCCGCGCGAGCGGTCCAGATGAAAGATGTGAGTGAGCTCGTGAGTCACGACGAGCGCGTTCCAGTCGGCGTAGTTGCGCAGTCCCGACGCGTCCGTGGGCGGATGAGAAAACAACACGATCCGATTGGATGGAAAAGGCGTCGCGTAGCCATTCACGTAGTCGACGTTGTCCGACACTACCAGGTCGATAGTTCCCCGCGGTGGAACCAACTCCGTCGACAGCTCGGCGTAAGCTCTCTCCGCATTCACGGCCGCCCTGCGCGCCTCGGCCTCGAGCGGAGGAGTGAAGTGAATCCTGAAATGGGGAGTGCGCAGCGTACGCCAGTCTTCGTTGGGAGGAAGCTGCGCACTTGTTGCCCGCACCGCGCAAAGGAGGAGCGCGGCCACGAGCGAGGTTCTTTTCACGGAGTCTGAGCCAGCGAGGCGAAGTAGGTTTGCAGTCCGCGAAGGATGGCGGTTGCGTACGCTTCCTGAAAAGTCGGAGTTCTCATCGCCGCTTCCTGGTCAGGCATAATCACGAACGCTCCCTCGGTGAGTATGGATGGCATCCACGTTCCGCGGGCGACCGCGATATTCTGGTACTTCGTCCCGTTGTCGCGCAACCCAAGCTCGTCCAGCAACGCGGCCTGAGTGACTACGCCAAGCGGAATCGAGTGCGGCCAGAAGTAGAGGGTTAGCGACCCATTGTTCACGAAGGGGTTAACGCCGTCCGGAAATGCGTTGAGGTGAATCGAGACGAAAGCGTGCGCGTTGGCGCGCCGGCTGATTATGGGACGGAGGCCGAGGTCCACTGGATCCGCCGTCGTGCGCGTCATCACCACGTTGGCACCGGCCTGGGTGAGAAGATCACGAAGCTTGAAACCCACTTGAAGCACCGCGTCACCCTCGTACAGGCTCGTTGGTCCGGTCGCACCGGCGGGAGGATGGCCCGGATCGACAGTGATCGTGAGGCCACGAAGTGGATTGGCGCGATCAGCAATTCGCGGTGGGCGACGCACCCTGAATGTGAGGGTGTCTTTCTGCCACAGCGCGAGATAGCCATAAGGAGCGCGGTTCAGATTTATTGAATAACGCACACGCGTCGGCTCCGACGTCGGCGAGCTGACGCTGTTGAGATAGGAATCCGTTGGCTCCGGCATCATCGAGACAACTGGCGCTCCGGTGACTCCGTATAGAAGGAGCGAGAGCGTGCGATCGGATTCCTCCACGAGGTACGGGGGCGGAGGTCCCGTCACCGGGATCACGATGTCGATCCAATCGGGGGCTGGTCGAATGCGAACATCGCCCACGCGACGGACTGGAGCGAGCGTGTCACCGAGGATCCTGTGGAGCGAGTCGGTCGATACATACCGCGGCTGGAGCTCGCTCCTTAGCACCCACGCCACTTGTCCGGAGTCGAGCTCGATGCGCACGAAATCATCACCGCTCGCTCGCTGCGAGCCCGTGACTCTTGCAACCGTTCCGGGAAAGAGAAACCACTTGTACTCCTGACCGTTTCCCGGGGCCGGACGCGCAATCGTGACCTGATCGGTGTCGTCGACGACTGGGCCGGGACCGCCGACTGCAACATAGAAGTTCCCGAGAATCGGCGTGAGTGTGTCGGGTGACGGCGCCGCTTTCAGAGTGTCGCCGACGAGATTGTTGCGCTTGGTTGTGTCGGGAGCGGGTGGAATCCTGATCGGCAAGACCAGTCGAGTGGTTCCCGCCGAATTGCCCGCTATCAACTCGTAGCGTGGCGCGCTATCGGGCGGCACGGGCAGCCATCCCATGAATGCGCCATTCGGCCAGACTGGAACGGACACTCCATTGATGCGAAGGGCGGCGTCTCCGCTGCCGACGCTGCCGAAAATGAAATTCGAATCTCGAACGGTGAGCAGCTGCTGCGGCTTCGGATAGACGACGTTTATCTGCACTGGCCCGCGCACCGCGGGCACTGGGGCCAGCTTTGCGTTCGGTGCAGGGAGTGGCGCCGGGACGAGAGGGGGAACGGGCGCAGGAGGGGAAGCAGGCCGGGCCGGAGCGGTGGCGCAAGCCGCACCCACTAATGCAAGGCCGCAGGCGGAAACCCTTATTATCGAAGCTTTCATGGTCGGAATGTAGGTTGCACGGAGATTACATCACCAGTCTATCCAATGCGGATCCATCCAGTACGCATGGGTAGTGCCTTTCATCGTTTGCTTCTATCTTTGAAGCCCGGGAGCGCCACCGGCTCCTGTGATCACAAAACTCGCTCTTTTTCGAGCTACAATTGCTTGCAGAAATTTTCGGGAGTTCGAATGTCGGGCTGATCAGGCACGACAACCAGGACTCCTTTATGATCGCGAATCTGGAGACTGGCGACATCGCGACGATGAGCGCGCCAGCACTCGTTTCAGTCCACACCGCTCCATTCATTCTCATCGTCGCTGACGGCGTCGGCGGGGCCGCCTCCGGCGCGCTTGCAAGCTCGATTGCGACCGAGACGATTTTGAGCGAGATGCACCGGTGGTGGCACAAAGTGCCGAAGCGCACGGTCGACTCGATCGAGGGAGCGCTCAAGCGGGGCATCGAGGTCGCGAACAAGGCGATCTTTCAAAAGGCGAATTCATCCCCCGAGCATCACGGGATGGGCACCACTACCACGCTCGCTCTCGTGCTGGACGGCGAGGCCTTCATCGCTCAGGTTGGCGACAGCAGAGCCTACCTGGTGCGAGAGGCCTCGGCAAAGCAGCTGACCAAGGATCAGTCCTTCGTGCAGCGTCTGATCGATGCCGGCCGCATGACGCAGAAGGAGGCCGCGCAGAGCGAGCACCGAAACATCATCCTCCAGGCGCTCGGACCGGAGGAAAAGGTCGTAACCGACCTATACCGCTGCAAATTGGAGAACGACGATTTCCTGGTGCTCTGCAGCGACGGACTCTCCAATCAGGTTTCTTCCGAAGATCTGGCCCGTATCACGCGCGGCGCTGGGCGCCCGGACGAGGTCTGCGAGGCGTTGATCGAAGAGGCGATGCACACCGGGGCGCCCGACAACGTCACCGTGATCGCGGCACGCCTCCGGACGCCCGAAGCAGATCAGGCTCGCACAACCGGCGGCGGCTGAGGCCCTTTCGCCGGCACGGTCTCGCCGGTGTGTGGTGCAGCGCCAATGGGAATTTCGCGCGACCATGGTGCGATGAATGGCAGGAGCAGCAGCGGCGGGATCGCCATCAACACCGTGATCAGGAAGAACGACGGCCAACCCAATGACTCGGCGATTTTTCCCGCGGGTGCGACGAGCAGATCGCGGCTGGCCGCCATGAGGCTCGAGAGCAGCGCGAACTGCGTCGCGGTAAACCTCTTGTCGCACATGCTCATGAGAAATGCGGTCATGGCGGCCGTCACGAGACCGAGCCCAAAGTTTTCGATCACTACAGCCGTAGTCATGAAAGCATGGCTCTCGCTGGAAAGTGCGAGAGCATAGTACGTGAGATTGCTCAGGCCCTGAACGACGACGAAGACCCACAGCGATCGGTTGATCCCCCACTTTCCGATCGCGGCCCCGCCCGCCAGCGTCCCGACAATGGTTGCAATCAGGCCGGCGCCCCCGAACACCGCTCCGACCTCCTTCTGCGAGAAACCCGTCTTCAAGAGGAACGGCGTGGTCATGCTTCCGGCGAGGCTGTCGGAGTACTTGTAGAAAACGATGAAGAGAAGCACGAGGAGCGCGCGTCCCATCCCGGCCCGTTGAAAAAATTCTCTGAACGGAAATATCACCGCCTCAGCGAGTGTCCTCGGAGGCACCTCTCTGAGCACCGGCTCCGGCGCCAGAAACGTCGCGATGACACCGATCAGCATGAGGGACGCGAGCAGCAGATATACCGTCTGCCACGAGATTGAATCCGCGAGATAGAGTGCCAACCCTCCGGTGACCAGAAGGGCGACACGATAACCCATCACGAAAACCGCGGCACCGGCGCCCATCTCGCGATCCTGCAGCACATCGGTTCGATAGGCGTCGAGCGAGATGTCCTGCGATGCGCTGAAGAAGGCAATCGCTATTGCGTTCACCGCCAGCATTCGCAGGCCAAGTCGTGGGTCGTGGAGCGACATCGCTGCAATAGCTATGAGCAGCAGCACCTGGGTAATGAGCACCCAACCACGCCGACGTCCGAGGAAGGGCGGGATGTAGCGATCCATCACCGGGGCCCAGACGAACTTGAGCGAGTACGGCAGGGTGACGAGGCTGAAAAATCCGATGGTTGCGAGATCAACTTTCGCCGTGGTCATCCACGCCTGGAGGGTTTTGCTCGTCAGGTAAAACGGCAACCCCGAGGAAAACCCGAGCACCACAAGCGTTGCCATTTTCGGCTGACCGAAAATGCGTATCGGCGAACTCCCTACAGGTGCCTCGCTCATCGGACTCCCCCGTTTTTGGCGCTATCGTGCGGTGCCGAGACTCCGTTCCATTCGTGCCGAGGCTGCTTCGCGAAGAAGGACGCGCGCAGCCGCCTTCTGCATCACCGCTTCCCCGCCCCACGCGCAGAGGATCGGAACGTCGACGTCGAGCTCGTCGGCGAGTCGTGGATGGCTGAAGGCGACAATCAGCCGATCGTTCGGCCGTCCTTTAGCAAATGCCTGGCGCACGGCGTCCTTTGCCGTAGCGGAATATCCAGGACGCCCTTTCCAGGCGCGGATGTCTCCGAAGAGCGCGACGACCGTCGATCCTGATTCGTCGAGTGCGGGATCCCCGTCGAGAACGAGATCGATTCCGCCGGCGCGCAGCGCAGAGATCAGCGGGTCTCGCGACGGCGCGGGATATGGGCCCCCGACATCGTCGTCGACAATCGTGAGATGCCACGGCTGCGGAAGCTGGGGCATCGTTTCCCGGACCATGTGGACCACACGCTCCGCGAGCTGAGTCGACCATCCGCTCTCGTCGCGCGTGGGACGATTTGTCTCCTTGGACAGCGCTGCCCAGCGCGCCCATCTGCGTCGCCGCTCGAGAGATTGTCGAATCCCCGCAGCATCGAGGCGCTTGTCATCGATCGCCTTCTCTACGGCCCTGACCGACTCCGCGAGATTCGTGGGATAGAGCAGGCAATCGCATCCAGCGTACAGCGCACGCACGACGGCCTTGCCTTCTCCTCCAGCGAGCACACCTTCCATTATGAGCGCATCGGTGACGAGGAGACCGGTGAACTCCATCTCCCTGCGAAGGAGGTCGGTCAGTATCGGGCGCGACAGCGTGGCTGGTGCGCCGGATGGATCGAATGCGGGAAAGGCTACGTGTGCCGACATTATCGATGCGACGCCACGCTCGATCGCCCGGCGGAAAGGAACAAGATCCGTCTCGCGCAGCGTCTCAGCCGATTCGTCGACGCGGGGCGTCTCCTTGTGGGAGTCGACGGTCGTACGACCGTGCCCTGGGAAATGTTTTGCGCAGGCGAGCACTCCTTCCGCCTGGCACGCGTCGATCCACGCGGCGGCGTAGTCGGCCACGCGCTCCGGATCGCCGCCGAAGGATCGGGTGCCGATGATCGGATTGTTGGGCTCGACGTCGATGTCAGCGTCGGGGGCGTAGATCCAGTTGATGCCCAGCGACCGCGCTTCGATGGCTGTCACCGCGGCGGAGCGGCGAATGGATTGGAGATCGTCGAGAGAGGCGATTGCGGCCAGAGGCGGCAGCGCGGTCTGACCGGCGAACTGCTGGCCGGCGCCGCGCTCGAGGTCCGCGCCAATCAGGAGTGCGTTACGGGACTTCGAATGGAGATCTTCAGTGAGCGATGCGACGTGCTCAGAAGGACCTCCGAAAAGAATGAACCCTCCGACGCCAAGCTTGAGCGCCTCGTCGATTCCAGCGCGCTCGGCCTCGAAGCCGTGCGTCGCATCCCAGCGGATCGCCGGATAAAAGAGCTCCGCGACCTCGCTCATGCGGGCGTGCGCTTACCCAGAATGCGCTGGCCGCGCGCGCCCGTGGCGGTAGGGACATTTCCCGGACGATTGGTCACATGGAGATATCCCAGCAATGCAAAGGCCACGGCCTCCTTTGCTTCGCCATCGAAGTAGACCTCGTCGAAGTGCCGAACGCGCATCGGTGCGGCTGCCTTCGCAATCGCCGCGAAGAGCGCGGGGTTCTTCGCCCCGCCGCCTGAAACTAGAACCTCGCTCATCGGCTCGGCGATGAAGCGTCGATAGGCATCGCCCACGCTCTCGGCGGTCAGCTGCACCGCGGTTGCGACGATGTCTTCGTCGCTACCACCGTCGGCGCGGCAGCGCACGATCAGCTTCGTGAAGTAGTCGGTATTGAACAGCTCGCGGCCCGTCGATTTCGGGGGCGGAGATGTAAAGTAGGATGCTGCCAGCAGCTCGTTTACGATGGCCATGTTGGGCTGGCCAGCTTTGGCGAGCTCCCCATCGACGTCGTACGAAAGATCGGGGCGCAGCGCGTGCGTCACGCCATCGATCACCACTACGCCAGGCCCGGTGTCGAACGCGCGGACACCCTCGATCGCTCCGCGCGGGGGTACGACAGTGATGTTCCCGATGCCGCCAAGATTCTGCAACCCGCGCCATTCGGACCCCGAGGCGAAAAGCATCGCATCCGCTATTGACACGAGAGGAGCGCCCTGCCCACCCGCTGCGACATCGCGCACGCGGAAATCGCTGACGACGTCGATGCCCGTCCGCTCGGCGATGACGGCTGGCTCGCCGGTCTGCCACGTGGAGTGACCGGGCTCGTGCCAGATGGTCTGGCCGTGCGAGGCGATCGCGGAGATGTCATCGCGCGCGACGCCTGCCTCCGCCATCACTTCGATCGCGGCATCGGCGAGCCACGCGCCGAGATCGAAGTTGAGCCGGCAATACTCGGCAGGGGTCCCCGCTCCGAGAGCGGCGCCGAGCCGCGAGCGCTGCGCTGGCGTGTAGGAGCGCGATGTGTAGGCGAGCAGGTCGACGTCGATCCGCCCATCGTCCGAATCGCGGAAGCGCGCAACCGCCGCGCTGATACCATCCAGCGAAGTGCCTGACATCAAACCGACGACGACGCCCGACGTCATATCACCTCTCGCGGATAGGAGGAGGCTCATCCTTCGTGATGCGGCGAATCACGCCGCCGTTCTCCGCGAGGAGTCGCCTGGCCTCTTCGCGCGAGACGCCCCTTTTCTGCATGACGATTGCGGTCTTGACGCTCTTGTCAGCCGACTCGAGAAGTTTCTTCGCCTCGTCGCGCGAGATTCCGCACACCTCCATCACAATCCGCTGACTGCGATCGATGAGCTTGTTGTTCGTCGCACGAAGATCGACCATGAGGTTGCCGTACGTCTTTCCGAGACGGATCATCGCGCCGGTGGTGATGGTGTTGAGCACGAGCTTGGTCGCCGTTCCCGCCTTCATTCGCGTCGAGCCCGTAACCGCTTCCGGGCCTACGATCGGCAGCATCGTCACGTCAACTCTGGCGACCAGGTCGGCGGGTGGCGGCGAGCAGGCGAGAATTCCGGTCCTGGCTCCGAGCTCTGCAGCGCGCTCGAGAGCCGCGCGAACGTAGGGAGTCGTTCCCGACGCGGCGATGCCGATCACGAAATCCTTCTCGCCGACGCCGTGCTCATCGATGGCGCGAGCGCCGTTGCCGACGACGTCCTCAGCCCCCTCCTGCGAGCGAGTGAGAGCGGGCAAACCTCCGGCGATTATTCCCTGAACCATTTCCGGTTTGACCCCGAACGTCGGCGGGCACTCGCTTGCGTCGAGGACTCCCAGTCGTCCTGAAGTACCGGCTCCGACATACAACAATCGTCCTCCCGAGCGAAACGCTGCTTCGGCGAGCTCGATTGCGCGCGCGATCTGCTCGCGCTGTGTCGCAACTGCGTCGGGAACTCTGCGATCTTCCGCGTTTATCAAGTCCACGATCTCGAGCGGGGACGCGAGATCGATCGAAGCGGTACGCGGGTTGCGGCGCTCCGTTTCTCGAGGATCCAACATCAATGCGCTGCCGAGCGGTGAGCCACGATCTAACTTACCCGACGCATCGCGCGAATCGCAAGACAACTTGGAGCATGGTGATGAGACGTTCTTTATTTGCGTTATTGATGTTGATGTTCGGTGCCGGCGCGCTCAGTGGGCAAATAATACGGCGTCCGAGAGCGTATACGACCAACGACCCCGACTGGTGGGTGTCGGCGGGAGTTGGCGGCTTCAGGGGCAATGGCGTGAATGACGGCGTGACCGCAAGCAACTGGGATTTCGGCAACGCAACCAACATTCAATATCGAGCTTCTCTGGAGAAGGCGATGGACAACGGCGCCTCATTCGGGATTGCCGGTAGCTACTCGCGCGTTCCCTTCACGTATTCCGCGAATCTCGCAACGCCCTTGCCGGCGGGGGAGAACGGGACGAGGTGCTCGAGCTGTAACGCCCATCTGGACATGACTACTCTCGTGCTGGGGTTCCACTCTGGATCGGGACTCGGATTCCACCAGGTCATCGAGCTCAATGGCGGAGTTGCCATGTACAGGAACCTCAAGGAGGACGCGGGCGGAGTGGCGCTCGCGCCGAGCAAGGGAAACATCGATCCACTCTTCTCGCTCGCGTACGGGTTCGGATACGGCATTACCAGCCGGATGAACCTCGACTTCATCTTTGCTGACTACACTTTCGCGATTCACGAGAGAAAGGGACTCGCGAACGGCACGAGCAACACGAACAGCATGCCTTCGCTGAGGGTTGCGTTCCGCATGGGCTTCGGCTCCCACACGATCACACGATAAACGACGCGACTGTGTAATGGCTTTGAGCGAGAGAACTAGAATCGCGGGTATCGCAGCCGTCGCATTCATCGGACTGGCGGCGGCGCTCCCGCTCGATCGGTC
>DATCPG010000011.1:0-6649 GCA_036570225.1 Gemmatimonadaceae bacterium | reverse complement strand
CTCCCGCCACTCTCGTGGGTGAGAAGCCGGCAGCGGGCGTTACATCTCCCGGCACGAGTTTCTCCGCCTACTACTTCGCGCCCGGCGCGGCCGGCAGCCAGAACGCAGCGGTCTCGAGCTACAGCCTCATCTGGTTCGTTGACCGGAACCCATGCGACGTACCCGCCGTTGCCGCGTGCACACCCTGAACCGAAACACTATTGGAGATTGCATGATGCATAATTTCTATTTTTCGAAGCGCCTTGGTCTCGCGAGCGCCGTATTTCTCGTGGCGGCTCTCACATCCTGCGGCAAGGATTCAACTTCCCCCGGTCGTACACCCGCTACTGTTGCTGCAGCCACGACGCCGCCGGCAAATGCAACAGTAGGCGTACCGATTCGGCCTGGCCCGTCCGTTCTGGTCACGGATGCAGGCGGTTCCCCGGTTTCCGGAGCGAAGGTTTCGTTTGATGTTACTGCTGGCAACGGCGCAGTTCAGTATCCTATCGTGACGACCGACGAGAACGGCGTCGCAAGCGCTGGCGCATGGCAGATCGGTGGCGCAGGCACGAATACGGTGACGGCGACGGTCGACGGGCTGGCTCCCGTGACCTTCAACACGACGGCCGTAGTTGGAAGTAGCGCACAGATACTCAAGCGGTCGGGCGATAAGCAAATTGGTCATATAAACACGGATCTTCCAACTCCGTTGACAGTCCAGGTGGTGAACCCTGGCGGCATCGGCGTTTCGGGGCAAACCGTCACGTTTACTGTGACCGGGGGAGGCGGCTCGATCGCTGGCTCGCCAGCTGTGACCGACGCAAATGGTTTCGCAACATCGGGCACGTGGACACTCGGTCCGACTTTCGGGACCCACTCCGTGGTCGCGCAGACTGGTTCGCTGCAGACAACTTTTACTGCCCTGGTAGACCCGTGCGAAGATCGGTTGTCGTCGCTGGCGGTCGGGGGCACAGTTAACGGCACGCTAGCCTTTAGTTCTTCGCGCTGCGCCATGGCTGGCGCCGCAACCGATCGCTACAGCGTCGCGACCGGGACTGGAGCGGTGCAAATAGCGATGTCGTCTGCGGATTTCGATGCTCTGATCAACGTCTGGAATGCGGCTGGAACCGCTCTGTACGCGACTAACGATAATGCGAGCAGCGGCACTACCGACGCGGGTCTCAGGCTGATTACAGCTGCGACGACAAAAACCGTCGATGCGACCTCGGCCGCCGCTGGCAAGACCGGTAACTACACGCTGTCCGTTACGTCCACGTCTTCGGACGTCGCAAACTGCAGTCCCGTGTACATTGAGGTTGGCGCGTCAACCGACCAGACCCTGGCGACGACGGATTGTAAAACCAACTTTGCCCCAGCCGCGACGGCGGCGCAGACGGGAGAGGGTGTCTGGAAGAATACCAATGTATCCGGTGACGCATTCCTCGTGTACATCGCGGCTGGCACAACCGTCCGGATCAGCCAGACTGCACAACCACTCGATGCGGCCATTGCGTTCTACGGACCTGACGGTAGTCTCATTATCTTCCGGGACAATGGGGGCGTCGGTGCAAACCCGGAGGTCATTAACTACACCGCAACGGTCTCCGGGTACTATAGGATCGTCGCCGGATCGTACTGCCTGCTCTATAACGATCCGTATCAGGCCGGTTGTGATTATGGCCCGTACACGCTGAGTGTGATCACGCCGTAATCATCGGTTGTAAAAAGCCTGAGGTGTTCTCAAGCCTCAGGACTAGTTTGGATGTTGGGAGCGCACCCTCTTCGATTCAAAGAGGGTGCGTTTTTTTTTTTGGGCAGAGTTGTGGAGGGCGTCCATGCTTGCGTTCAGTTCGCAGCCTTGGCGCATCCCGCATCCGTTGACTTAAGCACCTGTCGGGTCTAACTTTATAGGCTGTCCTGCCTCTGTCGGGGCAGCATTTGTTCGCCCCCCCCGGAATCGTTCGCTCAACCAGCATTAATGCCAACAATCAATCAGCTCGTCCGCCAGAGCCGCCGCGACGTCCAGAAGAAGGAAAAAGCGCCGGCCTTGAAGTCCAATCCCCAAAAACGTGGCGTCTGTACCCGCGTCTACACCACTACACCGAAGAAGCCGAACTCGGCGCTTCGCAAAGTGGCGCGCGTGCGGCTGACCAACGGATTCGAAGTCACCGCGTACATTCCTGGCGAAGGCCATAACCTGCAGGAGCACTCGATCGTGCTCATTCGCGGCGGCCGCGTGAAGGATCTTCCTGGCGTTCGATACCATATCGTTCGCGGATCACTCGATGCGTCGGGCGTAAACGGCCGCAACAAGAGCCGCTCAAAGTACGGCACCAAGAAACCAAAGGCCGCCGGCGCCGCTGGCGGAGGTAAAAAGAAATGAGCCGCCGCAAGAAGTCCATCAAGCGTCCGATTCTTCCCGACGCTCGCTACGATAGCCAGACAGTCTCGAAGTTCATCAACGCCATCATGTACCAGGGCAAGAAGTCGACTGCCGAGAGAATCTTTTACGGCGCGATGGACATTGTCGAGAACAAGACAAGCCAGCCTGGCGTGACGATCTTCAAGCAGGCGCTCACCAACCTGAAGCCCGCGGTCGAAGTGAAGAGCCGCCGCGTCGGCGGTGCCACCTATCAGGTGCCGGTTGAAGTTCGTCCCGATCGCCGCACCGCGCTCGCGATGCGCTGGCTGATCACCTTCTCACGCGGCCGCAATGAGAAGTCGATGGCCGAGAAGCTGGCCGCCGAAGTCATCTCGGCGAGCAAGGGTGAAGGCAACGCGGTCAAGAAGAAGGAAGATACGCACCGAATGGCCGAAGCGAACAAGGCATTCGCGCACTATCGCTGGTAGATCCGATCTAGTGCGGCGTCGGCTTCCTCGCCCGGTCGCCCTGCCGGCGCTCTGAAACCACTCTCGATTGCCTTCTCCGCTCCGCGGTCGTAGCGATCACGGCGAGTGCGAGCTCGATCAGGCCATAGAACATTGCCACGAGCGACAGCAGAGAAACGACGGCGAGAAGCCGCGTCATACCCGAGGAAAGAGTGCCCCTGATCACCTCGTACGTCGCACCCGCGACCAGAATCGCCGAGATGACCGTTATGGTCGTAGCGATGGTGATCGACATGCCGAGGTCGACATGGGGCAGCACTTCAGGCGCCGGCTGAGCTGGTGTCGCGGGATCTGTCATCCACTTTCCGGTTTGCAGTTCGAGTTGTCGCATTCCGTTAAGAGCATCATGCTTCGTGCCGTGAGCGCATGCAAGGAAGAGCTGAAATCTTAGCGGAAACTCATCTGCGTCCGCGACGGCCGCGAGTGGATCCAGCAGGGCGGACACCAGTCGTAAGTCGTCTTGTGACTAGAGCTTGCGAGCGGCCTCGCGCTCGCGCATCTTCGAATAATCATCCGTTGAGCTTTTAATCCCTCGTCCATCGGTCGAGGGATTTCCGTCGCGCTACCACGCGCCTCCGATTCCGGAAGGAAGCATGAAGTATCCTGAAGCTCGGAACTACGTTGGCGGCACTTTTGTCGGCACCGACCGGCCGTTCATCGAGGTCTTCAACCCGAGCGACGGCAGCGTCATCTCGCGCGTCCCCCTTTCGACCCAGGACGATGTCGATGCCGCCGTCGCGAGCGCGGCAAAGGCTTTTCCAGCGTGGTCCGCCACTCCGATTAAGGAACGCGTGCAGGTCTTCTATCGGTACAAGACGCTCCTCGAGAAGAACATCGACGAGCTGGCAGCGCTCGTCACCGAAGAAAACGGCAAGGTCGCCAGCGAGGCGCGTGCGGAGGTGCTCAAATCCGCGGAGCTGTGCGAGTTCGCCTGCTCGCTACCGCAAATCGCACCCGGAGAAGTTCTGGAAGTGAGTCGCGGAGTCGAGTGCCGCATCGAGCGGTATCCGCTCGGCGTGGTCGCGGCGATCACACCGTTCAATTTTCCCAACATGGTGCCGAACTGGTCGATTCCCAATGCGATCGCGCTCGGCAACTGTCTCATTCTGAAGCCGTCGGAGCTGGTGCCCCTGAGCGCAGGCCGGATTGCGGAGCTGCTCAAGGAAGCCGGATTGCCTGAAGGAGTGCTGCAGATCGTGAACGGCGGAAAGGAAGCCGTCGAAGCAATCTGCGATCACCCGGGAATATCGGCGATCAGCTTTGTCGGCTCGACCAAGATCGCGAAGGTCGTGTATCGTCGCTCGACCGCTACCCTCAAGCGCTGCCTCGCGCTCGGCGGCGCCAAGAATCATCTCATCGTCATGCCCGACGCCGACAAGGAGATGACGTCGAGCAACGTCGTCGCCTCGATGTCCGGCTGCGCTGGACAGCGGTGCATGGCCGCGTCGGTGATGGTCGCAGTCTCGAAGACGGATCACATCATCGAGCGAATGGTGGAGCACGCGAAGAAGATCGTTCCGGGAAAGGACATCGGTCCGGTGATATCCGTCGCCGCCAGGGAACGGATCGAGAAATACATCGGCGAGGCGGAAGCTGCCGGCGCAAAGGTCCTGGTGGACGGCCGTCGCGCGGTCGTGAAAGGGAAGGAGCAAGGCTACTTCATCGGCCCGACGATTATCGATCACGTGACACCCGACATGCGCATCGCTCAAGACGAAGTTTTCGGACCTGTGCTGGTAATCATTCGCGCGAAGGACGTCGACGAGGCCCTCAAAGTGGAGAACGCCTCTCCGTACGGGAACGCCGCGTCGGTATTCACCGAGAGCGGCGGAACTGCCCGCTATGTGATGGAGCACGCGAGCGCGGGAATGGTCGGCGTTAACGTCGGCGTGCCCGTTCCGCGCGAGCCGTTCTCGTTCGGCGGGTGGAACGATTCCAAATTCGGCGTCGGCGACATCACAGGACGAGGCTCGATCGAGTTCTGGACGCAGGCGAAGAAGATGACGACCAAGTGGAACAAGGAAAGTGGAACCAACTGGATGTCCTGAGGGGGAAAGCCTGTATGAGCGTTGATCATTCCGTGAAATTCAGCGGGATCGAGTTCGAGAATCCCTTTTTGCTTTCGTCGGCGCCGCCGACCGAATCCGAATCCAACATCACGCGCGCCTTCGAGGCGGGATGGGGCGGAGTCGTAACCAAGACGATAGGTCTGCACCCTGTCGTAAACGTCTATGGCGCGAAGGCCAAGTTCATGCGCACGACCGCCGAAGACGCGAACGTGTCCATGAAAAAGCGTCCGGGGGCGGCCCTGCACTCGTCGTGGAACTGGGAGCTGATATCGGACAAGACGCTCGAGTGGTGGGCGCCGCGGATCCGCCGCATCAAGGAAGCGTTCCCGAACAAAGTTCTGATCGCATCGATCATGGCCGGTTCCGGAAACGACAAGGAGCTGCGGCACTGGCAGGAGCTGGCCGAGACGGCGCAGGGTGAAGGCGCTGACGGGCTGGAGCTCAACTTCTCCTGTCCGCACATGGATCGGCGCGACATGGGATCCAACATCGGGAAGGACCAGGGTCTCTGCTCGGTGGTCACCGAGGCGGTCAAGGAGGTCGCAAAAGTTCCGGTGTGGTGCAAGCTCACTCCGGCCACGGCGGACATCGTGGTAGAGGCAGCTGCCTGCTTTCGTGGCGGCGCCGATGCGATCGTTTCGTCCAACACGTTCCCATCCATTCCGCTCATCGATCCCGAGACGCTGGAGTTCGAGATCAACGTCGATGGCTTCGTGTCAAGCGGGGGACTCGGCGGCCCCGCAATCCTCCCGCTGTCCCTGGCGAAGATGGCGCAGCTGACGAAGGCGTTTCCGGACAAGAGCTTTTCGGGAATCGGCGGTGTGTCGGACTTCAATCAGGCTGCATCCTACTTCCTGCTCGGTTGCGGGACAGTCCAGGTCTGCACGGCGGCGATGCTCGACCAGGCGGTCGGCCCCAACGTCATCAAGAGACTTCTGTCGGGGCTCGACAAGTTCCTCGAGGAGCACGCAAAGGACGGCTGGAAGCGCATCGAGGATTTTCGTGGGATTCGCCGCGACAGAATTGTCCTGCAGTCCGACATCAGGCGACCCGACTCGGCCGATTACCACTCGGGCTACGAAGGCGTGGAAGGCTATGCGACGCCGCAGCCCGACGAAATTCCGGTCCGGGCCTAGATCGTGACCGTCGCCCGCACTTCACCGACGGTCGATCGCGTCGCGCCTGCCAAGGGCGCGCGCACGAAGTCAACGCGGCCCCAGATGCCGCGGTGCGATCACAAGCCGAAGCGTTATAGCGGGCCACCGCGCGCCGAACTCCTCGCGATGCGCGCGAAGTACACCAACCCGGCAATCTTCACGCTTTACGGCGAGCCCCTGCTCATCGTCGAGGGCCACATGCAGTGGCTGTTCGACGAAACCGGCAAGCGCTACCTCGACATGTTTGCGGGAATCGTCACCGTATCGTGCGGACACTGCCATCCGAAGATCGTTGCCGCAATTCAGAAGCAGGTGGAAACTCTGCAGCACGCTACGACGATCTATCTCCATCCGAATTTTCCGCTCCTGGCGAAAAAGCTCGCGTCGAAGATGCCGAAGGGCCTCGACGTCACCTACTTCGTGAACGATGGGAGCGAAGCGAACGATCTCGCGGTGACCATGGCCCGCCTGTACACCGGCAATACCGACGTCATCGCGCTGCGCAATGGATATCACGGCGGCTCTCCGAGCTCGATGGGATTGACGTCGCACAAC
>DATCPG010000010.1:0-13637 GCA_036570225.1 Gemmatimonadaceae bacterium | reverse complement strand
GTACTGCACGTCGGTCGATGATGCGCCGGCATCCTTAAGGCAGAGTTGGATCGCCCGCACTGCCGCGCCTGCGTCCGGCCTCTCGTCGGTGATGCGATACGCGTCGCACGTGCATCCGTACCCGGCCAGCTCGGCGAGCACTTGGGCGCCACGGGCCAACGCGAATGATTCTCGCTCGAGGACAACCACACCTGCTCCCTCGCCGATTACGAAGCCATCCCTGCGGGCATCGAACGGCCGGCTCGCGTGCTCCGGATCTTCATTGTGGCGTGAAAGCGTGCCGAGCATGCTGAAGCCGATCACACCGATGGGATTGATCATGGCGTCAGCGCCTCCGGCAATAACGACATCGGCATCACCCCGCTGAATCGCGCGCAGTCCTTCGCCGATTGCCTGGGTACCCGCCGAGCACGCGGTCGTGATCGTGTTATTCGGGCCCCGCGCATCCTGCTGAATCGCGACGTGAGCCGCGGCGAGGTTCGGCAACCCCCGCAACATCGAGATCGGATTCGTTCGCGCCCTGAACTCGCGCGAGAAAGCCGGAACGTCCAGCTCCTCCGACTCCGTCTCACGCGCTGACGCTATCGCTGCTCTCGCCTGACCGGAGAGAAGGTCCATATCCACAGGTCCCATACCGCCGGCACCAAGTGAGACTGCAATACGATACGGATCGATATGGTCTCGATTCAGTCCCGACTGGCGCCGCGCCATCGCCGCGGCCGCTACGGCGAACCGCGCCGCACGGCTCATATGCTTCACCATCTTCGGTGGATCGACGTATTCCTCACCGTGAAACGCCGAATCGTCTACCTCGGCGGCTATCTGCGTCTCCAGTCCCTCGCAGTTGAAGGCAGTGATGCGCCGCGCGCCGGAGCGGCCGGCGCGAACAGCAGTCCCAAAGTCGCACGCCCCGATTCCGATGGGTGTGACGACTCCAATGCCAGTGATCGCGACACGGTCACGCATCGACGGCACCCGTGTTCCTTGTCCCGGGATATCGACCCAGCCAGATATCGGCGGCATGGTCCCAGTATGGCCGATAAAGCGGTGGAATTACCGCGTCGGGATGCTGCATACTGAAAGTGAATCCTGCCGCTGCCACCTGACGCTCGGCGACAGACGCGACGCCGCGCACCCGCGCGGCGCTTTCCTCGTACGATTCGATCTCGACCTTGAGGCTCACCGTGTCTCCCGGGCGAGCGAAGGACGGGAATCGCGCGCGGTCGATGCTGACCATCACCGCAATTCGGTTGTGGTCGGAGCTCTCCCACAAGAGCATGCCGGCAGTTTGCGCCAACCCTTCGAGTAGATAGACGCCCGGGAGCACGGGGTTGCCGGGAAAGTGCTCGGTAAAAACGTCATCGCTGAGTGCTACACTTCGCACACCCGTCGCGGTGACACCCCGTTCGAGCGAAACGATGCGGTCAAGATGGAAATGTCGCATGCTCAGCCGAGGCTGAAGCCGCCGTCGGCGGTAATGACCTGTCCGTTGATCCAGCGCGCTTCGGGGCTGAGCAGAAAGGCGACGATTGGAGCAAGATCCTCGGGACGTCCGAGGCGGCCGGGTGCACGGCGCTTGCTCTCGGCTTCGACTTCTGAGAAGGTGGCGAAGCTTCGTAGGGAATCGGTGTCGATTGGTCCGCCGCGAAGCGCGTTCACCGTCACGCCATGCCCTGTCAGTTCAGCGGCCAGATACTTAACCAACGCTTCGAGAGCGCCCTTCGCGGCGGCGATCGAAGCGTAGCCGGGCATCACGTGCAACGAGCCGAGACTGGTGAAGGCCACGATCGACGCGTGGTCGGCAAAGTGCGTTTGCGCCGCAGACGCGAGCGAGAGGAGCGCGCCGACGTGCGTGTCCCAGGCGAGCTGCCAACGTGCGGGACGGGTCGCCAACGCCGGTGAGAGCGCGCCGAGTCCAGCGGCGTGAACGAGTCCGCCAATAGATCCGGCGTCACCGACGAAGCGCCGCACAACCTCCATGCATTCGTCCGGCTTGGCGAGATTCGCGCAGTACATCTCGCACCGACCGCCCGCATCACGAATTGAGCGCGCGACGGATTGCGCCGCGTCTTCGTTTCGGAGATAGACGATGCCGACATTCCAGCCACGGCGTGCCAGGTCGACGGCGACCGCTCCGCCGATTCCACGGCTGCCGCCGGTAACGAGAGCCCAGCGGGCACCGGCGCCGCTCACCGCTCACGTATCAATTGCTGCCCGCACCCTTGGTGCTGGCCATCCGACGTTTGGCAAAGCTCTCGGCTGCCATCCGCGCGGCAGCATCAGGTACATCCGTGATTCTTCGCAACGCCACGGCATCGGCCGCACCCTGCTCCGGCAGATGCAGACGATAGTAACCGCGCGTGTGCAGGAAGATGGTGCGCTCCGAACCAGGTCGAACTGGGGGAGCGACGAACGAAACGAAAGCGCGATCATCGGTCGTCGGCATCGCGTAGTAGCGATCGTCCGCTTCCCGCAGGTCGGCGAGAATGTCACGATCGTCGGAGGTCCTGGCCGAAGCAGGAGCAACCTTGCTGACGGCAAGTGGCGCGTCGCCGTCCTCGTAGCTGATCTCGAACGAGTTGAGCGCCCAGAAGCCGGCTGGCGGTCGGATCCGCAACCGGAGCGAATCACCAGCGACCTGACTCAGGTCCAGCGGCACCACGCGGGTCTCGGTGAGAAACGGTCCGCCGCCGGGCAGCAGGCCCCGAGTGTGCCAAGTACCGGCTTCATCGACGTCGAGCTTGAGCACGTAAAGCTCCTCGCGAACGTTCCAGTCCCGCAGAAGACTCCGCGGAGCACCGCCATTGTCCACCATCGCGTACCAGGCTTTGACGTCGGCGCCGCGCAGCTGCAGCATTTCGCGGATCATGTGTGAGCCCCAAAGCCCGGTACCCGCGCGCGCGACCAGCCTGGCGCGCGTTGCAGCTCGCGGCTTGGGATATGTTAGGACGATCTCCTCTCGCACGGGAGCAGTCGAATCGGTCTCGGGCATCGGCTCCCAAATCAATTGATCCGGGGTTTTCAGCCATTGAACGAGATCGCGTCCGCTCCTGTCTCGCGCGGAAACTGGTGCGATGCTCGAGAAGACGTTGTAGGGCCGACCCCATTCGTCCATCTCGAATCTGGCGCCCGGATTGTGGTCGATCACCACCAGCTCCATCGAGTTGGTGTATTGGGTCTCATTCACTTCGTTAGTGACCATCAGTCGATAGAGGCCCGATGCATCAGCGCGCAGATGTTCAAGATTCGAGTAGTCGTCTCGCTCGAGTCCGCGGCTCACGGCGCCACCATAAGGCTCACCGTCGAACACGAACTGCGTACCATCCCACGAGTAGACGAAGGGGCATGATTCCTTGCTCGCGATCGCGATTGCAAGCAGAGTCGCAAATGCGCCTACGCTTAGGCCGAGGACCAACAGGGTGGTGCGCCCTTTGTCCGTTGTCTTGACCCACACCCTCTGAAGATTAGAGACGGGAATCGCTTGCGGCTGTTTGCCAGCGTAAGCGCGCAGAGTGTCCGCGTCGTATGTCGCGCGCGGTTTGTCGTCGAACTTTATCTCGCTGCCATCTTTCAGAGTGACGCCGACGATATTTTCGGTTCGGCTGCTATCCGGCCGCGGAATGACCGCGGCGGCTTCTTTCTTGGTAACGGTGTGGCAGTCAACCAGGTTCATCGCGAGCAGAGCGATGCAGAGCGAGGCCACAGGACGGCGCGCGCGTTGGAGCATTGTTCCTCCGGCGGACAGGGCTGGCGGGACAGCGGACGAACCTATCTCGGCGGAAACTTATGTGCAGCCGACTGGCAATCATGGCCGCCACATGGCGAAGGTGTCAAGTTGTCTGTTCATTGCGCGATCGGAGGTGATTGGTGCGCTTCGATGGGAAAGTGGCCGTCGTGTTTGGCGGAGCGGGCGGGATTGGCTCGGTGACGGCGAGGCGGTTCGCCGCCGAGGGCGCCGGCGTCGTCGTGTCAGACATCGATGGCCCGGGGGCTGAGGATGTTGCCCGGTCTATCGTCGCGTCCGGCGGCGCCGCGACGAGCTCGGCTGCAGACGTATCGCGTTACGAGGACGCCGAGAGAACCCTCAAGGAAGCAGTCGGGCGCTACGCGCGTGTAGATGTAGTGTTCAACTGTGCGGCGATTGCGACGCGGCGGCCGTTGATCGAGCACGAGCCGGGAGAATTCGAGCGAGTAATTCGCGTCAACCTGGAAGGCACCTTCAACGGAATCCTGGCCGGTGCGCGGGCGATGCGAGAGCTGCGAATTCAGGGATGCGTCATCAACGCGTCGTCGGTTGCAGCTTACGTTGCGACGTCCGGGATGATTGGCTACCACGCGAGCAAGGGTGGTGTCCGCTCGCTCACCCAGGCCGCGGCGCTCGAGCTCGCACCTCTTGGCATCCGCGTAGTTGCAGTCGCGCCCGGAACGGTGGACACTCCGTTGCTGGGTGACGCGAAAGCAGCCGGACTCGATCGAGACCTGGCACGCCGACAGATGCGGCGGAAAATGATTTCACCTGAGCGAGTAGCTGACGTTGTTCTTTTTCTGGCGTCGCCCGAAGCTGATGCAATCAATGGAACGGTGGTGATGGTGGACGACGGATACACCTCGTTCAAGTGAGCGCAGGCGCAGTCCGAGGGCCCGCGTAGTTGACTTTGTCAACTATTCTGCCGAATTTCGTGAGCAGGACCTCCCCGATGACCAAGGCTGTAACGTCGACTCAGTCCGCCCCGCACATCCGCGCGGTAAGAGCGTTCAATCGCTTTTACACGCAGCGAATTGGTGTTTTGCAACGGGGGTTGCTGCGCAGCCCGTATTCGTTGACCGAAGTGCGCGTTCTGTATGAGCTCGCCCACGCAAAAGACATCACGGCCACCGAGCTCCGGAAACTCCTCGATCTCGATGCAGGGTACCTGAGCCGCATGCTTCGAAGCTTCGGGCGAAATGGGTTGGTCTCCCGCGAGCGCTCGAAAAAGGACGGTCGACAAACGCTGCTCCGGCTGACGGCACGGGGTCGCAAGGTCTTTTCCGCGCTGGACGACAAGCAATCCAACGAAGTCTCGAAGATGCTGGAGCCCGTGTCCCACGATTCTCGGGAGAGCCTCATCGCATCGATGCAGAAGATTCAGAGCGTCCTGACGGGCGACGCTACTGATAGTCGGAAGGTGACTCTCCGGACGCATAAGCCCGGAGACATGGGATGGGTCATGTTCCGACACGGCGAGCTGTACCGAAGTGAGTACGGTTGGGACGAGCGATTCGAGGCGCTCGTCGGTGAGATCGTGGTGAACTTCGTCAGGAATTTTGATGTCGAGCGGGAGCGTTGCTGGATCGCCGAGATCGGCGGAGAGCGTGTCGGCTCGATCTTTCTCGTGAAAGACACAGAGACCGCCGCAAAGCTCAGGCTGCTGCTGGTCGAGCCGAGCGCGCGCGGCCATGGAGTGGGAAAGCTGCTGGTGCGCGAGTGCATTGATTTCGCGCGCAAAGCCGGGTACCGAAAAATCACGCTATGGACGAACAGCGTGCTCGATGCCGCACGACACATCTATGAGGCTTTTGGCTTTGAGCTGGTGAAGGAGGAGGCGCATACCAACTTCGGACATGGATTGGTTGGGCAGTACTGGCAACTTGACATCTCGGCGTCCGGGTCGCGGCGCGCGACCCGGCATCCACAGAACTGAAGCAGGGAGCTGTCGGCTTGTAAGCTGAAGCTCAAAGCTTTCATACTGGCGTGAGGACGGAGTGACCGCGGTCACCGAACTCCTCGTCGATCGACGAGCCCCGTCTCGAGCGACATCCTCAAGTCATGGGGAACGACCATCACGGGGAAATCCGCGCCCCTGTTCCAGCCCAGCGATCTGGCACGGGCGCGGATCATCACCTCCTGCGCTTCGGCGGGGTCGCCGAAAGGAGACTCTCTCCAGCGGTAAGTCTCGCGCAGAATCTGCGAGGTCATTCTCAGGCTGGCCATCGATGCGTGGGACGTCAGAGTGACGAGCGCGCCGCCTCCTTCGCGCGCGGCGCGAGAGAGCCGCACCGTCTCGGTACCCTCGGGCTCGATGCCGGCGATGACTACCAGCGCGAACCCTCCACAGCGGAGAAGCTCCTCTGCTCCACGAAGGCCGTGCTTCCGGTTGCGTGGGCGAACGAGGATCGGGCCCTCCTCCCAGAATGGGCCAGCGACGGTGCCGAGCCCGTCTATCCAGACCGCTCTCTCGCCCTGGGCAACGGTGGTGTGACACGCGGCTCTCAGAGCGGCGGTTGCACCACCCTGAGGCATCCATACGGTGAGTCGCCCGCGGGGCAAACCGTGTCCGGGCAAAATCGCATCGAGCGCTTCGATCCCCGTTGCCACCGGCTCCGCGGTTCGGTGGGTGACCGGCGTCGCATCGGGAAATCGATGCTCGATGAGCGCGCGAATGGCAGCGTTCCGATCTGACATAGCCCTGCTAGAATATCCCGAACATATCCCGAAAGCAAGAAGGGTTCCCGGGCGTCGATTGCCGCAGGCAAACCCGGAGTAAGGGTGTACAAGCAGAGCGAAAACATCTTGGGCCTGGATTATGAATTAGCCAGGCAGATAGATCCTTCATCGCTTGCCAATCAACAACTCTTCCATTGAGCTGATGCAATACGTTTCCCATAGATCGTCGTCCATCCCCATGCTTCTCTCGTTGACACTGGCGACCGCGCTCGCCTGCGCGGCGACCAAGGACGCGCGCCCTTCGCCCGGCGGAGAAGCGATTTCTACCGAGGGGCAGATCGCCTCCTCGCCACCACAGATAGTGCCGGTCGCCGCTGCGGCGACGCCAATTCGCCCGGCGACGACATCGAGCCCGGCATCGGGCGTCGGAAAGGATACCGCGGTCAAGCAGCCCCGGATCACGGTTCCTTCGGTGAAGGGACGCACGTCGAAGGACAGCCTCGCCCTGGTGAGGGCAGTCGAGGCCGGAATGGAAAGCACGGCGTGGCCGGTGAAAACCGCACAGCAACTTCCGGGAGCGATTCTGCCGGGGCGCAGAATCGTCGCCTTCTACGGGAATCCACTCTCCAAGAAGATGGGAATCCTCGGCGAGCTTCCGCCCGATCAAATGCTCGCGCGGTTCGACAAGGAAATCGCCGCGTGGCAGAAGGCCGACCCATCCCATCCCGTCAAACCCGCATTGCACCTGATCGTCGTCGTTGCCCAGGGCAACCCGGGCAAAGATGGCAAGTACCGGATGCGGATGACCGACAGCCTGGTCAACCTGGTCTACTCATGGGCCCAAAAGAAAAACGCGTTGCTCTTTCTCGATGTACAGGTTGGGAAAAGCACGGTGCAGGAGGAGCTCCCGCGACTCCTTCCGTTTCTCCAACGCCCGGACGTGATGTTGGGGATCGATCCGGAGTTTTCGATGAAGTTCGGCGACAAACCCGGCACCAAGATCGGCACCATGAGCTCGGCCGACGTGAATTACGCGATCGATCTCCTGTCTGGTCTGGTGAAGCAATACAAGCTTCCACCAAAGGTCCTGATCGTTCATCGCTTCACGCGCAACATGCTCACCAACTCCAAGGGGATCAAACTCGACCCGAACGTTCAGGTCGTGGTGAACATGGATGGATGGGGCCAGCCCTGGCTCAAGTACGATTCGTATCGTGCATACGTGGAAGCCGAGCCGGTGCAGTTCACCGGATTCAAGCTCTTCTTCCACAACGACACCAAGAAGGGCGACCCGATCCTTACGCCGCCCGAAGTCCTCATGCTGAACCCAAAGCCGCTTTACATCCAATACCAGTAGAGGCTCCGCGCCTCGCTCGCGGAAGAGCAGGGTCATATTATTGAGCGGTCGTCATCCATTGACGGCCGCTTTTTTATTTTCGCATCGGAGGCAAGGGTGACCAGCAGACGCGAATTCCTCTCGAGCATGGCCGCGGCCGGGCTCGCGGCGCAGCCAGTATTCCGCGAGCGCGCGATTCAATCTCTCTTCCGCGCCAACGCGATCGCGGGCGACCGCCCTGCACATGCGATCGCCGACGACGAGACTTACTGGGCGGAGATCCAGCGCGCGTTCGACTCCGATCGCACGATGATCAATCTCAACAACGGCGGCTGCAGCCCCACTCCCAGCCACGTGCTCGAGGCGATGATCAGGGACCTGAGATTCTCGAACGAGCTGCCCGTGGACCACATGTGGCGGGTGCTCGAGCCGCGCGTTGAAAGCGTGCGCCGAGACCTGGCCACGGAGTTCGGTTGCGATCTGGAAGAGATGGCGATCACTCGCAACGCTTCCGAAGCGAACGAGATCATGATCTTCGGGCTGGATCTCAAGCGCGGCGACGAGGTGGTCGTCACTAATCAGAACTACGGCCGCATGATTACGGCGTGGCAGCAGCGCGAGCGGCGGGAAGGAATAGTCCTGAAGCAGATCTCGTTCAAGGTTCCGCCGCCGTCGGACGCGTACCTGGTCGAGCAGTTCCGCGCGGCGATCACTCCGCGGACGAAGGTCATCGAGGTCACCCATATCACGAATCTCACCGGGCAGATAATGCCGGTGCGACAGATCATCGACATGGCGCGCCCATTGGGGATCGAGGTGTTCGTCGACGGCGCGCACGCGTTCGCGCATTTCCCGTTCAAGCGCGACGATCTCAAGGTCGACTATTACGGAACCAGTCTTCACAAGTGGCTGCTTGCGCCGGTGGGCACTGGCTTCCTTTACGTGCGCAAGGACAAGCAGAAAAATCTGTGGCCCCTGATGGCCGCGGCGGCGACTCAGGACAACGACATCCGGAAGTACGAGGAGATCGGCACGCACCCGGCCGCCAACCACAACGCGATCTCGGCCGCGCTGGCGTTCCATCGTGGAATTGGCGAGGACCGGAAGATCGCGCGGCTCCGCTTTCTGCGTGACCGGTGGGCGAAACGACTTCTCGCGGAGAGCTCACGGGTCTCGGTTCTGACGCCGCTCGACAACAGACAGTCGGGCGCGATTGCTCTCTTTCAGGTGGAAGGACTGGACAACGTGAAGCTTGGTGCCTGGCTTTACAACCAGCACCGCATCGTGAATACGCCCATTGTGCACCCCGAATTCAAGGGCATTCGCATCACTCCCAACGTCTACACGACTCTCGACGAGATCGACGTGTTCGCGGACAAGGTGCTCGACGCGGTGAAGAAAGGGATTCCGGCGTAGGCGACGCGAGTGAGCATCTGGTTGCTGGCGTTATTTCTGGCTCTCGGGTCCTTCGGGGCCGGCTTGCTGGGCGCTCTCACCGGGCTGGGTGGGGGGCTCGTCGTCGTCCCGATGATGACGCTTCTCTTTCACGTCGATCTCAGATACGCCATCGGCGCGTCCCTGGTTTCCGTGATCGCCACTTCTTCGGGTGCGGCCGCGGCGTACGTCCGCGAGGGATACACCAACGTCCGGGCAGGAATTTTTCTCGAAGTGGCGACAACCGTAGGCGCCTTGACCGGCGCCGCGCTCGCCGGGTTCATTCCCACGAGCGCGCTGGCGGTGTTGTTCGGTGTCGTCCTGCTGTACTCTGCCTACCGCTCGTTGAGCGCTCCCGAGCATCACCCGATCGACCTGCCATCGGATCCGCTGGCGGTGCGCCTCAGGCTGAATTCCACGTATCCCACCGCCGAGGGCGTGCGCGCGTATTCGGTGCAGGGAGTGAAGGGTGGATTCTCCCTGATGTTCGTCGCCGGGGTCCTGTCGGCGCTCCTCGGCATCGGTTCGGGAGTCGTCAAGGTTCTGGCGATGGATCACACGATGAAGCTTCCGTTCAAGGTGTCGACCACCACCAGCAACTTCATGATCGGCGTTACCGCGGCGGCGAGCGCGGGCGTATATCTCCACCGTGGATACATAGAGCCGGTCCTGGCTTTTCCCGTGATGCTCGGGGTACTCACCGGAGCATTGCTTGGCGCGCGCATTCTCGCCGGGGCGAAAACGGTCTGGCTGCGGCGTGTATTCACCGCCGTCGTCGCGGTGCTCGCGCTGGAAATGCTCTATAAGGGTTTGAGGGGCGGACTTTGACGGCGCCCGAAGGCAACCCATCTGACCCGGCTGTGAGGAACAGCCGCGACGAGCAAATCGAGCTGGTTATTGGCCGCCTTCTCCAGGTCGGCGTGCTGGCCGCAGCGATCGTTGTGGTGGTGGGCGGCATTATGCTGCTTGCCCAATACGGACATTTGCCGGCGAACTTTCGAAATTTCCGAAGCGAGGATGCGGCGCTGCGGAGCGTGGCCGGAGTGGTTCGCGCCGCTCTCACCGGCGACAGCCGCGCGATCGTGCAGCTGGGGCTCGTGCTTCTCATCGCCACTCCGGTGGCTCGGGTGGCGCTCACTCTGGGCGCGTTCGTCATTCAGCGCGACCGGTTATACATCCTCACCACCAGTATCGTGCTGGCACTGCTACTCTATGGACTCATCTGGGGACGTGCATAATGGTCCTTCTCAAAACGGCGTCGCTCCTCGTTGTATCCAATATCTTCATGACTTTTGCCTGGTACGGACACCTGCGAAATCTCAGCGACAGAAAGTGGTACATCGCGGTGTTCCTCAGCTGGGGCATCGCCCTGTTCGAGTACATGTTCATGATTCCGGCGAATCGTCTCGGCGCGACCGAGTTTTCACTCCCGCAACTGAAAATTCTTCAGGAAGCGATCACACTCGTCGTCTTCGTGCCGTTTGCCGTGCTTTATATGCGGCAACCGCCTAGGCTCGACTTCCTGTGGGCCGGCCTCTGTATCGTTGGCGCCGTCTTTTTCATGTTTCGGGGCCATTTGGCCGCGTAAGTCGCCCGCACTGCGGCATCTCCGGTACGGATACGTGCAACTGAACAGGTGTGAGCGGTGAGTGGCGGAGTGGCCAGTTGATAGTTCAAGACGTCGGGAGGTTATTGGCCCGAATCGGGATACAGTGGGGCCTGTGCCGTATTTCCATTGAGCGGCGTCCCAACGTCGTGAACTGATACCTCGCAGCTACGCCTGCTGACGTCTCGCACTCGTCGCCGGCGTGCTCGCCGGACTGTGTGGTAACATGGTGCCAGACCCCTCTGCACCTCTGGAACCCCCCACCCTCGTTCAGTTCAGTTGGAACCTCACACCCCGTTCAGCTCAGTTGGTACCCGGCCCCTCCTAGACCGCCCGTATCTCCGGGTACTTCCAGAACGCCCATAGCGAATAGGCGAGCATCACGACGCCCCCGGCGAAAATCGCCCACTCGACGCCGACCACGCGCGCCATCGCTCCCGCGATGAATGAGCCGATTGGCGTGAATCCGACGTAGACGAACACGTATGTCGCCATCACTCGGCCGCGGAGCTCGTCGGGCACGACCGTCTGGAGTATTCCGTTCGCGAGAGCACCGTTGATCAGCATCGTCAGCCCGAGGAAGAGCAGCACGACCGCTGCGAAGTGAACGCTGCGCGTCAACGAAAAGAGGATCGTGAGCCCGGCGAAGGCGTAAGCCGTCGCGTTGAACAACCGTCCCCGGCGAATTCTCCCTCCCAGGCCGGCGAGCGACAGCGCTCCCGTCAGCGCTCCGATGCCGACGAACGTGAGGAGCAATCCATAGCCGCTCGCCCCCGTGTGCAGCACGTCGCGCGCGATCACCGGCATCATCGTCAGATACTGAAATCCGAATATCGAGTACACCGCGATCACGCCCATCAGACCCGACACGGCGCGCGAGCTGCGGATGTAACGCAATCCCTGCTTCAGTTGCTCGGCGGGGGACACCAGATACTGCACTGGCGTCCACGGCGGAAGCTTGATTCGCGCGAGACTGGCAAGCACCGCGAAATAGCTGATCGCATTGATGCCGAAGCACCAGGCGACGCCGAATCTGGCGAGGACCACGGCCGCGATCGACGGCCCAACGATGCGGGCGAGGTTGAATCCGCCCGAGTTGAGCGCGATGGCGTCGACCAGATCTTCGTGCGAGACGAGCTCCACGACCATCGCCTGCCGCGCCGGGATCTCGAACGCCGAGATCACGCCGCCGAGTGTCGTAAGAGCGAGCAGCCACGCGATGTTGATCCGAGTGGTCCACGCGAACCACCAGAGAGCCGCGGCCTCGACCAGCAGGAGCGCCTGGCAAATGATCACGATGCGGAGCTTGCTCCGTCGATCGGCCACGACCCCGCCATAGAGCGAGAGAAGCAGCACCGGGAAGCTGCCGGCCGCGCTCACCAGTCCCACCATGAAAGCGCTGTTGGTCAACGTCAGAGCGAGCCAGCCCTGCCCCACTTGCTGCATCCACGTTCCGATCAGCGAAACGGTCTGGCCCGTCCAGAAAAGGCGGAAGTTCCGGTGGACCTGCAGCGTCCGGAAAGGATTGATCGATTTTCTTTGTGGCCGCGCCGGGGTCAGGGGCATTGCTGGGGATTATACACACCCCACGCCCGCATTGTATGTTAGAGATATGCGCTTCCACACCTACTCGAAGTTCAGCCCGGAAGCTGCTGACGCGGTCGATCTCCAGGCATTGCTGGACAAGCTCGCGGATTTCCTGCTGCAGTCTGGTTTTGCCAGCGGACAAAGCTTCAATCCGTACTTCGATGATTTCGATGCGGAGCCGGACCGCTCGGTCGAAGCTCTCCGACAGGCAATTCTCGACGCGTTGATCGAAAGCGGGCAGTTCACGCCCGAGCTGCTCAAGGCGCTCCGCGGCGACGGCGACAAGGAAGCGCAGGAGAAGTTGAGCGAACTGCTCGACAGCCTCGTTCAGAAACTGGCCGCTGAGGGATATCTGAATCTGCAGGCGCCACCGCAGGTGCCCGCAGGTCACCAGCAGGTGGAAGGTCGTGGTGGGCTCGCGCACGGCGCCTCGAAGAGCGTCCAGTTCAATCTGACGGACAAGGGGATCGACTTTCTCGGATACAAGAGCCTCCGTCACATCCTCAGCTCGCTCGGCAAATCGAGCTTCGGCTCCCACGACACGCCGCACCTCGCGACCGGAATAGAGTCGGACGGTTACAGCAAGGCGTACGAGTACGGAGATGTCCTCAACATCGATGTGAACGAGACGCTCAAGAATTCACTCGGGCGTACCGGTTCTCTCGAAGTGCCGATGGACCTCGATTACGGGGACCTCATGGTGCGCCAGGCCGAGTACCGGTCGTCGTGCGCGACGGTGCTGATGCTCGACACATCGCACTCGATGATTCTCTACGGCGAGGACCGCTTCACGCCCGCGAAGAAAGTCGCGCTGGCGCTGACGCATCTCATTCGCACGCAGTTCCCGGGAGACACGCTCCAGGTCGTGCTGTTCCACGATTCCGCCGAGGAGATTCCGCTGTCGACGCTGCCGCAGGCGCAGGTCGGCCCTTATCACACCAACACCGCCGAGGGGCTCAAGCTCGCGCGCCGGCTGCTCATGGCGCAGAAGAAGGACATGCGCCAGATCGTGATGATCACCGACGGGAAGCCCAGCGCGATGACCATGCCCAATGGACAGATCTACAAGAATTCGATGGGACTCGATGCAACGGTCATCGCCACCACGCTGCGCGAAGTTGCCAACTGCCGGCGCGCCGGAATTCTGATCAACACGTTCATGCTCGCGCGCGATCGGGCGCTGGTGGAGTTCGTGAAGCGTGTCTCCGAGATCAGCAAGGGCAAGGCGTACTTCACCAATACCATGACGC
>DATCPG010000009.1:0-20827 GCA_036570225.1 Gemmatimonadaceae bacterium | reverse complement strand
GCTCGGCTGGGCTCAGTCGCTCGGCTTCAACACCATGCGCGTATTTCTGCACGACCTGCTGTGGCAGCAGGACTCCGTCGGATTCCTCAATCGCATGGACCAGTTTCTCGCGATCGCCGATCGTCACCACATCAAGCCGATGTTCGTGCTGTTCGATGCGGTGTGGGATCCAATGCCGCATCTGGGTCCGCAGCGAGCACCGATCCCGCACATTCACAACTCCGGCTGGGTCCAGAGTCCGGGCGTGGCGGTCCTCTCCGACACCGCGCGCTACGAACAGCTGCGAGGTTACGTGCAGGGAGTAGTCGGACGCTTTCGGAATGATCGCCGCGTAATCGCGTGGGACATTTTCAACGAGCCCGACAACACAAACCGTCCGGCGTACGTCGCCTATGAGCCGCTCAACAAAGCAGCGCTCTCTTTCATCCTGCTACGGCTCGTGACCGCGCTCGAGCGATACGGGCGGCCGATCATCTGCTCCGAGTACATGGCTCGCCCGCGCGGGAGCACCTTCCAGAGCATTCTCCCCATTCTCGCTCGGCGGCGGGTCGGCGCGTACAACTGGGGATTCGTCGCCGGCAAGACCCAGACGATCTACCCCTGGGATTCGTGGTACAACGAATACACGGCGGAGCCGAAGATCTGGTTCCACGACATCTTCAGGGCTGATGGGACTCCGTACGACGCGACCGAGGTAGCGTTCATCCGCTCAATCGCTGCGGCAAACGCGAGACGTAAGAAACTGTAGGTCCGGTTCCGTACACTCTACTGCTGAGCTGTGACCAAAGCTTAACGCCTTCGAGTCTCTACCTTGGGCACCTATTCCGATGTCCCCATCCGGAAGAGGCTGGTTTGGCTACGAATCCAGCAGGGAAAGTCCTTCAGTTCAGCTCGGACGCCCGATCAGACGAGTGGCTTTTCGCTGACGCGTTCGAACATGCACCAATCAGCATGGCACTGCTCAACGGTGACGGACGGATTACGCATGCGAGTGTCGCCTTCTGCAAACTGCTCGGATTCACGCGGGCCGAGCTCCTCGGTTTAGGGCTCAGTGAAATCACACATTCCGAGGACGTAGAGACCGAAGCCGAGCAACGGAAACGCCTCGCCGCCGACCAGATCGACCGCTATCAGCTCGTCCAGCGCCTCATCCGCCAGAACGGAGCTGCAACCTGGGTTCTACTGTCCGTTGCTGTCTGTCGTCGGGTTGCAGGGTTTCCCCAGTACTTCGTTCTTCAGGTGGAAAGCGGGGATGGACATCGCGCGATCGGGAGTGGCGCAGAGCCCGATGCCCTGGCGTATGTCCTGGGCGAGGCGGTGCACGAAATCGGAAATACTCTCACGCCATTGATGGTCAACACGCAACTGATCGTCGAGCGCTCGACAGCCGGTGAGATATGTGAATGTGCGCTCGTGATATTCAACGCGGCCCGGCGCATTGCATTCACGCTCAGACGTCTGCGCGGACTGAATGAAATGAAGTCAGTGGCCTATCTCGGAGAAGCGCGAATGCTCGATTTGCGCTCAGTAGCGCCGCCCAGAAAGGTTGAATAGAGCGTTCATCCGCGCGCCGTCGTGATCAGCGCAACCGCGCAAATCACAATCGCTGCCGCGACGCCTGTGCGAACGGATAAAGTCTCGCCCGCGATCGCCCACCCCAATAGCACTGCGACAATTGGATTGACGTAGGCATACGTGCCCAGTCGCGCGGGGGACACCTTGTCGAGCAGCCAGATGTACGAAGTGAACCCGAGCAGCGATCCAAACGTGATCAGATACGCGAGACCGACTGTGGACGCGCGCGACACGTGATTTACGTCGAAATGAGAAAGCTCGCCGCTCAGAACCCCAACGATCAGCAGTAGCGCTCCGCCGCCCAGCATCTCCAGCCCCGTAGTGAGAAGGCCCGAATCGGGCAGGCTCGCATCACGCGACCAGAATGATCCGATCGCCCAGCTGAGCGAGCCAAGTATCAGCACCAGAGCGCCAAGTGGTCTGACATCTCCTTGTCCGCCGACGTTGCCCGGACCGACGAGGACGATGATCCCGATGAACCCCAGTACCAGCCCGAGGAGCACGAGCCCGCTCGGACGCCGCCTCGGCGGTCTCAGCCACTCGATAATCACGAGCCAGAAAGGAAGGATCGAGACGAGGAGCGCCGTCAGCCCCGATGGGACCAGCTGTTCCGCCCAGACAACCGCACCGTTCCCGCCGAGCAGGAGAAATCCGCCGGCGATGATCGCGTTGCGCCAATGCACCCCGGTCGGCTTCGGCGCGCCGCGGTATCGCGCCCAGGCGTAAAGAAGAGCGCCCGAGATGAGAAAACGAACACCGCCCATGATGAACGGCGGTATCGTCTCGATCGCATAACGGATTGCGAGATACGTCGAGCCCCAGATGATATAGATCGAAGCGAACGCAGCGATGATCTGCGCGCGCGAGGCGTGTTTCTCAGTCACTCGGCTATGAGAGGATCGGTTAGCGGCGGGAATGACCGAGAATCTAGTCGAAGGATTTATTCTGCCGCTCGCGTTTCGTGTGCGACCGCCGCTTCTTTCCCTCGAGACGCGCCTCTTTCGACGCTTTCGTTGGGCGCGTTGGCCGCCTTTTCTTGGGAATCACGAGCGCGCGACGGATCAGATCGACGAGCTTCTCTTCCGCGAGGTCGCGGTTCCTGCTCTGACTGCGCATGTCGCTGGCAACGATCCGTATGCTGCCGTCCGTGGTGAGCCGAGAGGCAAGGCGGTCGAGCAGGCGTGCGCGTTGATCCCCACTCAGAGCTCGAGATCCGCGAACGTTCCAGAATATCTCGACGCGCGACGACGTCTTGTTTACGTGCTGGCCACCGGCTCCCGAAGAGCGCGAAACCCGCACGTCGAGCTCCCCGCGTGGAATCGAGAAAGCTTCGTTGACTCGAAGAAGATTCTCGGCGGCCACAGGAGCGGAATCGCTCATCAGCGCCAGCGAAACAGCTTGAGCGCAGCGATGAAAGTGACGACGCCCCACGTCAGTATCACCAGCATCTGGGTACTCACAGCGGCGAAAGAGGCTCCCTCGAGCATGTTGGCGCGCAATGCATCATTCAGTGCCGTGAGCGGCAGCAGCCTGATAAAAGGCTGTGCAGCAGCCGGGAAATTCGAGGACGAGAAGAACACGCCGGAGAAGATCCACATGGGCAGCATGATAAAATTCATGATGCCCGATACGGCTTCCGTCGTGCGTGCACGCGAGGCAGTGAGTAGCCCCAGCCCGCCAAAGGAGATTGCTCCGAGCACAGCTATCAGAAACAGCGTTACCAGCGAGCCGCGAAACGGAACGCCGAATACCCAGTGCCCGAAGCCAAGCAGGGTTCCGACTTCCAGAATCAGAAAAACCAGCCGCGAGCACAGGAACGAGAGCAGATACTGCACGCGCGACATCGGCGTCGCCATGAGCCGCTTGAGCAGCTTCTTGCTGCGGGCCGTCACGATGGTGAACCCAAGGCCCCAGATGCTGCTCCCCATGAGATTCATGCCGAGCAAACCGGGGACGAGGAAATCGATGTAGCGGGAGCCCGCCTCAGTGACGTAGCTGTCGTAGACGCGAACCGGGTCCACTCGGCCCGCGCCGGCCTGAACTGTACGATCGACCAGAACGCGCGCGTTCACCGCATCGCTGCGTCCGCGATCGAAGACGTAGCGGACGCTGTCCGTCGCGGACCCCGGCACGACCAGCAGCGCAACCTTCCCGGTGCGAAGCGCCAACGCTGCGGCGCTGTCGCCATACGTGTTGACTACGAGTGAGGAATCCTTCTTGAGAGACTGGACCACCGCGGCGCTGCCGGGAGCGCTGGTCACGACGCCAATCTGAGCCTTGTCCGGCCCACGCTGTCTGAACGCGATTCCCAATCCCGCAGCGAGCAGAATCGGGAAGATGAACGTCCAGAAAACGGCCTCCGGCTCACGAATGAACTCGCGGAATCGCACGAGCGTGAGCTGCACCATCGAGCGCTTCATAAAGCTTCGTCGCGGCAAGGGCTTCAGCTGCGCTCGCGCCATCTCCTCGGTGATTGGAAACGGGACTCGATCACTCATCTTCCAGGCCCCTGCCAGTGAGTGACACGAACACGTCTTCCAGAGTCGCCGAAGTCTTTCTGGGCTCTGGCGGAGGAAGGTTCGAGACGTCCACGGCGTCGATCAGCTCGCGCGGCGTACCCATCGCGATCAACTTTCCGTGATCCACGATCGCCACCCGATCGCACAAGCGCTCCGCCTCTTCCATGTAGTGCGTGGTGAGAACGATCGTTTTCCCTTCGGCCTGGAATTTCGAGATCAGGTCCCAGAGCTGTCGGCGCGAGACAGGGTCGAGCCCCGTAGTCGGCTCGTCGAGAAAAAGCAGCTGCGGATTGCCAACCAGCGCGCAGGCGATGGCGAGGCGTTGCTTCTGACCGCCTGAGAGTCCACCTACGCGCGAATGGCGCTTCTCGCCGAGCTCGATCTGATCTATCACTTCGCCGATATCGCGCGCATCGCGATAGAAGCTCTGAAAGAGCGTAAGCGTCTCGTCGACCGTAAGCTTTTCCGAGAGCTGAGTGTCCTGGAGCTGAATTCCGAGCAGCTCTCGCAAATCCTTCTCGTCCGTCTCCCACCGCCTGCCGAGTACTTCGACATCGCCGGAATCGGCGGTCAGGAGTCCCTCACAGATCTCGATCGTCGTCGTCTTTCCGGCGCCGTTGGGGCCGAGGAGTCCAAAACATTCTCCAGCTTCGACCTGGAGATCCAGGCCGCTGACGGCGACGACGTCGCTATAGGCTTTGTGAAGTCCCTGCACGCGCAATGCTGGAGCGGACGGCTTTCCTTGGGTCATCATCGAAGAACGCGGGTATCAAGGGGCAGAATGGAGCTCAGATTTTCTGAAACTCTCCATAACCCGTTATCGTAAAATGAATTAGCATTGGCGCGTTACGGGATCACCTACCCGCCAATACTGGTTCCAAGCCAGAGGGAGAAAGTATGTGGTTAAAGGCCGTCTCGGTACTGAGCACAGCTTCCATTGTCGCGTGCGCTTCAGCTGCCGAAGCGCAGGTCGTCCTGAGCTCGGCGTCGGGCCCGTCACGTTTTTCGTTCGGAGGTGACGGTGTGATGTCGCAGCCGAAGGGCGAATTCGCAAGTAATGTTGGACGTGGATGGGGCTTCAATCTCAATGGCAAATACAATCTTGACTACAAGGGATTTCTGAGCATTCGCGCGGATGCGGGAACCGTGCAGTATGCGCGTGAACGAAAGGATGCATCGTTCTTCGGTATTACGGGCCGCATTCCGCTCGATCTCGAGACGACGAACAACATCGCGTGGGGCGCTATCGGACCGCAGATCATGATTCCCGATGGTCCCTTCCGCCCCTACGCAAACGCCGCGATCGCCTACACGGATTTCTCCACGACATCCACGCTGAGCGATCCGAACGGGCAATTCCAATCCATCTCGAATCAGAACGCACACGATGGCTCGCACGCATGGATCTTCGGCAGTGGCATCCAGATCCCGTTCGGCGCGACCGGGGCGTTCAATTTCGGCGGAAAATACTATTACGGTGGGCGCGCGACCTATCTGACAAAGGGCGACATCACCGACAATCCCGACGGCTCGATCACGCTGCATCCGCGGAGCAGCAAAACCGACATGGTCATCTGGCAGATTGGATTGGTGCTCGCGATCCCACAGGGTACAGGCCACTAGATCATGCTGTCTCTTCTCGCCGCAATCGTCTTTGCGCAATCGAGCGTCACACTGCAAGTCGGGAAGAGCAAACAGGACAGCCTAGCCAAGGCGAAGCGGGATTCGATAGCCTTTGTGCGGGACGAGCACCGGGATTCGATAATGGCGAAGGCGCGAGTGAAGGACTCGGTCCGGAAGGCCCTGCGCATCGCGAGGCGCCCTCAGGTAACGCCCGCAATCCTGGCGTCCGCATTCAAGGATTCGCGCGCGAGAGATCTTCTGCTCCAGGCGCGTCAGGCAAGGCTCACCCAGGACTCGACGCTCACGGCCTACGATGCGAGCACATACGCGCGGATGTCGGTCGGAATGGGATTCACGCGGATCGGCCGCGACCGTCTGTTGATGCGCTCCGAGCACGCCGCGCACGTAACATGGCAGCGCGACAAGGGCGCGCTGGTCGAAGTAAAAGGACAACGCAGCGCGATGCCGATGATCGAAGGAATAGGAAAAGGCGACATCAATCTGTGTTGCGGCGGTGACATTCCGTACACGCCAGGCCGTGAGACGCTCTGGATCGGATCCGGTCTCGCCAAGGCGGACGTCAGCGAAGACGAGATGATTCATCCACTCGCCGCTGGCGCGGAAGCCTACTACACCTATGCGTCGGGCGATTCGGTGAGCTTTCAGCTGCCGGGCGGCCAGCGCATCGAGCTGCGAGAGCTGTTGATCCGCCCGCGTCAGCCAAAATGGAATGTCGCAGTCGGCTCACTCTGGTTCGACATATCGACGGGCCATCTCGTGCGCGCCGTTTACCGCATGGCGCAGGAGATGGACATCATGGCGGTCGCCAAGGAATCGAGCGAAGACTCCAAGGACCCGGAAGATGACATACCGCGCTGGGTGAAGCCGATGATCATGCCGATGAAGGCGATGGTCAGCGCGGTAACGGTGGAGTACGGGCTGCACGAAGGAAAGTTCTGGCTGCCGCGCGCGCAAACTATCGAAGGCGACGCGCAGGTGAGCTTCATGCACATCCCGTTCAAGCTCGAGCAACGGTTCACCTATGCGAGCGTGAACGGGACCAACCCGATCCCCGATCTTGTTATTGCAGTCGGGGATACCGCGCAGGATTCAGTCTCTCGTGCGGCGCGGAGAGAGCGACGCAGCACCGAGTGCAACAACGGAACGGAGCGGGTTCGCACGCGTTTGAGGGAGAACGAGAGTTTGCGCATTCGCGTGGTGACTCCCTGCGATTCGATTGCGCTCGCGCATTCACCGGAGCTTCCCAAATCGATCTACGACGACGGCGAAGCCGTATTCGGAACAGCCGAGCGGGACGCGCTCGTATCGGAGGCGCTCACTCTCGGCGCGCAACCGGGGTTCGCCCCGCAGCGCATGGATATTTCCTACGGCTTGCCCTATACCCGCTTCAACCGAATCGAGGGGTTCTCGACTGCGATCGCCGCCGATCAGGTATTGGGCGGCGGGTATTCGGCGCACGCACTTTTCAGGCTGGGCTCTGCTGATCTCTCTCCCAACGGAGAGCTGTCGCTGGATCGCACAGATGGCCGTCGCACCCTTGGTGTCGGCGTCTACCGTCGTCTGGTCGCATCCAACGATTGGGGTGACCCGCTTGGTTTCAGCAGCTCTCTGTCAGCGCTCTTCTTCGGTCGGGACGAAGGGTTTTACTACCGGACATGGGGCGCCGAACTGACGGGGCAGAAGGATTACGGCCTCATCAACACCTGGCGGCTTTTCGCCGAGCAGCAGTTCGACGCGACGGTGCAGACCGAATTCTCCATTGCCCATCCGAGCGGCGTGAAGGGCACCCTGACGAATATCGATGCGGTGAATGGAAAAATCGTCGGCCTCGCCGTGGGGCATCACTCCTCGTTTGGGCTCGATCCCCACGGATTCCGCGCGCTGACCGACGTCAAGGCGGAGGGCGGAACAGGGACGTTCGATTATGTGCGCGGGTCTGTGCGGACGACTCTGTCGCACGGATTGGGTCATGCGGTTGACGGTGCCCTGACACTTGGCGGCGGCACATCGGGCGGACATCTCCCGATACAAAAGCAGTTCTACCTCGGCGGCGTTGGGACGGTGCGCGGTCAGAGAGCTGGCGCGGCGATCGGCGATTCATTCTGGATGACGAGCGCCGAGCTCGGCACGGGATGGCCGGGTTTCCGCAAGATCGTCTTCGGTGATCTTGGCTGGGCGGGAAGCCGCACCGACTTCGCGCATCCGGGACGTCCGCTGAGTGGCGCCGGAGTCGGCGCGTCGTTCATGGACGGCCTGATTCGGATCGACGTCGCGAAAGGGATCTACCCGGAGAAGGCAGTGCGGACGAGTCTGTACGTCGAGGCGCGGTTCTAGGGACTGTGAATCACGTGCAATCCGCCACGCAAACGCGTCCCCTACTCCTCGGCCATGAACGGGTAGCGATAGTCAGTCGGAGGAGAGAATGTCTCCTTGATGTTGCGTGGACTGATCCAGCGTACAAGGTTCAACTTCGACCCGGCTTTGTCGTTCGTTCCCGAGCCCCGGGCACCGCCGAATGGCTGCTGGCCAACGACCGCCCCGGTGGGCTTGTCGTTGATGTAGAAATTTCCGGCCGCGTTGCGCAGAGCAAGGGCTGCCTGCCGTATTGCCTGCCGATCTCTGCTGAACACCGCGCCTGTCAGCGCATAAGGAGACGTCTCGTCGACGATCTTGAGCGTGTCCTCCCACGCAGAATCCGGATACACATGCACTGTCACTACTGGCCCGAAGATTTCCTCACATAGCAGGCGATAGCCCGGGTCCTTTGTCTCGATGAGCGTCGGCTCGATGAAATAACCATCCTCGCCGCGAGCAACTCCTCCCGCGACGACGGTCGCGTTCTTCTGGCCGTGATCGAGGTATTCGCCGATCCTGGTGAACGCCTTCTTGTCTATCACCGCTCCCATGAAATTCCGGAAATCAGTGACGTCACCCATCTTGATTTCCTTCATGATGGCGACCGTGCGGTCACGCACTTCGGGCCAGATTGATTCGGGGATATATACCCGGCTCGCCGCGGAGCACTTCTGTCCCTGGTATTCGAAGCCGCCACGGGCAATCGCGACCGAGAGTGCGGCTGGGTCCGCCGAGGAATGGGCGACGATGAAATCCTTTCCGCCAGTCTCGCCGACGATGCGCGGGTACGACTTGTAGCGCGACATGCTGGCGCCGATCGTCTTCCACATGCTGTTGAAGACCGCAGTGCTGCCCGTGAAATGCACACCGGCGAGATCCCGGTTCGACAGCAGCTTGTCGGAGATCATTCCGGCATCGCCCGGAACGAAGTTGATGACACCCGGAGGAAGTCCGGCTTCCTCGAGCAGCTTCATGATGTAGTACGCGCTCAGCATCGCGCTCGACGCGGGCTTCCAGACCACGGTGTTTCCCATCAGCGCTGGCGCGGTCGGAAGATTTCCGGCGATCGACGTGAAGTTGAACGGCGTCACCGCGTACACGAATCCCTCGAGCGGACGGTAGTCGAGCTGATTCCACATCGTCCGGTCACTGAATGGCTGCTCGTCGTAGAGGCTCTGTGCGTAATGCGGATTGAATCTCCAGAAATCGATCAGCTCGCAGGCAGCATCGATCTCCGCCTGGAACGCCGTCTTTGACTGACCAAGCATCGTCGCCGCGTTGAGCGTCGCTCTCCAGGTCGTGGCCAGCAGCTCGGCCGCTTTCAGAAAAACCGCGGCCCGATCTTCCCACGCCCAGTTCGCCCAGTCTTTCGCGGCGTCTTGCGCCGCCTTCACCGCCTGATCCACGTGCTCCGGGTTGGCGCGGTGCCAACTGGCCAGAACATGCCGGTGGTTATGGGGCATCACGGACTCGCTGAGGGCCCCAGTGTGCACCTCGGTCCCGCCGATTATAAGAGGAATGTCCGCTCGCTCATTCGACATCTTCTGAAGGCGAGCCTTGAGCTCAATGCGCTCCGGTGAGCCCGGTGCGTAGGATTTTATCGGCTCATTGACGGGGGGCGGGACTCGGCGATTTCCGTTGAATCCAGAGAGAGCGCGCGCCGCTATCTCCGGCAAAACGCTTTCAGCGCCGAGCTGGTCGTCATTGCTTGAAGCACCGGGTGAGATGGCTGCGCCGGAAGGTGGGCGTGCGGGACCGACTGCTGAGGCGGACATTCCTGAGTTCCTCGAGATGGCGGGCGGGGACAACCATCGAAAGATATGGCCTGCGGTGTCAAGTTGCTGGTGGTCTTTTCCCTCCTTGTACGCCGGAGTAATGTGAGCTGATGAAACACGGTTTGGGGTACTGCGCAGCTCGGTCTGCTCTCGTCCGGTTGTCCTGCGTCGCGGCACTCCTCACCACTGCGTGTTCGACCGAGCCCGTCGATTGGGGTGACGTCTCCTATCGCGGATCGCAGCTGGGCGATCCCGAAGCGCGAAGCGCGGTCCTGAGCGCCAATCTTCCGTCTGTCGACGGAACTGTCGCTCAGTGTCTACGGTCGATTCGCACCGCCAGCGCGGACTCGGACCTCTTTCGCGTGTGGTGGGCGGCGCGGAGCGACAGCAGTGTCGTGCTCTCGATGCAGCACTCGCGTGATCGAGGGGTCGGCTGGGAACCCCCGGTTGTTGTGGAAGCCCGCGACCGTGGTCGCCGCGGCTGTGATCGACCTGCGCCGGGCATTTTCTATGATCCTCCGCGCGGTTACCTGCACCTCGTCTACTTCATCGAGGCCAAGGATGGCGCGGGTGTTTTCTTCGCACACTCGATGGACAAGGGCGGAATGTTTCACTCGCCCGTCCCGGTGGTCTACGGTAACGCTCCATCGGCGGCGAGCGTTGCGGCGAACGGCGACAGCGTCGTGGTCATCTTTGAAGATCCGAATGCGATGACGCCGAGGATCGGCATTGTGCTATCGAGGTCGACAGGACACATCTTCGAGGCGCGGGGGGACGTGACCCCGGACGATGTGCCAGCCGTCCGACCGTGGCTCACGCTGGATGGACGCAAGATTACGGCGTGGTGGAAGCCAGGTGAGAACACCGCCGGAAATTCCGGGGATCGAATCGGCTATCGTGTCGGGGTCTGGCGGTAGGCGGGTCTTCCCCCGGGGCGCAGAAAAATCTGCTATTGCTTCAGCGACGCCGGCGCCTTGCTCGCGGTCTCCAGCCGATCTCTGATCTCCGCAGGAAGCAATACCCACTGCTCCTCTCGCAGGAGTTTTTCCGCCCCGCCCACGGCGCGCGTCGTATTGCCTGATGCTTCTTCCAGCATCATCGCCACGCTACCCGCCATCAGAGTTGCATCGCCTGCCTCATGCGATTTCGCCAGGAGCAGTCTGATATTCCTGTAGATGCGAGTGTTGGCGATTTGAAGAGTGTCGGCGAGATCGGTGAGTCCAACGATCTGCACCGCGCTCAAATGAAGCGTGTCCTTCAGCGCGAGGATGTCCGACACCGGATTTGGAACGGTGGCGTCGAGCGTGGCGACATCCTCCGGCGGGGCCGAACGCGGGGCGTCGGAGCTCCCTACTATTTCCACTTGTGAGAGGGCGAGCGGTGTGCCGCCGAACTGGAGGTCGATGGTCATTTCTTCCGGCCCGTGCGTGCTGCGCGCGACCGTGCGCTGTACCGGGTTGAACCCGATACGCTTTACCGAAAGCGTGTATTTTGGCGCGGTCTCCGGGAAATAGATCTTGTAGCGCCCGTCAGCATCGGTGCTGTGGGAACGGGTGAGACCGGTTCTCAGCGATGTCGCTCCGACCTGTGCGTCGGGCACGGGCTTACCCGTGAGATCCGTTACACGTCCCGTTAGAATGTCGTTTCCGGAGTGTTCCTGTGCCTGGAGTGCTGCCGGTATCAGGCAGAGCAGGGAGACAAATGCAATCAGTTCTCGCATGGGGGAATCGGGGATGCTTCTCCTAATTTCAGTAGTGGTGCACGCAATCGCAACCCAATGGATTTAGCAGCTTGGACCTGCGGAATACACGGTAGAGTATTTGCAAAGATGAGCGACATGCCTCGCTACCTCGGCGCGCACACTATCGACAACGGCGGCATCCATATGGCTGTCCTTCGCGCGGGGACGGCGGGGATGACCGCTCTGCAGGTATTCACGGCGATTCCGCGTTTCTACGGCGACAAGTCGACAATCAAACCCGAGCGGGTCGCCCGCTTCAAGGCGGCGCTGGCGAAAACCAGAATCCAGCCGGCGAATGTGGTCGTCCACGCGGCCTATGTACTGAGTGTCGCGACTCCAGACGACGACAAATGGACGAGAGCCAGCGCGGGTCTCACCAAGGAGATGGAGCGATCCAGCGCGCTCGGCGTCGGGGCGGTCTGCTTCCATCCCGGCTCAGCTGGCACGAGCGACCGTGCCGACTCGGCCAAGCGGATCGCCAAGGCGATCGTCGTGGCTCTCGAGACTATTGATTCGAACACCCGCCTGCTGGTGGAGAACACCGCGGGAGCGGGCAAGACGATGGGAAAGACGGCGCAGGAGGTTGGAGAGATTCTGTCCCATGTTCCGAAATCTCTTCGAGGGAGAACGGGCTATGGATTGGACACGTGCCATCTGTTCTCGTCGGGGTACGACATCACCGCGTCGAAGCAGGCGCTCACTGCCGTACTCGACGAATTCGAGGCAGCCACCGGTGAACCGCCCTCATTCTTTCACTTGAACGACAGCGAGGGCGAGCTCGGATCCAACAAGGATCGGCACGTTCTCATAGGGGACGGACGCATCGGCAAGCAGCCGTTCGAGTGGCTCATGCACGACCCGCGCAGCAGCGGAATTCCACTCATTCTCGAGACGCCCCAGCAGAACTACGAGATAGGCGACGACGACGATTCGCCGGACCCGTACGACGTAAAAATGATGAAGCTGCTGGAGGGTTGGGCAGGGAATTGAGGAGGGCGCGCGGGGAGTCGGCTGCGCAAAATCCGGCTTTTTCCCTCTGGGATTCCGTGTTTCTCATAGGGAAACTCTTTGACTTCCCTATTGCTTTCGCCTTACGGCGCTATAGTTTGCTCCCCTGACGGACGGCGCTTTCACTCTGTAGCAACTCGCATCCGATCACCAAACCAGGAGACAAGATGGCAGCAAAAAAGAAGAGCAAAGGAAGGAAGAAGTCCTCGTCCCGGAAGTCTTCGGCCAGAAAGTCATCTAGAAAAGCGACAAAGAAAGCCGGTCGGAAGAGCAGCCGCCGGAAATCCTCGGGCAAGAAGCGCACGCCGAACGCGGCATTCATGAAGCCGATGCAACCGAGCAGTGATCTCGCCTCGGTAGTTGGAAGCTCACCGATGCCCCGCACGGAAGTCACCAAGAAGCTCTGGCAGTACATCAAGCGGAAAGGGCTCCAGGATTCGAAGAACCGCCGCATGATCAACGCCGACGAGAACCTCCGTCCAATCTTCGGCCGCAGCCAGGTCTCCATGTTCGAGATGACCCGACTCGTCAACAAACACCTTCGAAACCCCTAAGCTCCTTTGGCAACTCCGTCAAACGCGGGGCGCGCTCAAAAGGCGCGCCCCGTTTCGCAGCAGTCCCGCGCAAAAAACCTCTGGGAGAATTTCAAATCGATCGTCGGCGCTCTGGCGATCTTTCTCCTCCTGCGGGCATTCCTCGTCGAGGCCTATCGCATCCCGTCGGGCAGCATGATCCCGACGCTGCTCGTGGGCGACTGGCTCTTCGTGAACAAGGCGATCTTCGGAGCCCACGTGCCATTCACGCGTACGAGCCTGCCTTCCTACAGGGAGCCGCGCCGTGGTGACGTCGTCGTATTCGTTTCGCCGTTTCAGGCTGACGAAGATTCAGCGGGCCGGGATCCAACGCCGACGCTGGTGAAGCGGCTGGTGGGAACTCCGGGCGATACGCTTTACATGCGAAACGCCCTACTGTATGTGAACGGTATCGCGCAGCGACAGGGTTTCGGCGCGAGCACTACCGCCGACCCCGCAATGGAGAATGAAGTCAATCCGCTCTTCGATTGGCAGAAGAAGGTCGGCCTCAAATCGTCGCGCTTCGGCCCCGCGCCCGCGCAGCCGAGCCACGACAACTGGGGCCCGTTCGTGGTGCCCCCTCACAGGCTCTTCATGATGGGCGACAGCCGGTACAACTCCAAGGACAGCCGCTACTGGGGATTCGTGCCGAGGGAGAACGTGCGTGGCAAGCCGCTCTTCGTGTACTACTCGTACAACGCGGACGACAGCGATCGCCCGGTGCCGATGATCACCGACATCAGGTGGAGCAGAATCGGGCACTGGATAAAGTAGTTACCCATCGCTGGGTGTCGGCGTCGAATCGGGAGGAGGAGCCATTTCCTCCCGTGACTCAGCAGGAAAAATCTATGACGACACTTACTCGGGAGTTACATTGGAGGCCGTGACGAAGCCCCACGCCGTCGAGAAGCGCCGTCGGCTGTTCAAGTCGAGCGAGTGGGATTTCGAAGAGCCGGCAACGTTCACCAGGATCGCGCGATCGCCAGTAGAGCTCGCGGTGATTACAGGTGTGATCATTCGCCTCTTCCGCGCTGTGGTCCTCACGCACGGCACTGCCACCAGCTCCTACCTCGTCGCCGCGCTCGTACTTGGAACGCTATTTCTGCTCGGAATGGCAACCCTGCACCTGGGAAGATTCCCGGTTCGGGAGTGGCCGTGGCGCGCGCCCCTGTTCGCGATCTTCGAGACCTCCGGTGAGATGCTGGTCAGCCTGGTGCTCATCGCGTTGCACCGCGAGCCGTGGGGCACCGCTCGCGCGGAATTCGTGGACTGGCAGGCGATGGCAACCGGCGTCGTATTCTGGCGAGTGCTCGGCGTCAGCGTTTGGGCGCTGCTGCTCGGGACGACGGTGTCGTTCATCCGCGGCCGCGTGCTCAAGGACACGGGAAGAGACGTAGAGCCTCAGACGCTTCCCAATGGACAGCCCTTCATCGAGCGAAGGCAGCGGAACGAGCTCTAGGCCGCTGTAGTCTCCTCGCAGTACTTGTCGAACGCGCCCACCAGATCCTGCGCGATGTCATCCGAGGATCTGCCTTCGATCTGATGACGCTCGAGCATGAAGACGAGCTTGCCATCCTTCAGCAATCCAATCTGCGGCGAGCTCGGTGCGTAGCCCGTGAAGTAGCTGCGCGCCCTCTGCACGGCCTCGACGTCCTGGCCGGCGAACACGGTTGTCAGAGTATCGGGTCTCGTGTCGTGCTGGATCGCCTTCGCTACCGCCGGTCGCGCATTCCGCGCGGCGCAGCCGCAGACGGAGTTGACGACCACGAGCGTTGTGCCCTGGGCATCCTTTAGCTTCGCATCGACTTGCTGGGCGGTGCGCATTTCTTCGACGCCGAGCTGCGTGAGCTCCTGGCGCATGGGGGTTACGAATCTTTCGTCGTACATCGTCTATGACCTCTTGTCTGTATGGCGTAGTGGATAATGAATAATAACCGTCTGGCTAACGCGAATAGGATACCCAGCGAGCCATTTCTCTTATGGACGGCCTCTTCCCATACATGAGCAGCCCGACGCGGTAGATCCGGGATGCAAGCCACAACGCCGCAATACACCCGATCGCGAGAAACCCAAGGCTCGCCGCGAGCTCGAGTGGCGGTATCCCTATCACCGCCATTCGTATCGGCATGATGATCGGTGAGGAGAAGGGAACGAGTGACAGTACCCTTGCCGTCGTTCCCGTGGGGTTGAGAAGCACCGGCTGAATGAACACCGCGGTGCTGATGATCATGATCATCAGAGGGCTCGCCGCCTGCCTCGCCTCGGACTCGCTGTTCACCGACGATCCCACCGCCGCGAAGAGCGACGAATAGAAGATGAACCCGAACAGGAAGAACAGCAGGAAGATCAATCCCGCCCCCAGCGAAATGTCCGGGAGTGTGAAGCTCATCGCCGGTGCCCCGAACTTCGCCATGATCGGTGCTCTCAGCTGGAGGAGCACGTAGGTGGTCACGATCCAGATTATCTGCTGGGTGAGACCAACTGCACCCACGCCCAGAACCTTGCCGGCGAGCAGCGTATCGGTCGGTACGCTCGACATCACGACCTCGGCCACCCGCGTCGTCTTCTCCTCGAGCACGCCGCTCATGATCGTCTGGCCATATATCACGATCGACGCGTAGAGCAGGAATCCGATCGCGAAGCCGAACATCACGCTCGCTATCCCGGAGCCAGCACGCCCCTTCTCCGTGATCCGCTCGGTGCTGAAGTCGAGCGGAATGAAAGTGATCTCCTTCATTCGCGAATTGTCGAGTCCAACCTTCTCCAGGCGGGATGCAAGGATGGTCTCTCTGATCGCGCTCTTGATCTGGGCCATGTCGGCGATCGAAGTCGCGTTGCGGCCGGCATACCGTGCGGACTCGCCCGCGATTGTCTGCTGGTCGACGACGACGTAGCCCGTCTTCTCCTTGTCCATCACCTCGTGAGTTGCCGTGCTCTCCGCCCGCGTCAGCATGCTCGGCGCGACGACCCGGACCTCCGGTAGCCGTCCCGGAACCGTGGTGTCACCGGCGATGTTGACGGCGAGACGATGCCCGAATCCGTTCCCGGTGGCGTCGAGAATCGTGGTGTTGTAGATGTCGCTCGTCGCCTTGCTGCGCGATGAAAGCCACGCGGGAACGATGATGATCGCGCTGAAGAAAATCGGCCCGAAGAGAGTCGCGATCACGAACCATTTGGAGCGGACCCGCTCCACGTATTCGCGCTTGATGATCGCCCAGAGCTTAGCCATGTCCTGTCATCCCCTCTTCAATTCCGGCGGCACCAACCTTCTTCAGGAAGATCTCATGGAGCGAAGGCTGGATCATCTCGAATCGTTGGACCGATGCGCCCGACTCCACGACGCGACGCAACAGCGTCTGCGGGTCTCCGCCGGGTACCAGCTCGATCTCGAAAAACCGGTTCGAGTCGTCGGCGCGCTTCACCAGAGAGTGATCGCTGAGGATCGAAGCGATCCCCTTCATTCCATCTCCTTCGAGAGCAAGAGCGATGTTCCGCTGGCCGTGCTCCTCTTTCACACCCGTCACGGTTCCGTCTAGCACCTTCTCACCGCGAGCTATGATGCACACCGAATCACAGAGACGCTCAGCGTTGTCCATCAGATGGGTGCTGAAGATGACTGTCTTGCCACGCTTCTTCAGCTCGACGACCGTGTCCTTGAGCGCTTGTGCGTTGATCGGATCCAGTCCGCTGAAAGGCTCGTCGAGAATGACGAGGTCAGGATCGTGCAGCAGCGTTCCGATGAACTGGACCTTCTGCTGCATTCCGCGTGAAAGCTCGTCGACCTTGGACAGGCCCCAATCCTTCTCGGGCGTCTTGAGCGAGAGGCGCTCGAGCCAGTCGTCGATGCGCCTCTCCGCCTCACTTCCTTTGACACCCTTCAGCTCGGCGAGGAATTTCAGGACTCGCTTCACCTGCATCTTCCGGTACAGTCCGCGCTCCTCAGGCAGATATCCCATTCTTTCTGTCACCTTCGGATCGCTGGAAGGACGCCCGAAGATGTGGATCGTGCCCGAGTCGGGCGCGATGATGTTGAGGATCATGCGGATCGTCGTTGTCTTGCCCGCGCCATTTGGGCCGAGTAATCCATAGACGCTTCCGGTCGGAACGCGAAGCGTCAAATCACGCACCGCCGTATGTTCGGCGTATCGCTTCGTGACGTTGACTATGTCGATTGCGTATTCAGTCATGTACTTTCGCGGATGTGGGTCGCGCGGAAACAAAATATACGTGGAAAGGGAATGTCCGTTCCGGAGACATTGATCATCGCGATGTTGTTTCTGGCCGCCGCCGCGCTGTATGCGTCGGTGGGACACGCGGGCGCGTCAGCTTATCTGGCGGTGATGGGGTTGTTCAGCTTCGCGCCGGACGTGATGAAACCCACCGCCCTCGCGCTCAACATCTTGGTGGCTGCAGTCGCGACGGTAAAGTTCTATCGCGCCGGGCTGTTCTCGTGGTCTTTGTTCTGGCCATTCGCGATTGCGTCAATCCCGGCGGCGTTCATTGGGGGCGCGATGATGCTGCCGACTCGCTGGTATCAAGTGGTCGTCGGAATTGTCCTCCTCTACGCCGCAGGCTGGATGTTCCGTTCTGCGCGCAGACCCCTCACAGCCGCGGCCCATCCGCCTCCGCTGTGGGCTGCGATCGCGACCGGACTAGTGATCGGATTCCTGTCAGGGCTCACGGGAGTCGGCGGCGGAATATTTCTGAGTCCGCTCATTCTCTATCTGGGATGGGCAGAGACGCGCGCCACATCCGGAGTCGCGGCGCCCTTCATCCTCGTCAACTCGGTCGCGGGCCTGCTCGGCCACTTCTCGAGTGTGTCACAGCTTCCGCCGAACATCCCGATTTGGGGAGCAGCGGCAGTGCTGGGCGGCTGGATCGGAGCGAGTTACGGGAGCAAGCGCGCGCCTGCGCCAGTGTTGAGGCAGCTGCTGTCTCTTGTGCTGATCGTAGCCGGAGTCAAGCTGATTCTGTGATAAATACCGTTGATGTCGCTACGTCCTTCATCGAAGCTGCGTGTGTGCCACTGGACTCGGGGCACGGCTCCGGTACACTGGAGCGCGCGCAGTCGATTCTGGCGGAGCACCCGGAAGTCGCGGCCACCAGCATCTACGCGGCCTCTCTACTCGGCGATGACGCAACAGTTCGACGGTTTCTCGATCGTGATCCGGCGGGCGCAACTGCCAAGGGTGGTCCGCGGGGTTGGGATGCTCTCATCTATCTCTGCTTTTCGAGATTCCTGCGACTCGATCGCGCCAGGTCGAGCGGGTTCGTACGGACAGCGACCGCTTTGCTCGACGCCGGTGCAAGCGCCAACACCGGATGGTACGAGCGGAATCATCAACCGACGGCGGAGTGGGAGAGCGCGATTTATGGCGCCGCCGGAGTCGCGCACCACGCCGATCTCACACGCCTGTTGCTGGAGCGCGGCGCGGATCCGAATGACGAGGAAACGCCGTATCACGCGCCCGAGACATGGGACAACGCTGCGCTGAAGGTTCTCGTCGAGAGCGGCAAGCTCACTGAAGACAGCCTTACGACGATCCTGCTTCGCAAGACCGACTGGCACGACTACGAAGGCATCAAATGGCTGCTCGAGCGCGGTGTCGACCCGAACCGCGCTTCGCGGTGGGGAAAGACGGCGCTCCACAATGCGGTGTTGAGCGACAATCGCATCGAGATCATTCAGGTGCTGCTCGATCACGGAGCCGATCCCACGCTTGTTGCCAATCGTCCCGATCGATCGCCTAGCGCGTCGCCGGGCAAATCCGCAATTGCAATCGCAGCGAGGCGGGGCCGCGGAGACATCCTCGATCTCTTCGAGAAACGCGGAATTCCGATCGTGCTCGATGGCGTAGAGCGGTTGATTGCCGCGTGTGCCCGCAACGACGCGCCGGGTATCCGCTCAATGGTTAGTGACGAGCCACGACTGGTGAGAGAGCTGCAGTCTGAAGGGGGGAAGCTTCTCGCGCAGTTCGCGGGCGTGGGAAACTCCAACGGTGTCTCACAGCTCCTCGACTTGGGAGTGAACGTCGGCGCGCTCTTCAAGGAGGGCGATGGCTACTTCGACGTCGCGCCGAACAGCATGGCGATTCACGTCGCTGCGTGGCGAGCTAATCACGGAACTGTGAAGCTGCTACTCGAGCGCGGCGCACCGGTCGACGTTCCAGATGGGAAAGGACGCACACCATTGGCGCTCGCTGTGAAGGCGTGCGTCGACTCGTATTGGACAGACAGACGGTCGCCCGAGTCGGTCGAGGCGCTGCTCCGTGCCGGGGCGCGAGCGAGTGAGGTGAGGCTTCCTTCCGGCTACTCAGAGGTTGACGAGTTGCTCAGATCGTACCAGAGTTGACGCGGCTACTGCGGGCTATCGAGCTCCGGGTGCTCTTGAGGTGCGCGCCTGGCTCCGCGAAGTGGAAGCGCTGTACCAGTTTCGATTGAGCGAAATCAGGTCGAGCGGATTCACGGTAGTCGCGCCATAGCGCGCTGCCCAATGTAGATGCGGTCCCGTCACGCGGCCGGTTGCACCGACCAGACCGATTACCTGCCCGCGCGCGACGGTGTCCCCCACCGATACGAGTGTCTTGCTCAGGTGGAAGTACGCGGTGACGAGACCGCCGCCGTGATCGATATAGACGACGTTGCCGGCAAGAAAGAAGTTGTCGGCAAGCGCGACCACTCCTCGATTGGCCGCGCGGACCGGTTCGCCTACCGCTCCCCGGAAATCAACACCCAGGTGGCGGCTGGTGACCTTTCCGTTGAATACGCGCCCCGATCCGAATTCACTCGTGATTGCCGATGTTCGCGGACGAAGGAACGACGCAGTCCACATCAGCGGCGAATCGTGCGCGCGCTTGCCTATCTCGCGGGCACGCGCGTTCTCGCGCTCGACCCTCGCCGCGGTGGCGGAATCGAGCGGGCGCGAGAAGCTGCTGTCCACGGCGAGCGGCTGCGCTACCGGAGGCGGCAGCTTGGGCAAAGTCACGCGCGCGCGAATCGACTCTACTTTTCCCGACGCGTGACGGACTTCAGCGTCGGCCAGCAAACTGCCAGTCGCATCAACGGGAACCCCGCCGATCGCGTGCCACGTGCCCGGCGTTGCTGGAAGGAAGTGAAGGGGCTCACCCGCCATCGATCCATGAATCGATACGACCGCGTCCTCTCGTGATGCGGCGAGCGCGAGCGTCAGACGCACAATCGCCCCCGGCTCCGGACTGACGGGCGCAATTGAAAGTCGTGTCGCCTGAGCCCCGAGTGTTCCCGTAACGAGAGCGCAGAGTGCAACCGTTTTCCCAACAATCTTCACGAGGTACCTGATATCGAGGACGTGGTCGTAAGCTAACTGGTGATCTACACCTCGACGCCTCGCTGGATTCGTGGCTCTACGCTGGCAGCTCGCCGAGCGCCGCTTCCACGCGGCACGAGCGATTTCGGGAACCACCAGTTGGCGCGTCCGAGCAAACCCATCAGGATCGGAACGAGCACTACCCGAATCAGCGTCGCATCCAGCGCCACGGCGAAGGCGAGGCCCAAACCGAATTCGCGGGTGGCAGTGAGTCGCGTGAATCCGAACGAGCCGAACAAGACGACCATGATGAGTGCCGCGCTCGTAATGAGCCCGCCGGTGCTGGAAAGTCC
>DATCPG010000008.1:0-2347 GCA_036570225.1 Gemmatimonadaceae bacterium | reverse complement strand
CGTTACAGCTCCAAGCTTACAGGCGGATTACAACCGGGCCGATTCGGTTAGATTCTCGCTGACCATCATGAGTTTTACATTCTCCATTCACCACACGGTCGGGTCCGCGCGCGCGGGGATTTTCGAGACCCCACACGGATGTGTCGAGACGCCGGCGTTCATGCCAGTTGGGACGCTGGCTACAGTAAAGACGCTCGATCCCGATGACCTCGTCCAAATGGGCGCGTCGATGATCCTCGCGAACGCGTACCACCTACACCTCCGGCCGAGCGACGAAGTGGTCCGCGATATGGGCGGCCTCCACAAGTTCATGCGCTGGGACCGCCCGATCCTCACCGATTCGGGAGGATTCCAGGTTTTCTCGCTTGCCCAGCTGCGCACGGTCGGCGAAGACGGGGTCGAGTTCCAGTCGCACGTCGACGGCTCGCGCCGATTCTTTACTCCCGAGATCGTGATGCAGATCGAGCGGAATCTCGGCGCCGACGTGATCATGCAATTCGACCACGTCATTCCTGGCCAGGCCGACGAATCAGAAGCGCGGGACGCGAGCGAGCGAAGCGTTCGCTGGCTCGCGCGATGCCTGGCCGAGGTCAAGCGCCTGGAGGTCGGGCAGCGGCAAGCGCTCTTTCCAATCGTGCAGGGCGGAATCCACGCCAATCTGCGCCAGCAAGCCGCGGCGGCTATCGGCGGCATGCACGACTGGCCAGGCTTTGGGATTGGAGGACTTTCAGTAGGCGAAGAAAAGGACGCCACGTACGAGATGCTCGAGGTAGTCGACGAGGCGCTTCCCAGGACCCACCCTCGCTACCTGATGGGAGTCGGCTTCCCCGAGGACCTGATCGAAGGGATTCGACGTGGCGTCGACCTCTTCGACTGCGTCGCACCGACGCGCATGGGTCGGAATGGATCCGCTTTCACCCGGGATGGGCGGCTGAACATCAAGCGCACCGAGTTCCGCACGGATCCGCGCCCGCTGGACCCGGAATGCGACTGCTCCGCGTGCACCCGGTTCACGAGGGCGTACATCCGGCATCTGTTCGTGTCCGACGAGATACTCGGGCTGCGCCTCCTCTCCCTGCACAATGTACATTTCCTGCTGTCGCTCGTCCGGCAGGCGCGGGCGGCCATCCAGAAGGGCGACCTCGATTCATGGTCGCAGGATTGGCTGACGCGGCATCGCTCGGCCTCGCCGCTCGCGGTCTGAAGTTATTTCGAACCCAACTACGGTTTTCACGTATGCAAAGCAATCCAGTAATCGGCTCCATTTTCATTTATGGAGCGATCTTCCTCATCTTCTACTTCATTCTCATTCGTCCCCAGGCGACGCAGAGAAAGAAGCACGATGAATTGGTGAGGGGGCTCAAGAAGGGAGACGAGATAGTCACCACCGGTGGCCTCGTCGGCGAAGTCCTCTTCATCAAGGAAAAAGGCGCCGCCGAAGACAAGACCGGCGGCATGGAGGATCGCGTCACCATCAAGTCGGGCGAGACGCGCGTCATCATCGAGCGTGGACGCATCGCACGCATCAACAGACCGGGCTCGGTCTCCAACGTCGCCGGTGGGTGAGCATCCTCGACATCCGGGTGCTGGGCGACCCGGTTCTTCGCAAGCCGACCAAACCCGTCACCGAAGTCACCGACGAGCTGCGGAAGCTCATCGCCGACATGTTCGAGACGATGTACGCTGCGGAAGGAATCGGACTCGCCGCGCCACAGGTCGGAAGGACTGAAAGGCTCGCGGTCGTCGATGTAGAGGGTAGCAAGTTTGCGCTGATCAATCCCGAAATCGTCTCCAGGAATGGGCCGATCGAGAAAGCAGAAGAGGGATGTCTTTCGATTCCGGACATCTACGGCGACGTTGAGCGCCCACCCGAAGTCACCATCCGCGCGCTAGACGAGAATGGCAACCTGTACGAAGCGTCCGGCAGCGGTCTCCTCGGCCGCTGCTTCCAGCACGAGATCGACCACCTCGATGGAAAGCTCTTCATCGACTACCTGAGTCCGCTGAAGCGCAGGTCCGCGCTGTCGAAGTGGGAGAAGGAAAAAGAAGGCTATCCCGGCAACATCAGGAAAGTGCGCGCCGAAGTGAAGGGTGAGCACCACCACGAGAACGAGACGGAGATGTAGTGCGGATTCTCTTCTGGGGAACTCCGGAGTTCGCCGCAGCGCCTTTGCGCGCTCTCATCGGTGAAGGGTTCGATGTAGTCGGCGTAGTCACGCAACCCGACAAACCGCAGGGACGCGCGCGCCAGGTGGTTACTTCGGCAGTCAAGCGGATCGCGCTGGAGGAGGAGATTCCGCTATTTCAGCCGAAGAACGCGCGCGAGCCCGGGCTGCCGGAGGCGCTC
>DATCPG010000007.1:0-5819 GCA_036570225.1 Gemmatimonadaceae bacterium | reverse complement strand
GTCGCGAGCGCTCCGCCCCACACGGGGTATGGTTCCTTGATGCCCCAGATCTTCTTCCCGGTCGTCGCATCCCAGGCGATGAATTCTCCGCGATACCCGCCCGGCCCTCCTTTCTCCGGTGCGTTGCCACCGATAAACGGAGTCCCCGCGATGTACGTCACCGCGCGCGCCTGGAAATCCATGCACAAGTTGTTGGTCGGCACGTAGAACAGACCCGTCTGCGGAGAGAACGCTGCCGGCTGTTGATTCTTTCCACCCTCGAGGCTCGGGCAGATGTCCTTCACGTTTTTGTCCTGCGCGGTTTTCTTGGTCTCCACGACTTGCGGCCTGCCCGTCTTCATATCGATCCCCGTCGACCAGTTCATCGGCACGAAGGGCGCCGCCAAAATCACCTCGCCGGTAGCGCGGTCGATCGTGTAGGCGAATCCGTTGCGATCGAAATGCACGAGTGCCTTTCGCGTTTGGCCTTTTATCGGGAGATCGACCAGAATGTTCTCGTTGACGGCGTCGTAGTCCCACATGTCGTGTGGTGTAACCTGGAACGCCCACACGATCTCGCCGGTATCAGCGTCGCGCGCGAGAATCGCCGCCGTCCATTTGTTGTCGCCCATACGCTGGTTCTCATTCCACGGACCGGGGTTGCTGGTGCCGTGATAGATGAGATTGAGAGCCGGATCGTAGGAGAGCCATCCCCACACCGCGCCTCCACCCGTCTTCCAGGTGTCGCCCGGCCACGATGAAACGCCCAGATTCGTTCCGCTGTCGTGAGCGTAGAACGGCTTGAACCTCGGCCCGACTTTGACGTCCTTGTCGGGCCCGATGTTGTAGGCGCGCCAGACTTCCTTTCCCGTCGACGCATCGAGCGCGGCAATCCATCCTCGCACTCCCATTTCGCCACCACTCGAGCCGACGATGACTTTTCCTTTTACCACTATGGGTGCCATGGTGATCGTCTCGCCCCTGGAGAGATCTCCCATCTTGGTGCGCCACACCTGCGTGCCGGTCGCCACGTCGACTGCAACCGTGTGCCCGTCGAGAAGGTTGTAGAAGATCTTTCCGTCGGCGTACGCCGCTCCGCGATTCACAACGTCGCAACATGCTCTGCCGATGGCCTGCTGGGAATTTTCTGGACGGAATTTCCACTTGAGCGGTTGGCCGGTCTGAGCGAGATCGATCGCGTATGAAACATTCGGATACGGCGTCACGACGTACATCGTGTTTCCAACCACGAGCGGCTGTCCTTCGTGTCCGCGCAGCACGCCGGTCGAGAACGCCCACGCGACGTGCAGATTCGCCACGTTCTGCGGAGTGATGGATGCCAGCTCGCTGTAGCGCGAGCTTGCATAATCACCCGCGGGCATTTGCCATTCGCCCGGAGGACCAGCGTGCGGTACAGCGATGCGCGCCCCTGTAACCGAGCTCGTCCCTACCGCAGCCGTGGACGTGACCTTCGGGTCGCTGCTCCCAGTCGTGTCGGCCGCAGGAGGCTTGCTCTCCACCTTGCACGCAAAAAGAGCCAGGATGAAAACGGTGGAAGCTCGTCGGCCAACTTCGATCATCTAATCACTCCTCCCATTCTCTCACCGCCTTAAAGCGGGGATCAGATAATCCTGCGCCGCGATTATCTGCCAGCTGCTATCGTTCGCTGCGACAATAAGCCCATCCGTTCTTTTTCGCTCATTCTGACGGTGCCAGGTATCCGTGAACTGGTACCGACGGTCGAATGCACCCTTCGTACCCCTCCCCTTGAGGTGCAACACGCCGGTAATTACCTGCACATCGCCGAAGTCATGGAGCTTCATTCCTTCATTCCGCGCCCATTCGACCCTGTCCGACCCAGTTACGCTTTTAATCACCTCGCCGCGATTCATCACGGACGCGTCTTCTGTGTACACGAAATTCGGGGCGAGCAACCGTTCGAACGTCCGCGCGTCCCGTTTGACGAGCGCGGTAATCCACTGATCCTCGAGCTGTATCGGTTGAGTCGTCGTCCGCGCCGGCGGAGCCGACGTGCTGGGAGGGGGAGCGCCACGAACAGCCTGCGCATCCAGGGACGCCGCGCACACTGTCAGTCCCAACAAGGCAGTCCAAAAGTATCTCATGCGTATGCCTCCGTCTGTGCGCTCGGAAGTGCAACAGCCCATGTCAGGCTGCAAGTGCCTGGCCGCACTCGATTTGGTCTCGTATAACCGGTTTCCTGACCCGCTACACGATGTACGGTATGAAGCGCTTCCGCTCCTTCATGTAATTGCCGTACGGCTCGCCGATTGTTGCCAGAAGTACTCGTTCCTCAACCGCAACGCGGTAGGCGTAGGTAGCGATCGTCGCAATCGTGAGGAGCGCGAAGCTGAGCCAGTTTCCGAGGGCCAGTCCGATTCCGATGAACATCATCATCCCCGCCGTATACGAGGGATGTCTTACCCAGCGATACGGTCCGGCAGTTATGACGGGTTGGTCCGGTCTCGCTTTCACATCTCCAGTGAAGTATTCGCCGAGCGTGCGGAAGCAATAGCGTCTCAGCATGCTGCCGAGCACGATCAGCAGCACGCCAACGACAAAAAGCGGTAGTTGCCGGCGCTGCGGAAAGGCCCACGCTCCTACGAACGCCAGCGAAAAAGCGATGAGGAGCGCCACCCACATTCCGGCGAGTATCACCTTGAGCGAGCCGCTGTCCTTCGAGTTCGCGTCCTTTACGCCCTGGCGGCCACCCTGCACAACCTTCCATTCGGGGAAAAAGGCCCAGACGTAGATCGCCCAGAAAACCAGCGCATACGGCCAGACAAAGGGGAGTGGTCTCATTCGCTAAGGATATAGTGGAAAGTACGAATTCGGCTACATTCGGCGTCTCATGGATCCCATTGAATCCGTCGCTGTCGTGATGACCCTCGTCGGGATTGTCCTCACGATCAAGGAGAAAATAAGCTGCTGGCCGGTGGCGATCGTGGGAATACTCGCGTATCTGGTCGTTTTCATTCGGGCGCGCCTCTACGCCGATTCGGCGCTCCAGCCGATTTACGTGGCGCAGAACATTTATGGCTGGTGGTACTGGGCGCATGGCGGCGTGCGCGGCCAGGGCGACGCGCCGATCGTCGTCCTCGACTGGCGAAGCCGCGCCGCATGGCTGGCGGGAACCGCGATGGTCTCGCTGGTCGTCGGTGCCGCCCTCGCCCGCTGGACCAACGCCGTAGCTCCTTACGCGGACGCCACTCTCTCCACGACAAGCCTCGTCGCCAACTGGCTGCTCGCCAGGAAGGTTCTCGAGAACTGGTGGCTGTGGATCGCCGTCAACGTCGGCTACGTATTTCTGTTCTGGAAAAAGCACCTGCCCCTTTCGGCAGGACTCTACGCGATTCTCCTCGCCCTCGCCGCCGCCGGACTCATCGAATGGCAACGATCGCGAGCACGACAGCTGGAATCCATCGTGGCGTAGTGATCTCTCGGGCGGGCGATCCGATGAAGAAATTGCCCGTCGGAATTCGTAGATTACACTTTACGGCCCGGACTGTCGCGTCGGGGCTTATCCGTCCGCTTCGAGGACACTTTGGTTCAGAAAACGCAAACCACCCCTCCTCCCGGTGCAGCTCCCGTTGTAGCCGGTACCGCACGGTCGGCGCCGAGCGCATCGGCGATTTACGAGGGGTTCAAGGCCCAACGCAATGAGCTAACCAGTCAACTCGACGAGCTACAAGGCACGAGACGCGAGATCACGAGCCAGCTCGAGGATATGGGCGCCGGCTCCGCCGAGCGAGCGCCCCTCGAAGCGAGACTCAAGGACATCGACGCGCGAACTTCCGCAGTCGACCAGATGCTTGCCGGCAATGCGGCTCAGATTGCACAGGCCGCGTCCATCCCCGGTGCCGTAGTGCCGCAGCCTCCACCGGTCTATCAGGGACCGCCCGAGGAAGCTTACGTGCTAGGCGGAATCTTCATGTTCATCGTGCTTTTCCCGCTGTCGATCGCGTTCGCACGGCGAATCTGGCGAAGAAGCGCCGCGGTGGTGACTTCATTCCCGAGAGATCTTGCGGACCGGCTCTCCAGAATGGAGCAGGCCGTGGAGGCCACAGCTGTGGAGGTCGAGAGAATCGGCGAAGGTCAGCGCTTTCTCACACGTCTATTCACCGAAGGCGAAGGAGCAAGAGTGATCGGCGCTGGAACGGCGCAGTCGCTCGAGAGGAAGCAGGTCAAGTCTCCCGAGCGGCTGCCCTAGTTCACCGATGGGCGCGGGAGCGCCTTGGCTACCCGAGTGGAATCCGCGACTTGTTCTCGCCGAGCCATCGGTCGAAGGTCTGGAGCTCGGGATTCAGGGTCTTGGTCTCGCTGATATTCCGCGCGTCACAGCAGTCCTGCTCGAATTCGCTGTTGAACTGAAACATGTTGCCAAGGTCATCGGCTCCCGGAAATCCGAACGCCCGGTAAGCAGCGGGCGACACGGCATTGTAGGTAACCGGTTGTCCCAGCGCCTTTGACAGCGATTTCGCCATCTGCTCGCCGGTGAGGTGCCCGCCAGCAATGCCGACAGTCTTGCCGATCATCTCTTCCCCGTCCTCGAAGATCGCGTAGGCGGTTTTTCCGATGTCCTCTGCCGCAATGCCAGCGAGCTTCCTGCCTCCGAGAGGAAATGTGATGGCGAGCTTGCCATCCGCCCCCTTCTTCGGGCCCATGCCGAAGTGGATGAAGTTGTCCCAGTAGAACGACGTCAACAGATACGTCGTCGGGACTCCGAGCTCCTTGAAAATTGCGTTGGCCTCCCCTTTCCCATCGAAATGCGGGACCTTGTACCTGCCCATGAGCGTGGGCATCCGGTCGTCGGATAGCGGAATCGACTCGCGCGTGTCTTCGAGCGTCGACCAGATGACGTGTTTGACGCCAGCATCCTTTGCAGCCTGGGCCATGTTACGAGCCTGAGAGATCTCTTTTTCCGGCTTGAAGTGCTCCCAGAAGTTGGTGACGCAGAAAGCACCGTGGGCGCCCTCGAACGCTTTCTTGAGGCTCTTCACATCGTCGAGGTCCGCCGCGACAACTTCGGCTCCGGCGTCCGCCAGCGCCTTTGCCTTGTCGGAGCTCACGTTGCGGGTGATAGCGCGAACAGCGAAAGAACCGTTCTTGTCATTGAGGATCGCGCGGGTAAGTCCGCCTCCCTGAGCCCCCGTGGCGCCAACCACCGCGATGATCTTCTTGGCGATTCCAGACTTCTTGCTGTCGGCCTTCTTGGTTCTTCGGGGAGTCTTCCGCATGGCCATCGTAGTCTTGCCTCTGGCTAGTGTGTCGGATTCTGATTGGCGCCGGTGGTACTCTATCCTGCAGCGGTTAGAGATTTTTGCAAGACAGGACTTATAGGCGCCGCGAGTTGCCTACTACCAGTTTCCCTGCTCCCCCATCACATCGATTGCACGAACCAAGCGGTCAGCCGCGTGCCGCCAATTCGTCTGAACCGCGCGCTGCGCCGCGGCTGCGTTCCCGGTACGGATCGCGTCCACAATTGCGTCGTGCTCCGATCCGGCAGTTGGAACCGTATCGAGCAGCAGCGCGATGTACATCCTGATGTAGCGTTCCGCCTGCGGCTTGACCGCCTCGTGCAATGACCGGAGACGCGCCCCAGCACCCGCTTCCACGTACCGCCGGTGAAATTTTTCGTCGAGCTCGTAGAGCTTTCCCGGCTGCGCGCCCCGCGCGGATGCTGCACGCCGGAATTCCGCGTTCAGCGCGACGAGCTCATCCGCTAATCGCTCCCGTTGCGCGTCGGTGAGTCGCGCAGCACTGCGTGCCGCGAGCCCTTCCAGCTCGGCGACGATCTCCAGAAGCTCCTGAACATCTTCCTT
>DATCPG010000006.1:0-2878 GCA_036570225.1 Gemmatimonadaceae bacterium | reverse complement strand
GATTCTCTCCGCGCGCGTAGAGCGTGACGTCGTGTCCCGCGCGCGCCAGCTGCCCGCCGTAGTAGGCGCCGATTGCGCCAGCGCCGAGGACTATGACTATCACGATTGCCCCTCGGTCTCGTTCACTCGAAGAATCTGCTGCTCAGCAGGGGAATGCCCCAACTCTTCTTCGATGTCAATGGGGAAAACGTGCGACCCGCCTTTGCGCGGTTAGATTGGCAGTGGTTCGAACGCAGCTCGTGGTTGCTTTCCATCCATCCGAACAAACGCCAGAATGAAAGTTCTTGTGACCGGTGGCACCGGGGTAATCGGCAAGTTTCTGCTGCCGTTGCTGCTCGAGAATAAGCACGAAGTCGTAGCGCTCACGCGCTCGGTTACCAAGGCGCCGGAGCTCGAGGACGGCGGCGTGGCCGCGGTCATCGTCGACCCACTCGACAAGCCGCGACTTACCGCGGCGGTTCGTCGCGCCGAGCCGGATGTGATCATCCATCAGCTCACGTCGCTCACCGGCGCTGGCAACTTTCGGAAATTCGATCAGGAGTTCGCGTTGACCAATCGGTTTCGCACCGAGGTCACAGACACCCTGCTCGCGGCCGCGCGTACCATCGGCACCCAGCGATTCATCGCTCAGAGCTACTGCGGCTGGCCGTACGCGAGGACCGGTGGTCCGGTGAAAACGGAACAAGACCCTCTCGATCCAAAGCCGCCCGAGAATTTTACAAAGACTCTCGCCGCAATTCGCTCCCTCGAGGCCAAGGTTGGCACTACGACGTTCCTCGACGTGCTTGCCTTGCGATACGGAATGTTCTACGGCCCCGGCACCGCAATCGGCAAAGGAGGCGCGATCCTCAAGATGACCAGGAGGCGGCTCTTCCCTGTCGTCGGCGGTGGCGGTGGTATCTGGTCCTTCATTCACATCCTCGATGCCGCGCGCGCGACAGTCGCGGCGATCTCCCGCGGCGCGCCGGGCATTTACAACATCGTCGACGATGAGCCCGCCAAGGTCGCGGTCTGGCTGCCCGCGCTTGCCAAGGCAATCGAAGCAAAGCCGCCGTACAAAATTCCCCACTGGTTGGGAGAGCTTACAATTGGCAAGGACGGCGTGTCGATAATGACGCAGATTCGTGGCTGCTCGAACGCGAAGGCGAAGCGCGAGCTCAATTGGACGCCAATTTATCCGAGCTGGCGAATTGGCTTCGTCGACGGCCTCGATTATTAGCCGACTTCCACTCATGACATGATCAACTGTAAGGTCTCCGCCGCGATAACCGTTGCGGTGCTCATCGGATCACCTGCTTTGCTGTGCGCACAGGTAGCGTCCCCGGATGGTGTCCCGCGCCACGACACACTCACGGTTATTTCTCGCGCGCTCGGCGAGAAGCGGCCCATCAACGTCCACACGCCGGTCGGTTACGCGTCCGCAATGCGGTCGCGGTTCCCGGTGCTCTACATGCCGGACGGAGGACTCGACGAAGACTTCGCACACGTCGTCAACACGGTGGATTCATTGATTGCGTTACAGCTGATCCGTCCGGTGATCGTGGTCGGCATTCCGAATACAGAACGGCGCCGCGATCTGACGGGCCCTACACATGTCGCCAAGGACAGCACGATCGCGCAACGTGTGGGAGGCTCGGCTGCGTTTCGCCGATTCATCCGCGATGAGCTCATTCCAGCGATCGACCGCCGTTATCGCACTACGACGGAGCGCGCGATCGTCGGAGAGTCACTCGCGGGACTGTTCGTGGTTGAGACCTTCCTGCGGGAGCCGAGATTGTTCGCTCACTACGTCGCGTTCGACCCGAGTCTGTGGTGGAATCAGGGCGCCTTGGTCGATTCGGCACGAGCACTGGTCATCGGACCGCCGGTGGTTCTCTCGCGAAAGGCGAGTCCGCGCAGTGCATTCCGTTCAAGCATCTACTTTGCGGGATCGCGCGACGACATAGATAACAACACGGCTCGTCTCGCTGAGATACTGCGTACGCTCGCGTCCCGCGGTTTCTCCTGGACGTACGTTGCACGACCGGACCTGACGCACGGCAACATTTTCCGCGCCCTCGCACCCGCGGCGCTCGCGGGAGCACTGCGCTAGCGAAGTCGGGCGAATGATTTCAACGCTTTCGGCGTGATTGTGGGCTGACAGCCGGAACGGCCACAACACCGGCTGCAATGAGAGAATCCACCGATTCGATCACGGCCTCGAGCGACGTGTAGCGCGGCGCATACCCGAGACGCTGACGCGCTTTGGCGATGCTGCCATGCGGTGAGTGCGCGATGTGGTCCCACGTCGCTGCCGCTTCGTTTTCTGTCACTGTTTGTTTCCACTCATCCCATGGCATGAACGCGAGCCTCGTTCGCTGCCCGAAGTGCGCGAACATCGCTTCCGCGTACTCACGCAAAGTCAGCGGCGCTGGTGAGACGACGTGAAAACTTTCACCCACTGCGTCATTGGGGTGCGTGATCGCGAGCTCGAACGCCTGCGCGACGTCGTCGGCGTGCACGTGGTGCACGGTCTCCATCCCATTGTTCGGGAGCTGCAGCACCTCGCCGTGAGCAATGCGGGTGAACACGTGCGGATTTAAATGACCCGCAGGGTTCACCGGCGTCCATCCCGGACCAACCAGGTGTCCCGGATGCAGAATCGCAGCGCGAGTAGCACCGCGCCGAGTGGCGTCGAGGAGAAGTTGTTCGATCGCGGCCTTCTGGATTCCGTAATCGCCGAACGGATTTCTACGCACCTCTTCCGTCACAGGTACAGTCAACTGACGTCCGTGCACCCACATCGTGCCACAATGGAGCAGAAGCGTTTGTCGCGCCTGTAACGCGGCCACCAGCTGCTGAGCGCTGGCGGGAGTAAAGCAGATGAGATCGACGACTG
>DATCPG010000005.1:0-13679 GCA_036570225.1 Gemmatimonadaceae bacterium | reverse complement strand
GAAGAAGGGCATGCGCAAGCTCAGAAAGCATGTTCGGCTCGAGCTGCGCCGTCACCTTTCCGCGCGCCACTGGCACTCGACGAGAATCGTCTGCTCGGGCGGAACGTTTACGACTCTGGCTTCGATCTACCTCGCCCGCATCGGGATGGAAAGCGCGAAGACGGTTCACGGAACTGTGATTCCGCGGATAGAGGTCGAACACATCGTGGACACGCTCCATAACATGTCGGACGCCGAGCGTCAGGGCGTGCCGGGACTGAGCGCGGCGAGGAGTGACATCATCGTCGGCGGGCTCGCTGTAGCCGCCGAAGTCGCCGCTCGAGTCGAAGCGAAGGAGCTCGTCATCTCAGCGTACGGGATCCGCGAAGGGATCCTGCTCGAGAGCGCTCACGTCGCGCCGTCGCCGGCCGATCCGGGAGAAGCCAGGGAGCGCTCTGTCCGCGAGCTGGCGGAGCGAACTCATTTCGAGGAGCCGCACTCGAAGCATGTTCAGAAGCTCGCACTTCAGCTCTTCGATGCGATTGGCCAGCGGCTGGGTTGCATTCCGGACGACAGAAAGCTGCTGGCCGACGCTGCGCTTCTGCATGACATCGGGTATCACATCAGCTACGACAAGCACAACAAACATTCGTACCATCTGATCGAGCACGCTGAGCTGCTTGGCATGACCCCGCTCGAGCAGATAGTGGTCGCCAATGTAGCGCGGTATCATCGGGGAGCCGAGCCGAGGAAAAAGCATCGCAATTTTGGAGGGCTCGAGAAGCCGGTGCGGCAGACGATCAAGAGGTTGTCAGCGATTCTCAGAGTCGCAGATGGGTTCGACAGAGGGCATGCGAGCGCTGTCGCAGAAATAAAAGTTCGCTGGGTGGAGCGGGCGTTGAGAATAACCGCGGTGCCGGCGCGTCACGTCTACAATTTGCGGCTCGATCTGTGGGGAGCGGGTCGCAAGTCCCACCTTCTCTCGGAGCTGGCGGGTGTGCCCGTAGAGATCGTCGCGCCGGATGGGTCCGTGACTACGTACGAGGATGATGTTGGCGCTGCTGACTAAATAGTAGGCACCAGGTTCCAACTGACACCTGCTCGAGTTCGGTTGCACTTACGCGGTTATCCTTTCGCCAGCAACGCGATCCTCTTTCCGCGTTTCCTCGGCCGGAGCCGGAAGCGCAACGAGCCCCCAGGAATTCACTAGCAGCCGCTCGTGCGTGGACACCACCGGATCCCTTCCTGGTTTTCTCTGCACGTAACTGCCGTCCCGATGGAGATCCCACGCCTGCCGGTTGTCAGCGAGGCAGGTTTCCAGCAGTGAGCAGACTCGGGCATGCAGGTGTCGCTTCTCGATTGGCGCGACGACCTCCACGCGGCGGTCGAAGTTGCGAGGCATCCAGTCCGCCGACCCGAAGTAGATCTCTTCGTTGCCGTCGTTTCCGAAGTAGAAAATCCGCGAATGCTCGAGGAAGCGGCCTACGATGCTCGTCACCTTGATGCGATCGCTGATTCCGGGAATTCCCGGCCGCAGACAGCAGATGCCGCGAACGATCAAGTCGATGTCGACGCCAGCCTGTGAGGCGTCGTAGAGGTGCTGGATCAGATCCGCATCGACGAGCGAATTCATCTTCGCGATGATCCGACCGCGCTTCCCCGCATTGGCCAGCGTTGCTTCTCTGTCGACCATCTCAGTGAAACGTTGACGCATGTTGCGGGGCGCGACGAGCAGGTTCCGGAACGCGTTCTGGCGCGAAAAGCCGGTGAGAGAATTGAAGAGGTCGGTTAGATCCGCGCCGATGGATGGATCGCTGGTGAGCAAGCCGAGGTCGGTGTAGACCTTCGCGGTCTGCGAGTTGTAGTTGCCCGAGCCGATGTGTGCGTACCGGCGGATGCCGTCCGCTTCTTTTCGCACGACGAGCGTGGTTTTTGTGTGGGTCTTGAGACCGGGCAGCCCATACGCGACGTGCACACCGAAGCCTTCCAGAGTGCGCGCCCACGCGATGTTGTTCACTTCGTCGAACCGCGCCTGCAGCTCGATCATCACAGCAACCTGTTTTCCGCTCTGCGCCGCCTCCGTCAGAGCGCGCACGATCTCGGTGTCGCCTGAAGTGCGATACAACGTCATCTTGATCGCGAGCACGTTTGGGTCACGCGCCGCGGCCGTGAGAAAATGCTCTATGGACGTCGAGAACGAGTCGAACGGGTGGTGGAGCAGGATGTCATTCTCGCGGATTGCATCGAAGATCGACCGTGAAGCATCCCGCAGCTCCGGAGGCGTCGCCGGAATGAATGGCGGGTCCCTGAGATCCGGGATGTTCATTGTGGCGAGCCACATCAGATCGCTGAGGTCGAGCAACGGTCCGGTCTCGACGAGATCCGACTCGGTCAGTGTCGGCATCTCTGGCGGCTGATCCTCGAGAACTTCGGCGAGTATGAGATCGCGAAGCTCTCGCGGGCAGTCCTTGTCTATCTCGACGCGGACGACTTCGGCGAACCGACGCTGGAAAACCTGCTCTTCGATCATCTCCAGGAGATCGTCGTCTTCATCCAGCCCGGAGAGCTCGAGGTCGGAGTATCGCGTCACACGGAAAGTGCTGAACCCGCGTATCTCCATGCCCGGGAAGAGCGCATCCAGATGGGTGCCGATGACCTGCTCGAGCGGAACGAAGTGGTTGTCCTTGCCGAACGGGACCCAGCGCGGGAGGCTCTTCGGGACCTTGATGCGTGCAAGGCGCGCGGTGCTGGTGGCGGGATCGTAGACCTGGACAGCGATCGAGATCGAGAGGTTGGAGATGTACGGAAATGGATGGCCAGGATCGACAGCGAGTGGCGTGAGCACAGGAAAGACCTGGTTCTCGAAGAACTGATTGATCCGCTCCAGCTCGGTTGGGTCCAGATCGCTCATCGATGCGATCTCGATCCCGTGCTGCTTGAGCTCCGGCAACAACACTTCGTACAGGCACTTCCGCTGCTGTTCCATCAGATCGGCGACGCGCTCCGTGATCGCATCGAGCTGCTGGCTGGGAGTCAGTCCGTCGGGACCGACCTGCTGCACACCAGCTGCGATCTGTCGCCTTAGTCCAGCGACCCGGACCATATAGAACTCGTCGAGGTTCGTGCTGAAGATCGACAGGAATTTGACCCGCTCGAGCAGTCGGTTGCGCGCGTCGAACGCTTCGTGCAGAACACGAGCGTTGAACGCGAGCCAGCTCATCTCGCGGTTTATGTAAAGGGAAGGATCGAGCGCCATTGTCTTTGTTATACCCCCAAGCCAAAGATGTGGGGGCCTGGAGTTATTGTTAAGCTTGAGCGATTAGATTTTTCACACCCGTTACCCGGACTCACACTTGGGCCACACCGACGCCGTCGTCGTTCTAACCACGCTCGCCAACACTGACGAAGCTGTGAAGTTCGTGAAACAGCTCCTCGAGCGACGGCTGGTCGCGTGCGGCACGATTATGCCCGGAACCCGCTCGCTCTACCGCTGGGAAGACAAGCTGGCCGACGAAATCGAGGTCGTTGTGATGCTCAAGACCCGGTCCGGAGCAATTCATGGGCTGGAGCGGGCGTTCAAGGAGTTGCACCCCTATAAGGTGCCTGAACTTCTCGCCGTCCCCGTAACCGGCGGCCTCGAGCGCTACCTCGGCTGGATCAACGACGAAACGAGTCTCACGATCGTCTAAATCGTCCTATAGGGGTGAAGCCGCGCCTCTTTTCTCGCAATAAATCAAAGTGAAGTCCAAACGCGGCGCGATTGCCGTGCTCGTCGTCGTGCTCTGGGTCGCCGGGATGGCGATGATGGCGCACCGGAATGCCAACCGAACCGAGTCCCAGCAGCTCGCGGAAGTGGCGCTGCGAGTGCAGCCTGCGACGTTTTATTACACCATCGACCGCGACGGTGAGCAGATCGGCGCAGCATCCTCCGCGCTGGACACCACGGCGCAGTCGCTCGTCAGCGAAGAGTATTTCGTCGGCGAATTCGGCTCGGATACGACGACAAAGGAGCGCACGTCGGCGCGCTGGCAGACGAGGCTCACGCGCGGATTGCATCTGATCGACCTCAGTGCGGACGTGGCGCGCCCCACAAAACCGTTCTCGATGAACGCGACCGTCCAGGAAGACACATCGATCTTCATCGCGGGCAAGAAGGTGACGGGACGACCAGCAGCGCGTTACACGTTCACCGCACCGTTGTTCAATCCCACTGTCGCGTCAGTAGTGTTCATGCTCGGTAGCTCACCCAAAATCGGCAGAAGTCAGATAATCTCGGTCTTCGATCCGATGACGCGAACCGTGATACGGCCAACGCTACGAATACGAGCCGAATCGTTGTTCACTGTGGTCGACAGCGCGACACGCAGTCAGAGCGGGGAGTGGAGCGTTGCCCACCGCGACACTGTGCGTGCGTGGCGGATTGAAGGAGCCCCGCATGGACTCGAAGCCTGGGTCGATGCCGAGGGACGCATCGTCGCCGCACAGGCGGGAAGCTACTCCGCGATTCGGACGGCGTTCGAAATCGCATTCAGGAACTCAAAGGCCAAATGATCGAACTGAAAAGTCTGACCAAAAAATACGGCTCGTTCACAGCCGTTGATTCCATCAATCTCAGTGTCCCCGACGGCGAGCTGTTCGGATTCCTCGGCCCCAATGGCGCCGGAAAAACGACGACGCTTCGCATGATCGCCGGCATTCTCCAGCCAACCGCGGGGACCATTCATCTGGCTGGCATCGACCTGGATGCCAACCCGCTGGCCGCGAAAGCGAAGCTCGGCTTCATTCCCGACCGGCCGTTCATCTATGAGAAACTGACAGGCGCGGAATTCCTGCGCTTCGTGGCCGGCCTTTACGGGCAGGACGGCGACAAGGTCGAGCACCGCGGACGTGAGCTGATGGCGTTGTTCGATCTCGAGGAGTGGGCCGACGAGCTGGTGGAGAGCTACAGTCACGGCATGCGGCAGAAGCTGATCATCTCCAGCGCGTTCATCCATCGGCCGGACGTCATCGTGGTGGATGAGCCGATGGTTGGGCTCGACCCCAAAGCTGCGCGAATTCTCAAGGACCTGTTCCGCGAGTACGTGCGTCGCGGGCACACCATCATGATGTCAACGCACACGCTCGAGGTCGCGGAAGCTCTTTGCGACCGGATTGCGATAATCCAGCACGGAAAGATTCGCGCTGTCGGAACCATCCAGGACCTGCGAGCTGAGGCGACGGGCGGTGGCGGGCTGGAGGAGATCTTCCTGAGACTCACCGGCGAGCGCGCGGCGCGCGATGCGATGGAAGTGCTCGATGCCTAACACTCCTGTACGAGCTGTGACCGCAACTGAGCCGGTCAAGGTGAATTCGTGGATTCGCATGACGCCCGTCCGCGGTGTTTCGCCGGGGATCGTCAGCGATACGAGCCTCAACCACCTGCTCTCTCCAAAGTTCATCTCGGCACGCGCGCGCCCGCTGGGCAAGACCGAGAACCGGGCTGGCCGATTGATCCTGTTTTTCCTGGTGGGCGGAGTGTTCTGGACATTCGTTTTCGGGATGCTGTACAGGCTGCTTCGCTACTTCCGGGGAATTCCGGAGATCGGCGCACTGCTCGCCGGCAAGCTGCTGGCAGTGATGTTCGTGAGCCTGTTCGGAATTCTCATTCTCTCGAACGTCGTCACTGCTTTATCTAGCTTCTTCCTGGCGAAGGATCTCGATCTGCTCGTGGCCGCCCCGGTCGATTGGCTCCGGCTCTACGGAGCGAAGCTCCTCGAGACAACGGCGCACTCGAGCTGGATGGTCGTGCTCATCGCGACGCCGATACTCACGGCGTATGGGATCAGCTATCACGGCGGATTTCTTTATCCGCTGATCGCGCTCGCGTCGATGCTGCCATTCCTTTTCATTCCCGCAGCCCTCGGCAGCGCTGTCACTCTGCTGCTCGTGAACATTTTTCCGGCGCGCAGAACGCGGGACATCCTGAGCGTGATCGCGATTCTGGCAGCGGCGGGAGTCGTGTTGCTGTTCCGGCTCGTCCGCCCTGAAAGACTGGCGCGACCGGAAGGATTCCGTTCGCTCGTCGAATTCATAGCGCTGCTGCGCTCACCCACATCGTCGTGGATGCCGAGTGAGTGGGCAGCACAGGGAATCATGGGATGGCTGCGACAGGATCCGGAGCTCCTTCCCTTTTACATGTTGTGGTCGACTGCGGCGGTGGCCGTGGTCCTGGGCGCGCTGCTGCACCGGTTTCTGTACGCGCGGGGGTTCAGCAAGTCGCAGGAAAGTGGTGAGCGATGGGTACGGCAAGGCGCGTTTGGACGACTCGTGGGGAGAATGCTCGCTCCGTGGGGAGTGATGCGTCGCGAGCTCGTGCTCAAAGAAATGCGCTTGTTCTTCCGCGACACAACCCAGTGGTCGCAGCTCATTCTGCTCACCGTTCTCGTTGTCGTCTACGTATTCAACATCAAGTTCCTCCCGCTGCGCGGAGAGGGAGTGACGTTCTTCCTTCAGAACGTGATTCCGTTCGTGAATCTGATTCTGGCTGGATTCGTTCTCGCTTCCATCGCGGCGAGATTCATCTTCCCCGGCATCAGTCTCGAGGGACGCACGCTCTGGCTGTTGAGATCGAGCCCGCTGGAGATGGAGCGGCTGCTCTGGTCCAAGTTCTGGGTGGGCACGCTTCCGCTTCTTGCGCTCGCTCTCGGTCTCGTGTTCGCCACCGACGTCCTTCTACAGGTGAGCGGATTCATGATGGCGGTGTCGATCTTCACGATCACGATGCTCACTTTCGCGATTGCCGGACTGGCGCTCGGATTCGGCGCGTTATTTCCGAAGTTCAATACGGAGAACGCGGCGCAGATCCCGACGTCGTTCGGAGGCCTGGTGCTGATGATGGCGTCGGTCGCGCTCATCGGAGCCGTGACCGCCATCGAGGCGAGGCCCGTCTATCAGTACGTCGGTGCGCACCTGCTGCATTCGGAGCCGAGCATCCTGGGCTTATGGATCGGATTCGGAGGAGCGACCCTGATCTGTCTAGCGGTCACGTTCATCCCGATCCGGATCGCGGTGAAGCGAATGAAGGAGCTGGAGCGGTAGCTCGCCCGGCTGCCTGGGGTTCCGACGCTCTGTTCGTTTCTACTCGCGCGACCTGTCGCGCAGAAATCCGATCGCCTCGTCCTTCGACGTAAAGATTTTCTTCGCCATCGAGCCGTCGCCGTAGTGCACTTCGACGGCGATGCTGAGCGGGACCTGGGTATCGCTGCGCGACTGCGGGCCGTCGATCATCGCCGCGACAGGCTCCCCCTGGAGAAGCCGCACGATCTCCCGCAACAGCTCGACTTCGGTCAGTCCGGCCGTCGTCATCGCCCTCGCCGCGATTCCCTGCCTTTCCCGGATGAGGCCGAGCAGAAGGTGCTGGGTGCCGACGTATCCGTCACCGAACTCGTGGGCCGCCGAGATCGCCTGGTCGAGGACTACTCTGGCCCGCGCGGTGTAGGGCAAATCCGGTGTTTGCATTTTGCCGGTGGGCCGGCCTTCGGTGATCATCCGCTCGACGGCCGTCTGCAGGTCGATAGGCCTGACGTCGAGCTTCTCGAGAACGTCGACGACGAGCGAGTCCTCCTCCGCCAGAAGGCCAAGGAGGAGGTGCTCTGTTCCGACGTACTCATGATTCCGCCGGCGTGCGTCTTCGCGCGCCTTGATGAGCGCCCCGCGCAATCTCTTGTTGAAATCGTACCCGGTCAAACTGACCTCCTCGCCAGCAATAAACTTCCTCTACCCGGCGAGTCCCGCAAGGCACTGCTTCCGTTTATTTGATGCGTGCTTTTTCCAGATGAGCGGTGGTGCCGTCGCGGACCGCGAGATAGACCACCCCGTTGGCGCCGAATCCAACGAGGACGCGATTCTGGGGCAACTGCACACGATCTATCAACTCGCCCTTTCGATTGACGACGTCGTAGACGGGGCGCGCATCGACATTCTGGCTCGTCCTGATCCAGAGATTTCCATCGGTGTCAGCTCGGGTCGACCCGGGGGTGAACGGTGGCTTGTAGTCCGGCAAATCACTCGGCGCGATCATTGTGAGCTGTGGAACCGCGCCACCACCTCCCGGACCCACGGCGGCGACAGTCGTGTTGCCGTTGGTCGTGACCGTCATCGTGCCGGTAGCGCCGCCGGGACCAGCCCCGGCCGGCGATCCGCCACCATCGCGCGGTGCTCCTTCTCTCGGTGCGCCTTCTCGCGGTGGACCAGCCGCGGCTTCAGCACCACCGCGGACGGCGGGGCCGAAACCGCCGAAGTTGAACTGTCCGCTGGCCCGCGCCTTTTCCAGCGCGACTCGCGCCGAGTCGATGAAGGCAACCTTGGCCTCATCACTGAGACGCTCCCAGTCGAACGGAATCTTGGGCGCCGACGTGATGCCCTGCGGCCCAACCCAATCGACGTGAAAGTCTTTTCCTCGCACCAGAGCAATCGTTCCGTCAGGGAGTATGGCCCAGTCGTCACCCTGCGGGAGTGGATTCACATTCGACACCACGCGGATTTCACCGGTGGGTGTGCGGTTGATGTTGACATTGATCTTCGGCGTCTTGAACCACGTAACCGTATCGAGCTTGCGTGTCGCCAGATCGAAGCGAACGAGCGCGGCAGAATCGGGCATAGTCGGAAACTGCGGGAGCGCATTCCCCGAGGTCGGTCGCGGCCCGCTGAATACGAATCGCGGCGGCGCCCGGTAGATAAGCCGTCCCTGTGCATCAAACCCGGGATTTCCAAACGGCCCGCCGACAAGGAAGCCAACATCGTTCGCGCGGGGCGCCGACATCACTCGCGCGATCTTGCCGCTTGGATCGATCACCAACATCGACAGAGATGCGGGGTCGATGAACAGCGTCGAGTCCCCGCGATACGCGATGAGACCGCCCGGCCTCACTCCGTACGCGTTCGCCGTCGCGCTCGTCGTGTCGGCAATCACGGTAATCGATGACAGCGACGAATCGAACATCACAACTCGCCGACCGATGATGTCGTTCACGAGCAGTCGTCCGTCCGGGAGTTGTCGGACAGTCGTGATGGCGCCGAGCGATTCCTTGCCGACAGCGGTGACGGGGCCGAGCTGGCGGATCGCGGGCATTTGCGCCTGAACGGCCGAATTGGAGACGGCCCCCAACACCATCGCGATCGGGCCGAGAAATTTCTTCGTCATTGATGCATCCAGTTTAGAGTCACGATTCGATCCCGTTAGTTACGAATGATTATCACGTTCCCGCCGCCACCGCTGGTGCCCTCGGTCCTGATCATCCCTCCTCCGGGGAACATCATCATCCCGCCCGCCGCGCCGCCAGCCGTCCCCGAGCGGATTGATGCGAGATACCGGCTGTCGAGGTAGCTGGCGACGAGCGCGGGAAGTTTCCTGCGCTGATCCGGCGTGAGCAGCCGCTTGATGTCCGGCGCAAGCCTGATGAGAATGTCGACCGAAGCTTCTCGGGCTTTCTGGTAGCGCCTGTACGCCTCGTCATGATCGTACTTGTCCGGAAGGGCGGCGAGATACTTCGCGACAGGCGACCAGATCGAATCCAGTCGTATCACGTACGAGCGATTCAGGGTGGCGATGCTATCCGCCTGCGGTCCGGTGAGCTCGAGTGTATCTGCCTGGCGAAGAATCGTCGCCAGCGGATTCACGATTCCCCCTCCGGATCCGTATATCGCCTTGATCATCGGCTCGGGTGCTTTCTGCCCCCTCGTGATTCGTCCGCGATCGAGCTGCTGCGTCAGCGCCTGCCTCTCGCGCGTCGGTCCGAGGTCGAAGCGCATCATGGCTGTGACCGTGACCGGCGCCCTCGACGCGGTCAGCGCCGGCAGCGTGGATCCGAAACGCTGGTTCACATCGTAGGCGTATCGCTTCGTTTGTGGATCGAATCCGCGAACAGCGAGCAGATTGGGATCAGGAAAGGAGAACTGTCCCCAGCCGCGAAGATTGTTGTTGCCGTGCAACAGGAGATCAGCGGCGCCGAGTGGATTGCCAACCTGGAGCGAGAGCGTGGCGCGTTGAGGCATCCGGAATTTCAGCGGGTTGAACGAGATCGACATCGTAGCCTGCGAGATCCATGGGCCCTGACAGCTGTTGCGCGCCGCCAGCTGACCGAGCTGTTTCAGAAGACAATCGCGCGCATTGCCCGTTGCGCTGTTGAGAAGCGATTGCATCGAGGCGGCAAGCGCGGGATCGGCGGTCGCAGCGGGATTGTAAACGAATGCGCGGTCGTTCGAGTATCCGTCGCCGTTGATGTCGCCCTGCACGAGCGGAGTGTAAGGCGTTCCCGATCGGAAATTGCCGAACCAGTTCACGCGCACAGCGTCGAAGAAGTTGTAACCGACGTTGTACTGGATCTGATGACGCGAATCGAAAGCCGATCGTGCCCACTCGACGTCGAGCGGATTTCCGGCGGTGTTGCCGAAACCGCGGATGCGCTCGCGAAGATTCGAATACACGTACGAGATGCTCCAGTTGTAGTTGGTGCTGAAGCTTGTCGGCGAAATCCCGAACCTGAGCTGCCGGCTATCCGAGAGGAGATCCGATCGCAGCTCAGTGACGCGTGAGAAAAGCTGGCTCACTTTTGCATCCCGCGACGCGATGGCTCCCGTGGCGGGAACGATGCTCGTCGTCTGCACGAAGACCGGGCGATTCGATTCTTCGGGAAGAACGAACTGTACCACCGGGTTGAAATTCAGATCCACGAATCCGGACTGGTTCATGTTTCGCGAATAGGTGGCCTCGACCTGGGCGGAGAGCACGTTGCTGAGAATGGGCCCCGTCCAATTGAGATTCGAGCGCAGGCTGCGCGGCGCCGCGTAGTCTTTCGCGAACAGAGTCACGTTGGGGACGGTGCTCGCAAAGACGCTTCCGTCGGTGCACTGCGTCGGAATCGCCGACGGATCGCTGGCGTAAGTGCTCCAATCGGGAATCGGAGTCGCCGATCCGGAGCAGGCGACCTGCTGGAATGCGTTGGGAAGGCCGGTGTTGTCGATGGCGCCGCTGATGAGCGTCGTATTGGGCGTATTCTGGAACAGGCCGATACCACCGCGGACAACGGCGCGAGGTCCGCGCACCGCGCCGGCGAACCCTGCAACCTGCGGCGCGGTACCGTAGCTCCAGGAAAATCCGACGCGCGGGCTGAAGTAGACGTGGTTCGGCACATTCGCGTTGCTCTCCCCGAATATCTGCGCGATGGCCGGATTGACGTCGGGCTCCGACGTGAAGCGATTGCCGTCGAGCCGCACGCCGTACTGGAGCTGGAGATCGTCGCTTTTTCGGTACGAATCGCCGAGCGATATGCCGCCGACGTACTGACTGCCGCTCCGAATCCGGGGCGCCAGCTGTCTGCTGAACGATGACGGCTGCTGCGCCTCCAGCTCCGCGAGGGAATTGAAGGTGAAAGTGCCGAGCGTGTTGCTCAGCTGATTGAGCGTGAACGCATCTCTGCGCATCTCGGTGGTGAACTTGATTCGGTGCTTGTTGCTTGCGCTGAACCAGGAGAGCTGGTTTCTGAATTCGGTGCTGGTGTTCGTCTGGCTCGTGCTGAATCCCGGGCTCCCGCCGAACGAGACGCCTTTGAGGCTGCTCGTTCCGTCGGGGAAGTCGGAGACGATTCGCACACTGGCGTTGGGCAGCTCGAGATATGGTGTCCCGTAGTTGCGCGAGCGATTGAGGCGGAGCGAGGTCTCGCTCAGAATTCCGATTCCGTAGTAGTTGCTGTGCCTCGCCTGAAGTCCGCCGTTCCAGTTCGTCCTGTCGCCGCTGTGCGCGGGCAGCTCGTTGGTGAGACTCGAGGCTGGCGTCTGCTGATTCCAGCTGCCGTTGAACGAAAGATTGACGGCCTGACCAGTGGACGACGACGGCGGCGCGAAGTCGAGCGTTGCGAACAGGGACCCCTGCTCGCCCAGTCTGCTCCCCGGGAGCTGCGGTGTCACAATGGGAATCCCGAGCTGCTGCAGAATTGCAACCAGCCGCGCAACCGAGTCGGGCGCGATGCCGGACGTCTGCAGCCCGATCGCATCGGTGTTGAGGAGGGTGCGGAGGTCGTTCGAGCGTCGTCCGAGCTGGTACGCAAAATTGTAAAACGATTGATCGGGCTTGATCGGACCCGCGACGAGTCCGCCCAGCGAAAGATTGCTGTATTGCTGGCCCAGCGATCTGGCGGCCCGGTCTGTCCACTGCATCTGCGGGGCGTCGACGTTGAGACTCATCGTCCGCGTCACGTAGTTGGAGCCCGGGCGCCCGCTGATCTGGAATTGCGCGCCACTGAATCCGCCGCGCGAGACGTCGTAGGGAGTGGTGACGAGAGATGTCGAGACGTTGGCGTCGCGCGGAATGTCTGAGCCGCCGAACTGCATTCCGTTGAGGGTGGTGCTGTTCTGATCGGGCGAGAGTCCGAGAACGGAGAAGCCGGAGGGATCGCCATTTTGCCCAGGCACAAGCGTGACGCCCGGCAGTGAAGCCGCCATCGATGCGATGTCTCCCTGCTGGCTCGCCGCCACCGCGCTGTTATCGACTGGACGCTCGGTGCCGCTGATGTCGGGCGTCACGTCATTGCGATCGACGCGATCGCGCTGACCGACGACCCGCACCGTGTCGAGAACGCCGGCCGCGCGCTGAAGCTTCGCGTCGGCGACGAGAATCTCCTGGTCTGCGGTGCGCTTGACCTCGAATCGGCGGAACGCGTACCCGATCGCGGCGACCTCTACGAAGTAGTCCCCTTCGCCGCCGGGAAACGTGATCGTGTAGCGGCCGCTCTTATCCGTACGTGCGGTGCGATTGACGTTGCCGGTGAGAGAGGTCGCGGTGACCTTGGCGTCCTCGAGCGGCTTTCCGTCGGCGGTGAGGATCTGGCCGCGAATTATGTCGAGCTGCTGCGCGTGCAGCGGGTGCGCAAGTCCGGCAGTTGCAAGCGACACGAAGAGTGTCGCCCGATAGATCAAACGCATGAATATCCCGGCGAAAGTCCAAGTATCACGTGCTCAGGGAGCGTGCGCTACTACTTGGACTCTGCCACTACGCGGAAGGTTGCCTCGATGGCGGCGCTATGGATTCGCCGCGTCGCCCGGCTTGGGTGGGGTATTCCTGCGCGGTGAGACGACGTGCGCGCTCTTGAGGAGACGGATTAGCTCCTTGTCCGGCAGCCTGTCCCAATCCAGCGGGAATCTGGCGAGGCGGCGCCGCTGGTTTTCGCATTCGAAGCACAGCCAGCCCTCGGAGTACTCGCCCAGGTAGTCTTCAGCAGCCGTTTTCGGGTGGATGGACGACTGCGTCACAGACCAGATTTTCCACTTTGTCCCGTTTTCGTCGACTACGTCGCGGACTGCCATATTCGTCCCTCCGAAAGGGGGAAACTATTGCAATCGGCGTGCTGGAATCCGCCATAAAAAGCATGTTTGTGCAGTTGCGGAACGGCGGAGCTAGCTAATGAGCGCTGAGCCGCAATTGGAGCAGAATTCAGGCGATACGCCGCACGCGAAGTCAGTGGTGCGACGCGTGTAGACGTCGAGATTGCATCCGCACTGACAGTGGATCTGGCGCTCGAGGTCGTCGCGCTACGCTGGGGTCATGGACGGTTGCGCGTTCGGCTTCGGTACAAGCGTCACCGGTTTGTAGACAGCGTCGGCATCGGCCATTTGAGCTTTCAAGGCTCAACGTTATCGATGGTAACACTAGTTTCCTTTCTGCTGAG
>DATCPG010000004.1:0-3584 GCA_036570225.1 Gemmatimonadaceae bacterium | reverse complement strand
GACCGCACGTACAACAGTCTCAGCGCGGTCACGTCCTGCTGGAACTGCGGCAGCAGCTCCATGACAACCATGTACTGATTGTTCTGCGTGTAGATCGTCGACACCTGGCGCGATCCGTATGCATCGTAGAGCGCGCTCTCGATCTGCTCCGCGGAGACGCCCAGCGATGCAGCGCGATCCCGATCGATGTCGACGCGCACTTCCGGGTTGGCGATCTGAAGATCGCTGGTGACATCCTGGATCTGCGGGATGTCGCGCATCCTCGCCTCCAGTCTCTTGGCCGCGGTGTCGAGCAGGGCGATGTCGGTGCCCTGGAGGGTGAACTGGTATTGGCTCTTCGCGGCGCGTCCGCCAATCTGAATCGCCGGAGGGACCTGCATGAAGACGTTCATTCCGGGAACACTCGACAACTTCGGGCGCAGCTCGGCGACGATCTCATCCGCGCTCAGCCTTTCGCCGCGGGGCTTCAATCCGAGAAAAAACCTGCCCTGATTGCCGCTGCCGCCGCCAGATCCAACCGCCGACATGAACCCGGCGATATTCGTGTCGCGCGCGACGATCGCTGCGATCTGTTGCTGGTGCGCGATCATATCCTTGAACGAGGTTCCCTGCGCGGCCTCGGTTGTGGCCACGATCTGCCCGGTGTCCTGGGTCGGGATGAAGCCCGTGGGCACGAGCTTGAACAGAACGATGGTACCCACGAGCACCGCCAGCGAGAACATCAGCGCGAGGAAGCGGTGGATCATCACCCACTCCAGACTCGATTCGTAGCGGTTGAGTATTCGCGTGTAAACCCGCTCGGAGGCGTTGAACAGGCGTCCATGAGTGTGCGAAGGCGGCTTCAGGAATCTGCTCGACAGCATCGGTGTCAGAGTCAGCGACACGAATCCCGACACGAGAATCGCGGTTCCGATCGTCACAGCAAATTCGTGGAACAAGCGACCCAGAATTCCACCCATGAAGAGAAGGGGAATGAACACGGCTGTGAGTGAGACAGTCATGGCGAGAATTGTAAAACCGACTTCGGCGGCCCCATCGAAGGCCGCCTGCATCGGATTCTTACCCATTTCCATGTGCCGGACGATGTTCTCGAGCATTACGATTGCGTCGTCGACGACGAAGCCCACGGCCAGTGTGAGCGCCATGAGCGATAGATTGTCGAGCGAAAAGCCCATCATGTACATCACCGCGAACGTCCCGACTAGCGACATGGGAAGCGCGAGGCTCGGGATGATCGTCGCGGAAACGTTGCGCAGGAAGACGAAGATCACCATCACGACGAGAAAGAGCGTCAGCATCAGCGTGAACTTCACATCGGCGACTGACTGTTCAATGGAAACCGATCGGTCGTAGAGGGTCTGGATGCTCACGCTCGGCGGAATCTGAATGCGCAGTGATTCGACGAGAGTCTTGACACCATTCGCCACCGCAACGGTGTTGGTTCCCGGTTGGCGCTGGATCGCCAGCACGATCGAGCGGTCGCCGTTGTACCAGTTGGCGACCTTATTGTTCTCGACATCGTCCAGCACATGGCCAAGCTCACCGAGATGGACGGCCGCTCCGTTTCTGTAGGCCACCACCATCTGCCTGAACTGCTGGGCGTTCTGCAGCTGTCCATTGGCCTTGATGGTGGACGCCTTGTTGAGTCCCCAGAGCGTTCCCGTCGGCATGCTCACGTTCTGCGTGCCAATCGCGTCGGCAACTTCGTCGATGCCGATTCCGCGATTGGCGAGCGACGTCGGATCGAGCTGCACACGCACCGCGTATTTCTGTCCGCCGTAAACCTGAACCTGCGCTATTCCCGGAACCATCGAGATGCGCTGCGCGAGGAATGTCTCGCCGTACTCGTCGAGCTGTGAAAGCGGCATCGTCTTCGAAGTCAGCGCGAAGTAAATAATCGGTTGATCGGCGGGGTTCACCTTTCTGTACGAGGGAGGGAGAATTCCCAGCGGCAGACTGCGGAGCGTCTGGGAGATCGCCGCCTGAACGTCAGCCGCCGCTGCGTCAATGCTCCGGTCGAGCGAGAACTGAATCGTGATCGACGTCGAGCCGAGTCCGCTCGAGGACGTCATGTTGTCGATGCCGGCGATCGTGGAGAACTGTTTCTCGAGCGGAGTTGCTACCGCCGCAGCCATCGTCTCCGGGCTCGCTCCCGGAAGATTTGCATTCACCTGGATGGTCGGGAAGTCAACCGTCGGAAGATCGCTCACGGCGAGGCGGGTATAGGAGACCGCGCCGAAGAAGAGAATTCCGATCATGACGAGCGCGGTCATGACCGGCCTGCGAATGAAGAGTGCCGTCATCGGGGCGCCCCCTTGATGGTGACTTTCGACCCGGGTATCAGACGCGACTGACCGTCGACCACCACCTTCTCTCCTTCCTTGAGGCCGCTGGAGATGACAGACAGTGAGTCGACGGTACGCGAGACCTGCACCGGCCGCTGTTTCGCGTTGCCGGCGGTATCGACCGTGTAGACGTATGTGCCTTGCTGACCCGTCATCACAGCCGGGGCAGGTAGTGTGAGCGCGTTCGGATCCACAAAGAGCTGGAGAGCGACGTTGGTGTACTGTCCGGGCCAGAGCGTGGCCTCAGGGTTGTCGAATCTCGCCTTGAGGAGAACGGTTCCAGATGTCGAATCGACGTTGTTGTCGATGAACGCGAGTGTTCCCATGAGGGGGACGCCCGTTCCTTCGGACGGAGTCGCGCGCACCTGAAGTGCGTTGCCGCCGCGATAGTACTTCTGGATGTCGGGAAGCTGGCTCTGCGGAACTGCGAATCGCACCAGAATCGGCTGGATCTGATTGATGACCACCAGCGGTGGATTGCTGTTCGCCTTCACCAGATTTCCCTGACGCACGAGGAGACTCCCGGTTCGGCCGGAGATGGGTGCGCGAATCATGCAGTTTGCAACGTCGAGAGCGGCCTTTGACACGTTCGCCCGGTCTGCTGCGACCGTCGCCGCGGCGGAGGCAGAGGTCGCCTCCGCCTGATCAGCCTGAGATCCGGTCACGTAGCCTTCCTTGACGAGAGCCGCGTACCGAGCCGCGTCTCTGCGTGCGTTCGCTGCCTGCGCTTCGTCGCGAACCAACTGTGCGCGAGCTTGTTCGAGGAGCGCCACGTAAGGCCGCGAGTCGATCTCGAAAAGTATCTGGCCAGCCTGAACTGGCTGACCCTCGGCGAACGTAACTCGATTCAGTATGCCGTTCACCTGTGCTTCGACGGCGACGGTCTGCATGGGCTCCGCAACGCCGTTCGCGATTACGATGTACGGCACACTCCTCCGTTTCACTGTCGTCACGCTCACGGGAATCTTGGGCTGGGGCGGCGGGTCGGATTTCGAGCAGGCCGCAACCAGACCCATTGCGAGCGCAATCGCACAGAGTGTGTGCACCGAACGCGTCGCGCGATCATGCGCGTTCGACGAGGTCATGGACGAATCGTACCGGGAGATTGTGGGGACACGATGGTATCGGGAGTGAACGAAAAAGGAGTGTCGCCGCGCACGCCGAGGACGCCCGCGTCGCGCGCGAGCTGTGCGAGCGACGTATACCATTGCCACCGTGATTGATCCTGCTGGGCTCTGG
>DATCPG010000003.1:0-1556 GCA_036570225.1 Gemmatimonadaceae bacterium | reverse complement strand
ACAGACCCTGACCTACTGGCAAGCGCAGCCCATGAAGCGCATTCCGCCGGCGACCGCCGGCTAGACTCCCGGCTCGGTCCCCAGCCGCTCGGCGATGAGCCGGTCGACGCGCCCGAGATCGACCTGACCGAGGAAACTCATGGGGTCAGTCATGTTTTGCGGTAACGAGCGCCGTGACGGCTTCTGGTTTTCCGCTCTGTGGGATATTGGTGGGATATTGGTGGGATATTGGGGTCAGTCATGTTTTGAGGTAACGTGGGTTGTGGATGGCTCGTCCGCTGCGGCTGGAGTTCCCCGGGGCGCTGTACCACGTGATTGCGCGAGGTCACTGCAAAGGGATTGGGGTCAGTCTTGAAAAGATGGCACTTCGGCCATATCGCGCCTTAGAGCGGCTGGAAGGGTCCCGCTATTGGTGGCCGTCGTGGTGACCACCGTCGTCTCGGACGATGTGCCAGGCCTGCCAGGTGATTCGAAGAATCACTAGCGTAATTCCCAAACCGATTAGCGGGTCCGCCACGGGAAGGCCGAGCCCAACGAGGCCCGCACTCGCAACGACCGCCAAACTCACGAAGCCGTCCGCGCGGGCGTGCAGGCCATCAGCCACGAGCGCGGGGCTGTCGAGCTTTCTGCCGGCACGGACACGAACCACGGCGGCGAGCTCGTTACCCAGGAACCCGACGGCGCCCGCCGCGGCCAGAATGGCGAGATTTCCGAGCGGCTGCGGATGAAGAAGCCTTCGGGCAGTCTCGACCAACGCGACGCATGCGCTGACGAAGATGGTCAGGACGACAGCGATTCCGGCCCAGCGCTCGCCGCGTTCGCTTCGCAGGAGGAAGGCGATCCCGAGAGGAATGGCCGTCAGGGCATCACCGAAGTTATGGATCAGGTCGGCGAGGAGGGCGACGCTTCCCGTCGAGAGATAGATGACTGCCTGAACAACCGAGGTTACGAACAGGATGAGCAGGCTCCAGGAGACCGCGCGAACTCCGCTGCGGGAACGAACGATGGAACGAGCGATCCGGCCGTGCGTATGGCCATGTGGTGTCTTGCTCTCGTGGCCATGCTTATGTTCCTTGCGTTTTTCCGACACTTTCGACTCCTGTGCTTTCGCCCTTGGAGAAGTTCTCCGTGGCCGTGGCCGCGAGTCTCTCCCTCCGCCATTCTCACATCACTCATGAACTCAAGGGGTCGGTCATGTTTTGAGGTGAGAGAACGCGAGGACGTCTACTGACGGCTCTAGTTTCCGGGACGTGGGCGGAATCTCGTTGCGAAAACAGCACGCAATTTCGGGCGCGACGCTTCGGGGATGGTTCGCGGGGTTGCGAAGCTCGAGGCGGCGAGCGGGCCTGACGCAAGACTGCGCCGGCGAATCGAGGCGCTGCGGATCGCCGTCCGCAACGCCGAGGGTTTGAGCGGAGGAAGATCGGGGGTCAGTCTTGTCATCTTGTTATGCCGGGTTTTCGTGGAGCCCATCGGCCGGATCGCCCGCCTTCAGCTACCTCCACCAGCCCCGGCGCCGCCGAGGTCTCGCCGAAGCTCCGCGGAGCGTTCGCTGA
>DATCPG010000002.1:0-5598 GCA_036570225.1 Gemmatimonadaceae bacterium | reverse complement strand
GATGTACGCAGCGGTGTAAACTGCGATGTAAGAGGAAATTTCGCCAGGCGAACCGCCGAGCAGGCCCCGGACGAAAAGCTGGAACGCGAAGCCGTAAAGGAGCCACGAGAGAATGCTCGCGATCGCCGCCGTCCAGATGCTTGTCGCCGGCACCGTCGGAGGCAGTATGTCTCTTCCGATCAATCCCCCGATCCAGACGGCGAGCGGAGGAAGGAATCGTGGTGCGCTGAGCAGGATCGCGACGAGCGCAAGGACACTGACGCCGACCAGAATGGGCTGACCAAGAAGTTTTGCGCCCGTCACCATTACGATTGCCGTGCCGGTCGCCAGATTGACCGTCTGCATTATCACCGACGAGCCGGCGGCCGCGAGCGCAGAAAGTCCCTTTCCCCTCGCCATTACTCCCATCGCCGTCAGCGACCAGATATTCCCCGGGACGTATTTCCCAAGATTGGAGACGAACCAGATGCGCGCCGCCTCGGGGAACGGCAGATGTGAATCCCACGCGCCGAGCACCCGGCGCCAACCTTCAATGAGGAGCGAATAGGCCAGGAGGACGAGAACCGTCGCCAGACCGATCCACTGCCATCCGAACTGAATGTGCGAGATACGCGGCTCGACTTTGTTCCACTGGACCGCCAGCGAGCGACCGGCGAAGAAAAGGACTATCGCAGCGAATATCCACTGCGCGAGCTTGAATAGCCTACGACGCGTGAGCGCCAACGACCTGTTGGTATATATCCGCGTAACGCCGGGCCGCTGACTCCGGCGCGAACGCAGAGAGAGCATAAAGGCGCCCCGCCCTGCCGAGATCACCGCCGCAGCCATCGCGGCCCAGCAAATCATCGAGCGTTCTGGCGAGAGCAGTTCGATCACCCGGCGGGACCAGGAGCCCGGTTCGATTGTGCTGTATCACGTCGCGAAGACCTCCGGAATCGAAAGCCACCACAGGGGTCTCGCACAGTAGCGCCTCGACCGCGACCAGGCCGAGTCCTTCGTCGGTCGATGGGACGACGACGGCGGATGCATTCTGATAAAATCGCGGCAACTCCGATTGCGAGAGCTGTCCGTGCCAGCGAACACGCGATGCGACGCCCAGCTCCTGCGACAACACTTCGAGCGCGCCGCGACTTGGTCCGTCACCGACAATATCCAACGTTGCCTGCGTCTTCATTCCGGCAAGCGCATGAAGGAGGTGCTCGAGTCCCTTTTGCGGCATGAGCCTGCCCACGAAAAGGAGACTTTGTTGTCCATTGCGCGAGTTACCCGGCAGGAACAAATCGGTCGACACGGGCATGGGAGCAATTATGGGATTCACATCTGGCGCGAGCTCCTGCGCTTTGTCTCTGAGCCAACTTGAGACCGTGGTCACGGCAGCAGAATGCTTGAGCACATGGCCAAACAGAGGCTTCGCCACACCGACGGAACGCGCGAGCCGCACATCCGTACCGTGAAGCGTCGTGACCAGAGGAATGTGGGAAAGCCCACCGACCCACGTCCCGACAACTCCGCTGGGAAACCACCAATGGGCGTGCACTACCTGCGGCTCGAAATTCCGGCGCGCACGCACCGCCTGCACAAAATCGGCGCCGAGGAAACCGACGAGAGCAAATTTCGCCGTCCATGACGATCCGACGTCGGCCGCCATGTTGCCCGTGTAGGCAAGCTTCTCGAAACGCCGCGGTGCGTAGCGAAAGCGGTCGACCGGCACACCCTCGATCTCCTCAGACGCAGGAAGTCCGGGGCCGGCGGGCGCTACGACGTGCACGTTGATGTCCTCGCGCCGCAAGGCTACGGCAAGACGCAGTATGAACGATCCGGCGGCGTCCCCTTCCCTTTGCGGAAACGAGTGCGTGAGAAACAATACGTTCAATGGACTACCTGGTCGTCGTTGTGTCGCGTTCCCGCGAAAGATCCTCTATCCGCGCTGCAAGCTGGCTCAGCTCGGCTCGCTGCGCAGCAATCAATTCACCCATCAGCCCGGTTGCGAAGAAGACGCTTCCGACCGTGAGGCATGTCTCGACGAGATTGATGAGCGGCCTGAAGCCGACACCCCCGATGACGCGCCAGAGGATGGCAATGATTCCGACTATCACTCCAATCACGAACAAGACGGCACCGAGCATCCCGAATAGCAGAAGCGGCTTGCGTGCGAACCGCAGCTCGAACCACACCGCGAGCATGTCGAGCAGACCGACCGGTATGCGACCGATTCCGAACTTCGATATCCCGGCGTGGCGCGGATAAAGCGGCACGGGTACCTCGGACACGGTGAACCCGCCCGCGGCAGCCATCACCACCATGTAACGGTGCCAGTCAGGCCGGTTCGGCAACGTGTCCATGACCTCGCGTCGATACGCCTTCACTGAATTGAGGTCACGCACCGTCACCTTGAAAAGCGAGCGGCTCAGTCTGTTATAGATGCCGGACACAAAGGCCTTCTCGTACTTGCCTTCCTTGTAACCAGTCACGATATCCGATTCACCGGCGAGGATCGGTGCGACGAGTCGCGGAATGTCCTCCGGCTTGTACTGAAGATCGGCGGGATAAAAAACGAGGACGCTTCCGCGCGAATGCAGGTATCCGGTGCGCAACGCGTCGGCAATCCCTCGTCTGACACCGTGCCGCACTGACTTGAGAAACGGATACTGCGCGGTAAGGCGCTGCAAAACCGCCCACGTATCGTCAACGGATCCGTCGTCGATGACGACCACTTCGTAGCGCTGGGGTGCCGAGGCGAAGGCGGCTCGAGCCTGCTCCATGAACAACGGGAGATTCTCGGCCTCATCCTTCGCGGGCACGAGGACACTCACATCGGGACGGGTGCCGGCCACCGGAGAGCCGGCTCCCGCAAAACGCTGGGGTGCATCGGTCTGGGGGACCGATGTCATACGCGTTTCCGCATCCGCGCTGAGAGCACGCCGAGCTGATCGCGGTACTTCGCGACCGTGCGGCGTGCGATCTGAACGCCGCTCTCGCGAAGGATGTTGACGATTGCCTGGTCTGTGAGAGGATGCTTGGGATCTTCTTCCTGGACAAGCTTCTGGAGCTGCGCCTTGATGCCGCGGGCGGAGACATCTTCCCCGTCTGAAGTAGCCAGGCCCGACGAAAAGAAGAATTTGAGTGGCAGCACACCGCGCGGCGTCTGCACGAACTTTTCGTTCGTGACTCGGCTGACGGTGGATTCGTGCATGTTGATCACCTCCGCGACTTCGCGGAGAGTGAGGGGCTTCAGGTACTGGATCCCCTTCTCGAAGAATTCGCGTTGCCGTTCCACGATGTAGTTCATCACCTTGAGCATCGTCTGACGGCGCTGCTCGATCGCCTGAATCATCCAGTTGGCGGAATTGAGCTTGTTGGAGATGAACTCCTTGTTCTCGCCGTCGAACTTCTTCTTGTCGCGCGCGATCTCCTGGTAGGCGCGACTGAGCTTGAGGCGGGGCAGATTCGCGTCGTTGAGGAAGACGTGATACCTGTCGTCGATCTTCTCGACGATCAGATCCGGGATGATGTAGTTGTCGTCTCGTGACCCGTACTGAAGACCCGGCTTCGGATCGAGCTTGGCGATCTCGTCGGCGGCCTTCTGAACGTCCCCCGCGCTGATGCCGAAGCGTTTGGAGATCTCGCTCCATCGGTGGTTGATCAGCTCCTCGAAGCAGTCGCGAACGAGGCGATATGGAACGGATTGCTCGAGACCAGCTTCCTTCAGCTGGAGGAGTAGGCACTCCCGAAGGTCCTGCGCGCCGACGCCTGGGGGATCCAGACTTTGGATGGTGTCGAGCATCTTCCGCCCTTCATCGTCCGTATACAGCGGAAGGTCGTCCGTCTCGCGGCCCGCCTCTTCCGCCGCCTTGGTAACCACCTCGTTAAGCGCGCGAACTATATCCTCAACGCCGCAAGCGAGATAGCCGTCGTCGTTAACGTTGCCTATGAACTCGTCGGCGAGGAGCGTCTGCCTCGGCGTGAGCTCGAGGAGACTGACCTGATCGTGCAGATGATCGCTCAGATCTCTGGTGGCGACGGTAACGGGCTCGAAGTATTCGCGCTCTTCGTGCTCCTCGCGGCGACCCCCCGCGGTGTCGAAGCCGTCGAGGAGGATTTCCTCCCAGTCGATCTCACCGGCTCGCTCGTCTTCCGGTTCCGTCTGCGCGGGTTCTTCGGCCTCGCCTTCCTGCTCCTCTTCCTCGTCCTCCGCCTCGACGAGGTCGAGGAACGGATTGTTGAGAAGCTCCTGCTTGAGGTGCTGCTGCAGGTCCAGCAGGGGCATGTATAGGAGATCCATCGCCTGGTACAGGCGTGGATTTATCTTGAGCTCCTGGCGGAGCTGAGTCGATTGATTGAGACCCGGCTTCAAGAGACGGTCACCTCGTCCCTTTCGCGGGAGAAGCGCTCACGGAGACGCGCAGTAAGTGTCGGACCAAGATAGATGTCGGCAACTGTGTCATCGAAAACGAGCTCGCGCACGGTTCCGGAAACTTTAACCTGTCCATCGAACATAATGTATGCACGGTCCACTATGTCGAGCGTTTGCTCGACGTTGTGGTCGCTGATCAGGACGCCGATTCCGCGGTGGCGGAGGCCCGCGACGATGGTCTGAATGTCGTGCACGGCAATCGGGTCAACGCCTGCAAACGGCTCGTCGAGCATCATGAATTTCGGGTCCGTGACCAGAGCGCGAGTGATCTCGAGCCGGCGGCGCTCGCCACCGGAAAGTGCGTAAGCCTTGCTCTTGCGCAGACGCTTGATACTGAGCTCGTCGAGAAGCCTCTCCAGCCGCTCCGAGCGCTCCGCTGGGGACAGCGGGAGGGTCTCGAGAATGGCCATTATGTTGTCCTCGACGGAGAGCTTTCTGAAGATCGAAGGCTCCTGTGAAAGATAGCCAATTCCACGTCGCGCCCGCTCGAACATGGGAAGCCGGGTGATGTCTTCGCCGTCGAAGAGAATTCGGCCGGAGAGCGGGTCAATCAGTCCGACGATCATGTAAAACGTCGTCGTCTTACCGGCTCCATTGGGACCAAGGAGCCCGACGATCTCACCTTGTTGGAGCTTGAGGGCAACGTCATTCACAACTCTGCGACCGCGATAGATCTTGGTGAGGCCCTCCGCTTCCAGGATGCTTCCGCTGATAAGCCTCGGTTTGGGCGGAGTCGACAAGGCGAGCCGAGAATGCTCCCCGGTCTCGCGCATCGCTTCGGCGAATTCGGCACGGTGCGGCGCAATATCCTTCCAGAGCGTCGGAGCGATCCGAACGGCGGCGTTGTCTCTCTCTATGTCGCCGTCCAACGGAAGCAGCACACCAGACTCGACGAGGCGAGGCAAAATGGAAGTCGCGAGGTAAGCCCGCACCTCGTCCTGGCCAAGCCTTCCCGCCTCGCGCCCCACGTCGAGGCCCTTGGCGCGGAGGCCGCGCAGATAGTCGTCGCGGTAGTTCGAAGCGATGTCCCTTACTATCGCTGTCCCGTTCGCATCGGCGGCTCTGACGATTGCGTGCAGCGCAAATCCATCGAGACGATCCGTTTGCGAGCCGCTGCCCAGAAGTTTTCGGATGCTTTCCGGCAGATTCGCTTCGCTGCTCACTCTCGCGCTCCCGGAGGCCTG
>DATCPG010000001.1:0-6033 GCA_036570225.1 Gemmatimonadaceae bacterium | reverse complement strand
CATCAAAGTCGATGACATTGCCAAGATCGCCCACGTACGCATCCATATAGTCGTGGCGGTTCGTGGTCGCCGACGATTGCGCGCGAGCCAACGGAATCCGCTTCACATCCTTGAGACGCGCGGCGATGAATGCGTTGGCCGTGTCCTGGATCCACTTCGTCGTCGCGGAATCGGCCGGGCCCCCGCTCGGCGGATTGTACTTGAACCCACCATCTTCGGGCGGATTGTGCGACGGCGTGATGACGATGCCATCGGCGAGTCCGGTTGTTTTGCCGCGATTGTAGGTGAGGATCGCGTGCGAGATGACGGGCGTCGGCGTGAAGCCATCGCGATCGTCGATCATCACTTCGACACCGTTTGCCGCCAGGACCTCGAGCGCCGAGACGAATGCCGGCTCCGAGAGAGCGTGTGTGTCGAGGCCAATGAACAGTGGGCCGTCGATTTTCTGCTGCCGCCGGTGGATGCAGATCGCCTGCGTGATCGCGAGGATGTGCTCCTCGTTGAACGCGCACTGGAGCGAGGTGCCACGGTGGCCAGACGTGCCGAACGCTACCTGCTGCGCGGGCACGGCGGGGTCGGGCTCGAATGCGTAGTAGTCGGTTACGAGCCGGGGGATGTTCGCGAGAATCGATTCTGGGGCGGGCTTGCCCGCGAGGGGGCTTATCATTGACGTAATGTAAGAGAATGACGCTCCTGCCCGAAACATGAACGGAACTACAACTACGCTGCCGCGCGCTGCGCGCTGTTAGTTGACCACCGCTTTTCGCTAAAGCGACGGGACAGTTCATTTGGCCCTTCCGAGGTCACCCGGTGGCCCGATCGCCGAGACTACTGTCCAGGCGTTTTTCACGGAAACTACAACCACGCTGCTGCGCGCTGCGCGCTGTTAGCTGACCACGCTTTTCGCTAAAGCGACGGGACAATTCACTTGGCCCTTCTGAGGCCACCCGATGGCCCGATGCCACAGGCCGTTGATTGTGCCCTGATTGGCGAGACCGCCTGTCTCGACGTTTTCAGCGAATAGCGGCAATTCAGCTATCCGCGCGAAGCGGGCCGCAGCGTAGTTGCAGTTCAATCCCTGGGATGAAAAGCTGCTGGTCGCGTGGAATCGTGGCCTACTACGACGTTGGCCATTTCCATTCTTGAGCATGAGCGATTTCAAGAAGTTGCGCGTCTGGCGGAAGGCGCATGCGTTGACGCTGAACGTCCACCGCGTTGCGACTTCTATCCGAGGAGCACAGTACGCGCCGTTGCGCAGCCAAATGAACCGCGCGGCGATGTCGGTGTCGGCCAACATTGTCGAAGGGCGAGAGCGAAAAACGGACCGCGAATTCGCACAATTCCTCGGCTACGCCCTCGGCTCCGCTTCCGAATTGGAGTACCATTTCTTAGTAGCGCGAGATCTGCGGGTGATTAGCGCGGTCGACTTCAGTTCCACGGTGGAGCAGATAGTCGATGTAAGGAAGATGCTCCACGGATTGCTTGCGACACTGTCGAAAGCAAAAACGGCAACTACAACTACGCTGCTACCTGCTGGCCGCTGATAGCTAACTCCCGCTATTCGCTGACAACGCCAGGACGTCACTGAGTGCCGTGAGAGCACAAGCAGCTGATTGTGCCCTGATCAGCGAGCCTACTGTCCCGACGTCTTACTGCGAATAGCGGTCAGCGATCAGCGATCAGCAGCGTAGTTGCAGTTTCCAGTAAGGGCAGCAGCGTAGTTGCAGTTGATTCTGCCCCGATCGGCAAGACCACTGTCCCGACGCTTTCAGCGACTAGCGGCAGTTCGCTATCAGCGCGAAGCGGGCAGCAGCGTAGTTCGCCTTTCGCATGGCCCAGCGTAACCGCAGTTCAGGTAAGGCGAGCGGCTACATTTTGCGCCCCACCGAAACTAGGTTTTCTGTACCGCATCGATCAGACTCTCAAAAGCAGGACAATGTACAAACTGGAAGGCGATACATCCCCGCTCGGCGATTTCACCACCCGGCCGCGCGTCATCACCATCAGCCTGATGGCGATTTTCATCGGAGTGGTTGGCGCCTACGTCGCCCTCGCGCTTCTCAAGCTGATCGGAATCTTCACCAACCTCTTCTTCTTCCAGCGCTGGAGCACCGCGCTGGTATCGCCGGCCGGAAACACGCTCGGCGTGTTCGAGGTGATCGTGCCCGTGGTCGGCGCGCTCATCATCGGCGTGATGGCTCGCTATGGATCCGAGCGGATACGCGGTCACGGAATCCCCGAGGCGATCGAAGCCATTCTCATCAACGGCAGCCGGATTGATCCCAAGGTCGCCATTCTGAAGCCGGTTTCTTCGGCGATATCGATCGGATCCGGCGGCCCATTCGGCGCCGAGGGACCGATCATCATGACGGGAGGCGCGGTTGGCTCGCTGATCGCGCAATTCTTCCATCTCACGAGCGCGGAGCGAAAGACGCTGCTGGTCGCGGGTGCGGCGGCCGGGATGTCGGCAACGTTCGCCGCGCCGGTTGCGTCGGTGCTGCTGGCGGTGGAGCTGCTGCTGTTCGAGTGGAAGCCGCGCAGCATGATCCCCGTTGCGCTCGCCGCCGCGACGGCAGCGGCGGCCCGCAGATACATCATGGGGATGGGGCCGCTATTCCCCGTGCCCGCGCACGCCGCCTTCATCGGTCCAGCGGGTCTCGCGGGTTGCGTGCTGGCGGGGTTGTTGGCCGGAGGACTTTCAGCGCTCCTCACTCTCGCTGTTTACGCGTCCGAGGATGCCTTTGCGAAGCTGCCGATCCACTGGATGTGGTGGCCGGCAATCGGCGGACTGGTGATTGGTATTGGCGGTCTCGTGTGTCCCCAGGCGCTGGGCGTCGGCTACGACACGATCGGCTCGATGCTGCAGGGGACGATCACTCTGCGATTGATCATCCTCATTCTCATCGTCAAGTCCATCATCTGGTCGGTGTCACTCGGCTCGGGCACGTCGGGAGGTGTGCTCGCGCCGCTTCTGATGATGGGTGGCGCTCTGGGTGGTCTCGAGTCGCTGGTGTTGCCGGGGGAAGGAACCGGGTTCTGGGTGCTCGTGAGCATGGGCGCGATACTCGGCGGGACGATGCGATCGCCGTTCACGGGCGTGATATTCATGCTGGAGCTCACGCACGACGTCAACATGATGCTGCCGCTGTTGGTCGCCGTGACGATCGCGCACGGGTTCACGGTGCTCTTCCTGCGACGCTCCATTCTGACGGAGAAAGTCGCACGCCGCGGATTCCATCTGAGTCGCGAGTATGCGGTCGACCCTCTGGAGATTCTGTTCGCCAAGGAAGTGATGAGGCCCAACATCGTGGCGCTGCCGCCGACCGCGCCATCGGAGCTCCTGGTGGAATCGCTGCGCGTCGATCCAAAGAAGGGCCCGCAGCGCCTGTTCCCCGTAGTCGATGAGTCGCAGCGCGTCGTCGGCGTCGTCACTCGGGTGGACCTGCAAAAGCTGGTCGACGATGGAGGGACTGGCGCCGGAGAACAATTCCCGACGATCATCCGCGCGACGCCGACGTTCGCGTATCCCGACGAGCCGCTGCGCGTGGTGGTGCACCGCATGGCTCACACCGGACTTACGCGTTTCCCGGTCGTCGCACGGAGCGCGGATCACAAGCTGGTCGGTTTGATTGCTCTGGACGACTTGCTCCGCGCCCGCTCCATGAATCTCGACGCCGAGCGCAGGAGAGAGCGCGTGCTTCGGATCGGGTTCCCGATTCCATTCGGTTTTTTTGGTCGAAGGGCGGCGACCGCTGGCGAGGACGAGGATGATCGGGCGGGGGACGAGTAGACAACTACAACTACGCTGCCGCCCGCTAATCGCTGATAGCTAACTAACGCTGTTTGCTACATGCGCCGGGACAGCCCTCAGTGGCTTCAGGGCACAGGCAGTTGATTGTGTCCTGATCAGCGAGCCTACTGTCCCGACGTCTTACAGCGAATAGCGATCAGCGATCAGCGATCAGCGGGCGGCAGCGTAGTTGCAGTTGCAGTTGCAGTTGCAGTTGCAGTTGCAGTTCGAGTATCAGTTCCACCGAAATGTGCCGCGACCACGCCAGTATTCGGCGGAGCTGACAGCAGCCGAGCGAAGCTGTTCGTCGACCGCAGCATCGTAGGAAAGCTCGAGCGCGGCGACATTGGATTGGATCTGCCCGACGGTGGCCGCGCCCGTCAGGACGACATCGCCCCATGGACGCGCGAGCGCGGCGCCGAGCGCAAGCATCTCGACTGTCGTGCCCCGAGCCTCGGCCACTTCGCGGATCCGTGCGACGGATGGAAAGAGCACGTCGTCATTTCCGCGGTCCCCGCTTCCCGCTTCCCGCTTCCCGCGTCCCGCCTCCCGCCTCCCGCTTCCCGCATCTCCCGTCAATCGCCCGTTGGCCAGTGACTCTTTCACAACGACCTTCATCCCCGCGTCGTGAGCATCCTGGAGCGCTGACTCCGCGCCTCGCTCGAGAAGATTCCACGTCGCCTGCACTGAGTCGAAGACGCGCTCTCCATCGCGACGCACCTCGAGCGACCGTCGAATTGCGATCGCCTGCCCGGGTCCGCTGACACTCAGTCCCGCTCTGATCCCTTTGTCCCGCAATCGCGCAATCCTGTCGACGAGTGCCTTATCCTCAAGCGTCTTGCTCTCGGCGGTCACCGAGTGGATCTGATAGAGCGAGAGGTACCGTCCCAGCCGTTCAACACTCTCGGCGAGCTGCCGCTCGAAGGCTGCGAGGGAGTGATCCTTGATCTCGTGCTGCGCCGCTGTCGTCGACCAGCCCGCTGTGTAGGTGTATCCCCACTTCGAGGCTACTGTGATTTGTTCCGGCTGGATGTCGCGCTTGCGCAGCCAGGTCGCGACAAAATCTTCCGCGCGGCCGTACGACCGCGCCGCGTCGACATAGCGTATCCCGGCGTCGAACGCAGCATCCAATACCGAGTGGGCGTGCGATTCCATCGCGGACGGGTCGTAACGGCCACCCAGGTCGCTTGCGTGATTCAGCGTCACGTACCCCGGCCGGCCCAGCGCGGCCATCCCGATACCGAGTCGCGCAGTCATAGGGGCGAAGGTATCTTGCCGCCCCACCCCGCGCGACTGCATCGTTGGACAATGCCTAACCGACCGTTTCAGATGATGCGCACCGCTGTAATCGCGACCACGATACTTGCCGCCCTTGGCGCTGCGCGCGTCGCCGCTCCGCCGCGCGTCACGATCGACACCGGCACACTCCAGGGACTCGACACCGCTCGCGTGAAAGTATTTCGCGGCATCCCGTACGCTGCACCGCCGGTCGGCGCTCTGCGTTGGCGGCCGCCGCAACCCCCTAAGCATTGGACGGGTATTCGACCCGCGAGTCAGCTCGGCCACAACTGCGAGCAGCACCAGCCGTACTCGGACATCGATCCGTTCGCCGCCGGTGTCTCTGAGGATTGTCTCTATCTCAATGTCTGGACGAGCACGCTCGACGCGCGCGCCACGCGTCGTCCGGTGATGGTGTGGATTCATGGCGGCGGCTTCTGGGCAGGATTCGGCGGCGAGGAGCGACACAACGGTGCACGGCTCGCGCAGAAGGGCGCGGTCGTCGTCACGGTCAACTATCGACTGGGCGCGTTCGGATTTCTGGCGCATCCGGCGCTCGCTGCTGAATCACCGCACCACGCGGCCGGCAACTACGGGCTTCTCGATCAGATCGCCGCACTGCACTGGGTGCAGCGCAACATCGCGCGCTTCGGCGGCGATCCGTCGCGCGTGACAATCTTCGGCGAATCCGCCGGGGGAATGAGCGTCGGCTCGCTGATCGCGTCTCCGTTGGCGAAGGGGCTGTTCCAGGGCGCAATTCTGGAGAGCGGGACAGGCGTCGGTCTGGGCGTCGGCTCGAGAGACGATGGACAGAAGATCGCGATGCAGCTCGCCGAGTCGTTGCACGTGCGGGGATCGGGCGCCGAGGCCGCGCGGGAGTTTCGCGCTCTGAGTGCCGACACGGTGCTTACTGCTTCCTTGCGCGTCGGTCAGCATGGTCAACCCGCGTTCTGGCCCGTGGTCGA